>JANNQK010000341.1:0-5235 GCA_031400715.1 Actinomycetes bacterium | reverse complement strand
CCAGAACAACTCCGGTGGCTGGGCACATCCGATGCACGCTCACCTCATCGATGTGCGGATCCTCACCCGCAACGGCAAACCGCCCTATCCCTACGAGGTCGGGCCGAAGGACGTGATCAACGTCGGCGAGAACGAGACCGTGCGAGTGCTCGCCACGTTCGACGGTCGTGGCAAGTACATGATCCACTGCCACAACACGATGCACGAGGATCACGACATGATGACCCAGTTCGAGGTCATCGACCCGGCACGGGCCGCACCCGACCCGTTCAGCGCTCCGGCTCAGTGGCTGCCCGAGACACCGTTCTGATCCGTCGCCGGCCGATCCACCAAGTCGGCCCATGGGGTCATTCGACCCTGGTCGACGACGTCGGGTCCGGGCAACACTTGGGGTGTTGAGGACCCACCCGATGATGACGCCGACTCCTGACTCCTGCCGCCCTGACTCCTGCGCCGACTCCTGCGCCGACGGTCGGCGTGAACCTCAGGAGTCGACGCGGTGAACGATCGAGCGAGGCGGAACAAGGCGGCGCAACGGCGGGCGCGTCTCGTCCGTCGTCTCTCGATCGGAGGCGTGGCCGTGGTCGCAGTCGTGGTGGTCGTGATGGTTGCACTCGCGAGCCGCGACGACGGGACGAACGCGGGGCCACCGCTCAGTGAGCTTGCCCAGGCGGGCAAGGAAGCTGCGGTTCGGCGAAGTTGTGTGGGGTGCCACGGACGCGCGGGTGAAGGCGGAGCCGGCAACGCGGGACCGAAGTGGGTCGGGCTGTTCGGCTCGACCGTGATGCTCGACGACGGAAGCACCGTCGTCGCCGACCGCGACTACCTGGTCGAGTCGATCGTCGATCCCCGGGTGCGACAGGTTGCCGGCTACACCCAGAAGATGCCCGTCGATGCCGTCCCGGAAGCCGATGTGTTGGCCATCGTGCAGTACATCGAAGAACTCGCGACGCCTGCCGCGGCGGGCGACTGAGGCGCACGCGGATGGCGGCCGTTCGGGGGTTCCCGAGCTCGATCTGACGTCTTCTGCCTCGGCAGCGACAGCAGCGGTCAGAATGTGGCGTGATCGAGCTGCCGTCACCCTGCCTCGTCGTGCTGGTCGGCCCTGCCGGATCGGGCAAGTCCACCTGGGCGGCCGAGCACCTCGCCGGCCATGTGGTCTCGAGCGACTCGCTGCGGGGGCTGGTGGGCGAGGGAGAACACGACCTGCGCGCGTCCGCCGATGCGTTCGCCCTGCTCGACGACGTGGCGGACCGTGCTCATCGGAGACGACACAGCCCACGTGCGCGAGCTCGTCGAACGCCATCGACCACCGAAGGTGGCGTCGGAACGATTCGCTCGATCGGTCGCGGCGGGAACCGTCGAGCAGCACATCGCACGGGTCGAGCGGCTCGTCGACGCCGGTGTCGATCACTTGATCGTCAGCGTCGTGGGCGTGGAGCACGGCGGTGCGCTCGAGCGGTGGCCGAGGTGGCAGCGGCGAGCCGCCGCTCCATCGGCTCGGCACCGGCGGACGACCCTCGCTTGGTGTAGGACGCGTGGTGTAGAACGTCGGTGGCGCCGAACGACGGTGGAACAACACCCACCGAGCGGAACCGTCTCTCAGAAAAGGTGAACTCATGCAGGTGAAGGCAGCAGTCCTCCGCGACCCGGCCGGGGCGTACGCGATCGAGACCGTCGATCTGGCCGCGCCCGCCGCCGACGAGGTGCTCGTCCGCATCGTCGGTGCCGGCATGTGCCACACCGATGTCGTGCCCCGTGGCGGGTTCATGGCCGCACCGCCGGTCATCACCGGTCACGAGGGTTCGGGCGTGGTGGAGGCCGTTGGCACCGACGTGGTGGGGGTGCAGGTCGGTGATCATGTGGTGCTCTCGTTCGACTCGTGCGGACGGTGCGCCAACTGCCTGGCCGATCAGCCGGCCTACTGCGACACCTTCATCCCGCGGAACCTGAGCGGTCGCAACCTCGACGGATCGACGCCGGTGCGCGACGCCGACGGTGAGGAGGTCTCGGCGCGCTGGTTCGGTCAGTCGTCCTTCGCCACCCATTGCCTGGCGACCGCACGAAACGTCGTGGTGGTCGACAAGAGCCTGCCGCTGGAGTTGCTCGGTCCCCTCGGCTGCGGCATCCAGACGGGAGCAGGCTCGATCCTGTGTGCGATGGACGTGCGGGCGGGGACCAGCCTCGTGGTGTTCGGCGTCGGTGCCGTCGGGCTCGCCGCGGTCATGGCGGGTCGAGTCGCCGGAGCCACGACGATCATCGCGGTCGACCTCCAGCCGCACCGGCGCGAGCTCGCGCTCGAAGTGGGCGCCACGCACGTGCTCGACGGCGCCGACGCCGACATCGTCGCCAAGGTGATCGGCATCACCGGTGGTGGCGCGCAATACGGCTTCGACACCACGGGCATTCCAGCGGTCATCAAGAACGGCCTCATGTCGTTGCGGATGACGGGTGTGATGGGCCTGGTCGGGGTGCAGATGGGCGAGTTGGTGCTCGATGCCTTCTCCACGCTCGGCAAGACCATGATCAACATCCTCGAGGGAAGCGCCAAGCCTCAGGTGTTCATCCCGCGCATGATCCAGCTGTGGCAGGACGGGCGCTTCCCGTTCGACCGTCTGATCCAGACCTATCCGATGAGCCAGATCAACGAGGCCGAGCAGTCGTCGCTGTCCGGCGGCACGATCAAGCCCGTGCTCATCCCCGACTGACATCCGGCTCCGAGAACCGAGCGAACGTCACCATCGAACCATGACAGCATCGATCGATCATCTCCCCGACTTGTCGTCGTCGTACGAACTCGACCCTGCGGTCGTTGCCGGGTTCGGATCCGACGGTCACGCGGTCGTGCGTGGCCTTGCGTCGCCCGATGAAGTCGCTGCATGTGCACCCTCGATCGTCCGCGCCGCGCTCGATCATGCGTGGGACAAGAGGCCGCTCGCCGAGCGCGACACGTACGGCAAGGCGTTCCTGCAGTCGCTCAACCTCTGGCAGCGAGACCCGGTGATCCGGCGCTTCGTGTTCGCCCGACGCTTTGCGAAGGTGGCAGCCGAGTTGTTGGGAGTGAATGGCGTTCGGCTGTACCACGACCAGGCTCTCTGCAAGGAGCCCGGAGGCGGGCCCACCCCGTGGCATCAAGATCAGGTGTACTGGCCGCTCGACACCGACCGGACGATCACCATGTGGATGCCACTGGTCGATGTGCGGGCAGACATGGGTGTGGTGTTCGCGTCGGGCACACAGCGCGACGGATGCCTGGGCACACATGCGATCGGCGATCCGTCCCAGGAGTTCTTCGACGACGTCGTCCGGACCCGCTCCATCCCGTTGGTCTCGCACGCTCCGTTCGTCGCAGGCGACGCGACGTTCCACACCGGATGGACGTTGCATTCGGCACCGCCGAACCCGACCGACGCCCTGCGATCGGTGATGACCATCATCTACTACGCCGACGGCGCCACCGTCGGCCCGGTCGACAACCCGATGCGGGTGTGGGATCAGCAGGCATGGCTGGGTGGCGTCGCTCCCGGTTCGGTCGCCGACGGCCCTCTCAACCCGGTGCTCCACAGCGCCTGATCGCGTCCGCACACGCAGCCGGTCACGCAGCCGATCACGTTTCAGTCGTTCTGGAGCTCGGCCACGAGGTCGGCTGCGTGCAGCATCTGGCGACCGACCGGTTGCAGGCCGATCTGCGTGCACAGCAACCCCGTCGACACGCGTTCCACGACCCCCCACTCCCAGATGGCGGTCTCGTCGTGATCGGTGCGGGCTGCGAGCCATCGAGATCGTTCGCGTGGGTCGCCGAGCACCAGGTCGTCGGGGTCCTCGCGCATGATGATGCCCAGGTCGTACTCGGCTTCGGCGAGCAGACCGTCGGGGTCGACCAGCTTGAAGCCGTCGGCCGGATCGATCGATTGGAGCGCGTTCCACTCGTGGATGTCTCCGTGCACGAGCACCGATCGTTCGTCGTCGTGAGCGGCGATGCGTCGCCGAGCACACGCGACCGCGTGGGCAATCGTCCGTTCGCGACAGGGGCGATCGAGTTCGTTCCAGAGCCGAGTGAGGTGATCGATGAGCCACCGGCCCTTGTCCGCTCCTGTCGGGAGCCCGCATCCCGCCGCCGGTCGCCACACTCGTTGCGCAGTTGCGACCAGCACCTCGTGGCGACGTGCGATCGGGAGACCCAGATCGTGCAGCGACGGACCGAGCCGCTCGAGCAGCATCGCTCCGAGCGACTCGTCATCGTCCAGCAGCGCCGCACACCCGTGCCCATCGACCAGTCGCAGCACCGTGATCTCGTGGTGCGCGACATCGTTCCCACGGGGCACGAGCAGCTTCAACACGGCCGGTGTTGCGTCGCTGCGGGTGACAGCCAGCACGAACGCTTCGGTGCCGTCGTCGAACGAGTCGTCGACGACGAGGTCCCACCGTGCGCTGAGCTCGGCCACCAGGTCGGCAAGATCGCGCAACCAGCCGAGCGCGCCTGCGGCTTCGGCCTTGGCGCGAACCGCCGCAGGGGGATCGGGGAGAACGAATCCGGCAACCACGCGGCCACCTTCCCACACGGATCGGGTCGGACGCAGGTGGATTCGAACGGTCCCCGGCGCGTTCTCGCCGACGTGCCGCCCGAGGGGTGGATCCACCGGTGACGGTGGACGTCGGCCTAGCGTTGGGCGATGCGTTGGGGTCCGGTCGTTGCGAGCGCGGTGGCGTCGATGTCGCTGATCCTGGCTGGGTTCATGGGCATCACGGTCACTGCTGACGGCCGAGGTGAGGAGGTCGGGCTCGTGGCGCTCGACGGGTTGGTCGGCGAGACCATGCTCGTCCTCGCGGTGGCGCTCGTCGGCGTGGCTGCCGCGGTCGCGCTCGGGAAGGTCGCAGCTCCGGCGTTCATCGGGTTGGGAGCTGTGGCGGCACTGTCGGTGTTCATCAGCCGAGCCTCTCTGTCGTCGGATGCCGACACCGTGGCAGAGTTCATCGGCTCGCAAGGCGACGCCGATGGTCTCGAGAGCGCCCTGGCAACTGTGGTGAAGGGCACCGTCACCGCGGTCGATGTCGATGCAGCGGTCGGGCTCCTCGCCATGGCAGGCGCCGCCACGCTGGTGGCGATCGGGTGGACGGGATTCGTCCTGTTGCAGAGCCGCGGCGACGATCCCCGGCGCAGCGACCAACTGGTCCAACCGACGGAGCCGGCTGAACCAGCGGAACCGGCGGAACCGGCTGAACCGGCGGAACCGG
>JANNQK010000340.1:0-13385 GCA_031400715.1 Actinomycetes bacterium | reverse complement strand
CGCACCCAGTCCTGCTCGCCGTCCTTCGTCACCTCGACCTCGTTCGCACCGACCTCCTGTGCATGCGAGATCACCGCCGCGATCGTCGCGCCGGCCTCGCTGAGGTTGTGGGTGATGTTCGAGATCAGGTTCGCCGCCTGGCTGAGTCCCACGATGAACAGGTTCGGGAAGCCGTGGACGTGCATGCCATGCAGCGTCTGCATGCCGTTGTCCCACTTCTCGCTGAGTGACAGACCGTCGCGTCCGTAGGTCTCGAAGCCCGAGCGCCGCGCTGCCGGAGTGCCGACCTCGAACCCCGACGCGTAGATGATCACGTCGAGGTCGTAATGCTGGCCGTTCGCCCAGAGCCCGTCGGCGTCGATGCGCTCGACGCCCTTGCCATCGGTGTCGACGAGATGCGTGTTCGGGTTGTTGTAGGCCTGCAGGTACTCGTCGTGAAAACACGGGCGCTTGCACAACTGACGGAACCACGGCTTCAGCGCCTCCGCGGTCGCCGGATCGGTGACGATCTGATCGACACGAGCGCGGATCTCGGTCATCTTCTCGTCGTCGCTGTCCTCGTATGCCATCAGCATCGTCTCGGGATCGAACGCAGCACCCTCGCCGAGCATCTTCACCACGCGGTCACGGATGCGCTTGGAGATGTCGGTCCACCCGTCGTGCACCAGATCCTCGTCGGTGAAACCGCCGGTCTGCAGCGTGGCGAAGTTGGTCAGCCACTTCTGTTGCCACCCCTGACCCAACGACGCAAACCACTCGGGATCGATCGGATGGTTGTTGCGGATGTCGATCGACGACGGCGTGCGCTGGAAGACGAACAGCTCACCCGAATCCCGCGAGAGCGCGGGGATGCACTGAACCGACGTCGCACCGGTGCCGATGATGCCCACACGCTTCCCGGCCAGCCGCGTCATCGGTGCACCCGACGGGTCGCCACCGGTGAGGGCGTAGTCCCATCGACTCGTGTGGAAGCACTCGCCTGCGAAGTCCTCGATGCCAGGCGTGCCGGGCAACTTCGGCCGATGCAACGGGCCGGTACCCATCGTGACGAACCTCGCCCGGATCGCATCCCCGCGATCGGTGTGGATGATCCATCGCGACGCCGACTCGTCCCACCGCAGTTCTGTCACCTGGGTGGAGAACACCGCGTTGTCGTACAGACCGAAGTGGGTGGCGATGCGTCGCGCATGGGCGTAGATCTCGGGCGCGTACACGTACTTCATGCTCGGCATGTGCCCGGTCTCTTCGAGCAGCGGCAGGTACACCATCGCCGCCGTGTCGCACATGGCACCCGGGTACCGGTTCCAGTACCAGGCACCGCCCACGTCGCCACCGCCTTCGATGATGCGTACATCGTCGATGCCGGCCTGCTTCAACCGGGCACCCGTGGTGAGACCCGAGAACCCTCCCCCGATCACGGCGACGGTCACCTCGTCGAACAGCGGTTCGCGCTCGACTCGAGGCGCGTACGGGTCGTCGAGCAGGTGCGCGAACCGCCCGGTGGGCTGCAGGTACTGCCCGTTGCCGTCGGGGCGGATCCGCTTGTCGCGCTCCTCGCGATACTTGGCTCGCAGCGCGTCGCTCTCGATGGTGTCCGTCATGGGCCGAGCATACGAGCGGACCATCCGACGTCTCGGTACTCGAAGACCGCCGTCACCTTCCGGCGAGGACGAGCGCAGCCGCGCCGACCAGGCCGGCGTCGCCACCGAGTGCCGCTCGTCGCAGTTCGAACGGGCGCGCATAGCCAAGGCCCGCGTATCGTCCGATCGAGCGACGGATCGGTGCGAACAGCAGCTCGCCCGCGTTGGCGACACCTCCGCCGATGACCGCGACATGGACGTCGAGCGATGTCGCAACACCGGCGAGCATGCTGCCGATCGCGCGGCCGGCACGGTCGAACGCAGCGACAGCGGTCGGATCGCCTCCGCCCGCTGCGGCAGCGACGGCCTCGGCGGTCTGCTCGCCACAGAAACCGTTCGCCACGGCCCAGGCTGCGATCGATCGGCCACTGGCGATCGCTTCGACGCACCCCACTCCCCCGCACGCACAGATCGGCCCGTCGAGATCGACGCTGACGTGGCCGAGGTGACCCGCGTTGCCGGACGGCCCGACATGCGGGCGACCACCCAGGATGATCCCACCTCCGACGACGGTGGAGACCACCATGCCCACCATGTCGTCACATCCTCGCCCGGCGCCGCGCCAGTGCTCTCCGATCGCGACACAGACCGCGTCGCCGGCGAGGTGGACATCGAGGGTGGGGACCAGCGCGGCGATCCGGGAGACGATCGGGAACTCTCGCCAGCCGTGGATGTTCACGGGGCTCACCGTGCCGGCGACCAGATCGATCGGACCAGCCGTGCCGATCCCCAACCCTGCACACGCTGTGGGTTCGACGTGTGCCGTCACCGCCCCGACCACCTCGACGACAGCTGCGAAGACCGTCTCCGCGTCGCCGGCAGGAGTCGGCACCTGAGCCCGGTGGTGAACGGTGCCATCGGCGCGCACGGCCGCTCCGGCGATCTTCGTGCCCCCGACGTCGATCGCGATGGCGAATCGTTGGTCCGACATGGCGCGCACCGTAGCCGCAGCTCGGATCGTGGGGTCGGCCAGCGCTTCGTCCTCGGATCGCAGGCGATAGCTGTGTGCGACCTCTTCCGATGCGACAGAGTGGCTTCATGCAGGATCACTTCGACGTCGAGCACCGTGAGTTCCGGGCCTCGTTCGCAGCCTTCGTGGCCCACGAGATCACACCGCACTACCTGGAGTGGGAGGCCGCCGGGCTGGCCCCGCGATCGCTGTTCGCCGAAGCAGGCAAGTACGGATTCGTCGGGATGGCCGTACCCGAAGCGCTCGGGGGTGGCGGCACCAAGGACTTCCGGTTCAACCAGGTGATCGCCGACGAGCTGGCAGTGGCCGGCATCGGCGGTGCGGGCCTGGGCATCACGTTGCACAACGACATCACCACGCCCTACTTCATCGAGTACTGCACCGATGAACAGGCGGCTCGTTGGTTGCCGGGCATCGCGGCCGGCGAGCTCATCACTGCGATCGCGATGACCGAGCCGGGAACGGGATCCGATCTGGCGAGCATCGCCACGACGGCCGTGCGCGACGGCGATGTCTACGTGCTGAACGGATCGAAGACGTTCATCACGAACGGGATCAACAGCGACCTGGTGATCGTGGTCGCGAAGACCGACCCGACCCAACGGCACACTGGGATGTCGTTGCTGGTGGTCGAACGAGGTATGGAGGGCTTCGAACGTGGTCGCAACCTCGACAAGATCGGCATGCACAGCCAGGACACCGCCGAGCTGTTCTTCAACGACGTTCGCGTGCCGGTGGCCAACCTGCTGGGCGAGGAGGGTCAGGCATTCCGCTACCTCACGGCGAACCTCGCCCAGGAGCGGCTCTCCATCGCACTCACCGGAGTATCGACCGCGCGTGCAGCGCTCGGCTGGACGGTCGACTACGTCAAGGAACGCAGGGCGTTCGGCCAGCCGATCAGCTCGTTCCAGAACACCAAGTTCGTGCTCGCCGAGGTGAAGACCGAAGTCGACATCGCCCAGGCCTACATCGATCAGTGCGTCCTCCGGCTGAACGACGGCGAGTTGACCGCGACCGATGCAGCCCAGGCCAAGTACTGGTGCACCGAACTGCAACAGCGCACGATCGACAAGTGCCTGCAGCTGTTCGGCGGCTATGGCTACATGACCGAGTACCCGATCGCCCGCGCCTACGCAGACGCTCGTGTCACGTCCATCTACGGCGGCACCACCGAGGTGATGAAGACCATCATCGCCAAGTCGCTCGGCCTCTGACCACCGAGCGCCGCCGGCGCTAAGAACGCGTCAACAGCGGTGGACCACGATCGACATGGTGTTACTGATGGAGGTCATGAGCCGTACATCTCAGCGTCCACGACCGATCGATCCGTTCCGCCTCGCGCTCTCGTTTGCCGGACCAATGGTCGTCATCGGCATCGCGTGGGCCTCCACCGGGGTGCGCGACACGATGGAGATCGCAAACGTCGCGCTGGTCACGGCGGTCATCACCGTCGCCGTTGCGACGGTGAGCTGGAAGGCGGGCGTGACGACATCGATCGCAGCCGCCGTCAGCCTCAACTACTTCCACACCGAGCCGGTTCACTCGCTTCGAATCACCTCACGGTCCGATCTCATCGCAGTGACGTTGCTCGCGGTGATCGGCATCGCGGTCAGCGTTGCCACCGCGCTTCGCATCCGAGTGTTCGCCCGCGAGCACACCGCCATCGCCGCAGCCGAGAACCGCTCGCTGCTGGCGACAGCAAGCGCACAAGATCGCCCGATCCCCGTTGTCTGGATCGAGGCCGTGAAGGCTGCATGCGCGGGCATGTCCCTGGTCGACTGCCGCATCGAGCCGGCCGGAGCCTCGAAACTCCCGATGATCGCTCGTCAGCGAATGCACCCCGACGACCCGGCCACGTTCGTGCTGCCGGAGGGTGGCGCGGTGGTGGCGTTCAACGATCCGCGGGCATCGGCCCAGCTCACGATCACCCCACGTCCAGGCATCGGTTCACTGGCACTCGAGCGGCGGGTGGTGTTCGCGTTCGCCGATCAGCTCGAACTGGTTCTGAACACGACCTCCACCCCCAGCCGGGTCTGAACGTCCCGACGCCCTCCTTCGACGAAGCACCCGCGGCGTGCGCCACACTGGGGCGTGTGGAGCGAGGTCGTCTTCGTGTGTACCTGGGAGCCGCCGCGGGCGTCGGCACCACCTACGCGATGCTCGACGAGGCACTGCGACGCCAGAGTCGCGGCGCCGATGTGATGATCGGGTGCGTGCTGACGCACGGGAGGTCGGTGATCGAGGCCCGGCTGGCGCAGCTCGGCGCGCCGTCGGCCTGTCCGCTCGACCTCGACGTCGCCGCAGTGCTGGCGGCTCGACCGAGCGTGGTCCTCGTCGATCAGTTGGCGCACCGAAACCCCGAGGCGTCGCCGAGACAGCACCGTTGGCAGGACGTGGACGCTCTGCTCGATGCCGGGATCGACGTGATCACCACGCTCACCGTTCAGCAGATCGACTCGCTCGCTGACCCAGTCCGCGACATCGTCGGTCGCGTGCCCGACGCCCTGGTGCCCGACGAGTTCTTGATCCGCACGGAGCAGATCGAGATCGTGGACATCTCGCCCGAGGCGATCCGGCGGCGGATCGCACACGGCAACGTCTTCGGGCCCGACGACTTGAGGCCGGAGGACGCCGACCTGTTCAACACCAGCGCGTTCGCCGAGTTGCGCGGGCTGATGATGTTCTGGATGGCGAATCGACTCGCCGCTGGTCCGCAGGACCCTCCCGGGGCGCACGAGAAGGTGGTCGTCGCGGTGACCGACAGCCCGAACGCCGATGCCGTGCTCCGAAGGGCCGCTCGACTCGCACAGCGGTCGCGCGCACCGATGATCGGTGTGCACGTCCAGATCGCGCCGGAAGCCGACGACACCCGTCGCGACGCACGTCGCGAGCGCGTCGAGCGTCTGGGCGGCACCTTCCATCAGATCATCGGCACCGACGTCGCCGGCACCTTGCTGTCCTTCGCGGAGACCGAGCACGCATCGCAACTCGTGCTGGGGACACCCGGCAAGCGGCGGGTCCGGCCAGGTCGACGCACGGTGGTCGACGACGTGATCCGCCGGGCCAGATCGGTCGACGTGCACGTCGTCGCGGTCGATCTCCCCGACGACGACCGTCCCCGGAGCCATCGGATCGTGCCCTCGCCGCGACGACAGTTGGCGGCAGGCGTCATCGGCGCGGCGGCATTGGCCGTGCTCACCTCTTCGCTGACGGCGAACCGCGACCAGCTGTCGGTCGCGACCTCGCTGTCGCTGTACCTGCTCGCAGTCGTCGCGATCACCGCCGCCGGGGGCGCCGTGCCCGGATTGGGAGCTGCAGTCGCCGCCCCGCTGCTCGCGAACTGGTTCCTCATCCCGCCGTACCACACCCTCCGGATCTCCAGCGGTGAGAACGTGCTGGAGTTGGCGGTGTTCCTCTCGGTGGCCGGCATCATGTCGACGTTCGTATCGATGGCCGCCAGGCGGGCGGCGGAGGCAGACCGCGCTCGGCAGGAGGCGTCGACCCTGGCCTCGCTCACCAGCTCGGGACAGTTCGACCTCCCCGATGTGGTCATCGAACAGCTGCGGCGCGCCTTCCATCTCGACGGCGTGTCGGTGCTCGCCCCCGAAGATGCCGCTGTGCGCGTGCTGGCCGCTGCCGGAGACGCACCGATGCGGATCGCCGATGCCGACGCGGTGCATCCCTTGGCGAGCGGCTTCGTGCTCGCCACCCGCGGACCGGCGCTCGCAGCCGACGATCATCGGGTGCTCAGGGCGTTCCTGGGGCAGCTGTCGCGGGCGCTCGAGCAGCAGCGGCTGCGCTCCATCGCGAGCGAGGCAGACACGCTCGCTCGAGCAGACGAACTACGAACGGCGATGCTGCGCGCCGTGTCGCACGACCTGCGATCGCCACTGGCGAGCATCAAGGCATCGGTGTCGAGTCTCCGGCAGACAGACATCGACTGGCCGCAGGACACCCGCAACGACTTCCTTGCGTCCATCGAGGCCGAGACCGATCGACTCACCTCGATCGTCACCAACCTGTTGGATCTCAGCCGCCTCGAGGCAGGCGTCCTCCGTCCTGTGCTGCGCGCCGCGTCGATGGAGGAGGTGGTGCCCGCTGCGCTCCACTCGATCGGGATCTCGTCCGAGAAGGTGGACGTGTGGCTGCCTGCGGATCTCCCCGATGTTCAGACCGATCCGGCACTGCTCGACCGCGTCGTGGCGAACCTGATCGGCAACGCCCTCCGTTGGTCGTCATCCGATCAGCGGGTCAAGGTGCAGGCACACCGCACCGGCACGATCGTCCAGCTGCACGTGATCGATCATGGCCCCGGCATCCCGCGTGCGCAACGAGCGATCGTCGTCCAACCCTTCCATCGCCTCGACGACTCCGGGGCGAGTGGTGGTCTGGGGCTGGGACTCGCGATCGCAGATCGGTTCGTGGCAGCCATGGGCGGCACGCTCGAGTTGCGTGACACTCCTGGCGGAGGCCTGACCGCTGTGATCTCGTTGCCCATCTCGGGGCCATCACCTGTGTCCTCGACGCCGCCGACCACTGCGTCGCCTTTGGAGCGATCGTGAGCCGCATCCTGTGCGTCGAGGACGAGCCGCACCTGCTGCGCACGCTCGGGACCAACCTTCGCGCACGCGGCTACGAGGTGGAGCTGGCACCCACCGGCGAACGCGGGCTCGAGCTGGCGCTGGCGACGAAGCCCGACCTGGTGGTGGTCGACCTCGGGCTGCCCGGGATCTCGGGGATGGAGGTGATCCGCTCGTTGCGACGGTGGACGTCGGTTCCGATCGTGGTCCTGTCGGCACGAGACAGCGAGTTCGACAAGGTCGGTGCGCTCGACGCCGGGGCGGACGACTACGTGTCCAAACCGTTCGGGATGGGCGAGCTGCTGGCCCGTGTGCGGGCGGCCCTGCGGCGACCGGCACCAAACGACGAGCTCCCCGCGGTCGTCACGGCGGACTTCAGGATCGATCTCGCCGCACAACGAGCGACGACCCCCCACGGGGATGCACGGCTCACCCCGACCGAGTGGCACTTGGTCGAGGTGCTGGTCAAGCGGGCCGGTCGTCTCGTCTCGAGCAGGGATCTGCTGCAGGCGGTGTGGGGGCCGCAGTACGGAGACGAGACGAACTACCTCAGGGTGCACATGGCTCACATCCGCCGAAAGCTCGAGCCGGAGCCGAGCCGCCCCCGGTACTTCCACACCGAGCCGGGGATGGGGTATCGGTTCGAACCGCCGAGCGACGATGCTCCCAGCGACGGATCCGGGTCCGGCGCCGGCGCGGGCTCCCGCTAAGAAGCCGTTAACGTCCGCCGCCGCCAACGGCGGTCACGGCAACCTGTTGCAGCCGACGTGTCGGTACCTATGGCAGCACTGAAACAGATCCTCCTCGGCAAGCCGCTCTCCAGCGCTGACGAACACCACCAACGTCTCAGCAAGAAGATCGCGTTGCCGGTCTTCGCCTCCGACGCCATCTCCTCCACCGCATACGCGACCGACGAGATCCTCGTCGTCATCGTGTTGCAGGCCGGCGTCGGTGCCACTGCCTTCCGACCGCTGGTGCCGATCGCGATCATCGTCTGCATCCTGATGGCGATCGTGGTCACGTCGTACCGGCAGACGATCCACGCCTACCCATCCGGTGGCGGCGCCTACATCGTGAGCCGCGAGAACCTCGGCACCATGCCGGCGCTCGTGGCCGGCTCGGCGCTCCTCGTCGACTACATCCTCACCGTGGCGGTCAGCGTGGCCGGTGGGGTGCTGGCGATGCGCACCGCGTTCGGGTTCGACACGAAGTGGACCGTGCCGGTGTGTCTGCTCTGCGTATTCGTGATGACGGTGATGAACCTGCGTGGCGTGAAGGAATCGGGCGCTGCGTTCGCCGGACCGACCTACTTCTACATCGTCATGCTGATCATCCTGATCAGCACCGGCCTCTACCGCATCTTCGTGCAGCACGTCGGGCCGATCCCGCCCGAGCTGCTGTCGGAGGAGGCTCTCGAGAAGAGCACCCAGATCGGCTCGCTGAGCCTGATCATGCTGCTGCGAGCGTTCTCGTCGGGTGCGGTCGCGTTGTCTGGCGTGGAGGCCGTCTCGAATGGCGTTCCGGCGTTCGA
The DNA here is from genome assembly GCA_031400715.1 of Actinomycetes bacterium. Lineage (GTDB taxonomy): Bacteria > Actinomycetota > Acidimicrobiia > Acidimicrobiales > Ilumatobacteraceae > VFMC01. The sequence goes on along the minus strand of JANNQK010000340.1, from coordinate 4,664 downwards.
GAAGCCCGAGAGCAAGAACGCAGCGACCACCTTGATGTGGATGGGCGGCATCCTCGGCACGACGTTCTTCGGTGTGTCAGTACTGGCGTCGCACCTCAAGCCGTATCGCGGCGAGAACGACGGCAACGGCCTGGGTCTGATGGCCGAGTACCTGTATGGCGGCAAGGGCATCATGTTCTGGCTGACGATGATCGCGACGTTCTTCATCCTCATCCTCGCCGCGAACACCGCCTACGCCGACTTCCCTCGGCTCGCGTCGATCATCGCGAAGGACGGATTCCTGCCACGGCAGTTCTTCAATCGGGGTGCTCGGCTGGTCTTCTCGAACGGCGTGCTCTTCCTCGCGATCGTGGCAGGGGCCCTGATCGTCGCCTTCCAGGGTGACATCTCGAAGCTCATCCCGTTGTACGCGTTCGGTGTGTTCACCGGCTTCACCCTCAGCCAGACCGGCATGGTGCACCACCACCTGAAGCACCGCGAGCCGCACTGGCAGGCGGGACTGGTGATCAACGCGATCGGGGCCGGCACCACCGGGCTGATCGCCGTGATCGTGGTGGTCTCGAAGTTCACGGAAGGCGCCTGGATCCCGGCCCTGCTCATCCCGATCATGGTGGTGATGTTCAAGAGCATCGGCCGTCACTACGACAAGGGCGTGGCTGCCGTCGCGGCCGAACCCGGCTACTGGCCAAAACGAGAGACGCACACGATGGTGGTGCTCGTCGGCGGGATCAACAAAGGCGTGCTCCACGGCGTGCAGTACGCCCGGTCGCTCGCACCCGACCGGATCATGGCCGTCACCGTTGCGAGTAACGACGAGGAGCGGGTCCATTTGGAGCAGCAGTGGCACGACTTCGGTGTCCCGATCGAACTGCACACGGTGTACTCGCCCTATCGCGAGCTCACCCGTCCGATCCTCGAGTTCCTCGACGAGATCGACGCCCAACAAGAGGGTGACATCATCACCGTCGTCATCCCCGAGTTCGTCACGTCGTGGAGCACCCAGTGGCTCCACAACGGGAGCGCCTTCGCGCTGAAGGCCAAACTGCTGCACCGACCGCACACCGCCGTCGTCTCGGTGCCCGTGCACATGCACGACGGCGTCGTCGAGGAGGCATGAACATGCACATGATCGTGGTGGGTTGTGGCCGTGTGGGTTCCACGGTCGCACGAGAGTTGACGGCGGACGGTCACGACGTCGTCGTGATCGATCGACGCGCCGACGCGTTCCGTCGCCTCGGTGAGGACTTCGCCGGACGAACGATGACCGGCATCGGGTTCGACCGCAACGTGCTCACTGCCGCTGAGATCAGCGTCGACAGCGGGGTGATGGCCGTGACGAGCGGCGACAACTCGAACATCCTGATCGCACGGGTCGCCCGCGAGACCTTCGGGGTGCACCGTGTGGTGGCCAGGATCTACGACCCGAGACGCGCCGTCGTGTACGAACGCTTGGGCATCCCCACCGTCGCGTCGGTGGCGTGGACCAGCGCTCGCGTCTTGCGATCCGTGCTCCCGCAAGGCAGCGAGGTCGAGTGGACCGACCCGTCGTCGACGTTCGCCTTGATCGAGCGGCGAGTCCCGGCTGCCGGCGCCGGCAGGTCGGTCGCCGAGCTCGACGCCGCCGGAGGGCGGGTGTGCCTGGTGAGCCGCAGCGGCCAGCAGCGGTTGCCGACCGCGACACTCCTTCTGCAGGAGGACGACCTCATCCAGATCATGGTCGCGGGCGACGGAGTCGACGCGATCGACCGCATCTTGACCGGCGCACACGAAGGAGCCCACTGATGAAGGTGATCATCGCCGGCGCTGGCAGCGTGGGACGGTACATGGCCGACCAACTCGCAGGCAGCGGTCACGACGTCACGTTGCTCGACCAGGATCCGAGCGTCCTCGCTCGACACGCCGCGCTCGCCGTCGGCGTGCACTGGGTGATCGGCGACGGATGCGAGATCGACACGCTCGCCCGGATCGGTGTGGCCGATGCCGACGTGGTCGCAGCCGTCACGGGCGACGACGAGGACAACCTGGTGATCTCACTGCTCGCCAAGCAGGAGTTCGGCGTTCCTCGTGTGGTCGCTCGCGTGAACAACCCGAACAACGAGTGGATGTTCAACGACATGTGGGGCGTCGACGTCTCGGTCTCGACGCCACACCTGCTCACCGGGCTCGTCGAAGAGGCGGTCAGCGTGGGGTCGTTCGTCCGCCTGCTGAACCTCGACCAGGGCCGTGCGCGGCTGGCGGAAGTCACGTTGGCAGAGGACTCTCCGGCGCTCGGCCGCGAGATCGTCCAACTCGGCCTGCCACGCGAATCGACGATCGTCGCCGTGCTGCGCAAGTCGCAGGTGGTGGTGCCCCGCGGCGACACCGTGCTGCACGTCGGCGACGAGGTGATGGTCCTCGTGACCGGCGACTCCGAGGCGGACGTCCGACGCGTGCTGGTGGGCTGAGATGGCCTTGCTGCGAGGGCGACGCTCATCGGCGGCTCAGGCCTCGACCCCGACCTCGACTCCGCAGGGCGATCGGTCGACCGGCATCGACCTGCTCCCGATCTCGGCGGCGATCCCCCGCCGACGGATCGCCGTGGAGGGCCAGGTCACCCGGATGCGCGCTCGACCCACGACGGGGCAGCCGTCGTTGGCCGTGACGATCTCCGACGACTCGGGTTCGGCGACCGCCGTGTGGACCGGGCGGCGCTCGATCGGTGGGATCACGCTCGGTCGGCGACTGATCATCGAAGGTGTCGCGAACCGCGTGGGCGATCGCCTCGAGTTCAGCAACCCGGCGTACACGCTGCTGCCATGACCGGGTCATCGCCTGACGTCGCCATGTGGGGCAAACTGCACCCGTGATCGTCGACTGCGGTGTGTACGTGAAGGGCGCCAGGGTCGAGCACGAGCCGTCGCTCAGCGATGTCCTGGCGTTCGCCGAGTCGAAGGGCGGCTTCGTCTGGGTCGGTCTCCACGAGCCCACCCACGACGAGTTCCAGCGGGTGGCCGATGCGTTCGATCTACACCCTCTCGCGGTGGAGGACTCGGTCCACGCCCACCAACGACCCAAGCTCGAGCGGTACGAGAACTCGGTGTTCGTCGTGCTCAAACCCGCCCGATACGTCGACTCCAAAGAGGTGATCGAGGTCGGTCAACTGATGGTGTTCATCGGCGAGCACTTCGTGATCACCGTGCGTCACGGCATGACTGCGGGACTTGCCGATCTGCGCACCCAACTCGAGACCGAGGTCGACAAGCTCCGATGGGGTCCCACGTCGGTGCTGCATGCATTGGCCGACAAGGTCGTGGACGACTACGAGGACGTGATGCAGGGCCTCGACGTCGACATCGATCAGATCGAGCAGGCTGTGTTCAGCGGTCCGAAAGCTGCCCATGCCGAGCGCATCTTCAAGCTCAAGCGAGAGGTGCTCGACTTCCGGCGGGCGATCGCCCCGCTGCAGCCAGCACTCGTCGAGCTCGGCGTCGGCGAGGCGCCGATCCATCTCGAGTCGAGCGACTACTTCCGCGACGTGCTCGACCACCTGCTGCGGGTGTCGGACGGGCTCGACAGTCTCGATGCCCTCCTCGACAGCGCGCTCCACGCCAACGTCGCCCAGGTCGGCATGCGCCAGAACGAAGACATGAGGAAGATCTCTGCGTGGGTGGCGATCATGGCGATGCCGACGATGATCGCCGGCATCTACGGCATGAACTTCGAACACCTGCCCGAGCTGGGATGGAAGTTCGGCTACCCGTTCGCTCTCGGCGTGATGGTGGTTGCGTGCGCTCTCCTGTACCGCAACTTCAAACGCCGCGACTGGCTCTGAGCCCGGCGTTCGCCGAACCTGCGACGTTCCCTCTGCGCTGCGGGGTAAGGTGCCCTTTCGACGACCGAGGAGCCACCGTGCCCGAGAAGTCACCCCAGAAGCCATCCGCCAAGAAGCCCGGCAAGTCGCTCAAGGAAAAGCGCGACGCCAAGCGAGAGAAGAAGGACAACCGACCGAAGGGTCTGTAGTCGTGAGCGCAGATCCTGCAGTCGCCGCCGACGACGCAGCCGATGCGATGACCCGCCGGTGTTGGCGTTGCCTTCAACAGTTCCCGCTCGACCCCGACGAGCCCATCGGACGGCCTGCCGAGTGGTGGGTGTGCGAGGCATGTCATGCCTCGCTGCTCGGTAAGGATCGGTCCTGAACAGCCGTTCATCCGCCCACCCGTTCGCTTGAGATCGGCGGGGACCACTGGGCGCGCAGTCGTTGGCCGACCCCGAGGACGCGCGAGACGCGCGAATCCGACAAACCATCCGTGCATGTGCGTTCGGATCCGGTACAGTCCACATCGTGCGTACGACCGATTCCGCCGTGATCTTTGCGGCATCGATCGTCGTACGTATTGCAGCACTCACCTGACCCCGGGCTCCGGCCCGGGCGCGTCACGCCCGGCTGTCGAGCAACCGGGGAACGCACCGGTCCGCAGTCCTCCGCCTCGGAAGGACCGACCATGTACGCAATGGATCAGACCATGCACTTCGAACACAGCGCCGACGCGCAACGTCGCTCTCGATGGGACCTGCACCGTCCGACCGGACGAACTGCCACGATGACCAGCGATGCCGGCGACGAGGCGTCAGCCGTGGACTCGAGCCCGACGCACGAGTTCCTCGACTGATCGAAGGCCTCCTGG
>JANNQK010000339.1:0-22851 GCA_031400715.1 Actinomycetes bacterium | reverse complement strand
CTCACCGTCAGCCGGCTTGCGGGTGCATGGGGTGCAGCCGATCGACGGATAGCCCTGGTCGAGCAGAGGGTTCAGCGGCACCTCGTGTACTGCTGCGTACGTGGCGAGATCGGCATCCGTCCACGTTGCGAGCGGGTTGAGCTTCACCATGCCCCGCTTGTCGATCTGGACGAACGGGGTGTTGGCGCGGACCTCGCTGTCGCTGCGGCGCACACCACTGATCCAGCCGAGTCGACCGGCCAGACCCTGCTCGAGCGGCACGACCTTGCGTTGGTGGCAGCAACCGTCGGGATCGCTGAGGAAGCGTTCGTCGCCGATCGGCGCGGCGGGCGTGACGACCAGCCGGACCGGGTACCGCGCTCCGACGGCATCGACCGTCTGCAGCGTTTCGGCGAAGTGGTAGCCGGTGTCGAGGAACAGCACGTCGATGCCCGGTGCCACCTTGGCCGCCACGTCGACCAGCACGGTGTCGGACGTCATCGCCGAGGCGACGATCACGCGGTCGAGCGGGAACGTGGCGACGAGCCACTCGATCATCCTCGTCGCATCCCCGTGGGCTTCGAACTCGGCGTTGAGTGCGTCGAGATCCAACGTCGAGGCGTCGAAGCCGCCCGTCGCCAGGGTCTCGATCGGATTCGCGATCGGACTCGTGGTCTGAGCCGTGTTCGGAGCCGTGTTCGGAGCCGTGCTCGGAGCAGGAAGGGTGCCGGGAGGGACGGGCGGAATGGTCACGAGCCATAGGGTATCAATACCCGACTAAAGCAATCACATTTATCGGCATGGTCGGGATGTGACGCCTGCAAGTGATCCGCGACGAGGGCCTGCACATCCGGGGCGTCGTAGCATCCGTGGTGATGGACTTCTCCTGGACACCCGAGCAGACCGAACTCCGCGAGCGTGCTCGCAAGGTGGCCACGGAGGCCGTCGCCAGGTTCGGCCGGCACAACGACAGTTGGATCAACGGGTACTCGAAGGACTTCTCGAAGGAGATGGCCGCTCACGGCTGGATCGGGATGACCTGGCCGACCGAGTTCGGTGGCGGCGGGCGCCCGGCGATCGAGCGCCTCATCGTCGGCGAGGAGATGATCGCGGCCGGGGCACCGATCGCAGCCATGTGGTTCGGCGACCGCCAGATGGGCCCCACGCTCATCGCGTACGGGCGCCCCGACCAGCAGGCTGAGTTCCTGCCCAAGATCCTCTCCGGTGAGACCACGTGGTGCATCGGCATGAGCGAGCCGAATGCGGGCAGCGACCTCGCGTCGCTGACGACCCAGGCCGTGCGAGACGGCGACGAGTGGGTGATCAACGGGCAGAAGATCTGGACCAGCTTCGGCGCCCAGAGCGACTACTGCTACCTCATCTGTCGAACGACCAGCGAGGGCCCGCCGCACGCCGGCATCAGCGAGATCATCGTGCCGATGGACACCCCGGGCATCGACGTACGGCCCATCACCGACATGACCACCAACCGCCACTTCTGCGAGGTGTTCTTCACCGACGTCCGGGTGCCGGCGATCAACCTGGTCGGCGCCGAGGGCGGTGCGTTCAAGCAGACGATGCGCCAGCTCGAGCACGAGCGGGGCGGCATCGACCGTCTCGTCAGCAACCAGGCGCTCTACCTGATGGCCAGGGAGCGAGCCGACACCAGCGACCCGATCGTCCGCCAAGAGATCGCCCAGCTCGAGACCGGATACCGCATCGGGCGGATCCTCGTCGTTCGTGAGACACTCCGACAGGCGCCGGCCGGGTTCTCGGCCGCCACGAAGTGCTTCTGCACCGAACACGAGGCACGGGTGTCGAGCTTCGTGGCGCGGATGTTCGGCGCCGAGGCCACGCTGTGGAGCGACGTCACCCATGGTCTGCTCTACACGCCCGGCTACACGATCATGGGCGGCACGTCCAATGTGATGCGCAACATCCTCGGCGAACGCGTCCTCGGCCTCCCCCGCTGACTGGTTCGTGAGCCGGAGCACGCGTGGCGAGGGTCGCAGCTCACGGATCGGTTGGTTCGTGAGCTGGTGCACGCGTGGCGAGGGTCGCAGCTCACGAACGGAGCGGAGCGCGAGACTGGCGGGATGCTGCGCGGCAAGGGTGCTCTTCCGATTGCGGTGATCGTCGCTGCCGGCGTGTGCGGGAGTTGTTCGACCGCCGAGTCGAGCCCACCGACGACGTTCGCCGCGACGTCTTCAGTGAACATCGCTCCGGCGACAATCGCCCAAGCGTCAGCGACGCCCACGATCTCGACTCCGCAATCGGCGACCCCTCTCGATGCCAGTCTGGACACCCAGCTCGATGCCGCTCAGTTCGCCGCTGCTCTCTCTGTCGCGCACGCCGCGATCATCGATCCCACCTCGCCGGCAGACGTTGTGGCACAGAGCGGCCGGCAACTGCAGCTCCTGCTCCGAGCACTCGCCGACCAACCCGAGCTGGACGAGGCCGTGCTGGCTGCGCTCGATCCGCCAGCGAGACCGTCGATCGAGCGGATCGTGCGGGCGCGTCAGTTCCTACAGGCGCGCAACGCAGCCGACACCACGCCGAGCGAACCACCGACGAAGCTGCCGGCGTGGATGATCATCGAACCGGAACCCGTCGATGCCCTGCTCGCCCACTACGCCGAGGCCGAGAGCATCACCGGCATTCCGTGGTTCTGGCTCGCTGCGATCCATCTGCAGGAGACGCGCATGGGCCGGATCCAGGGCGTGTCATCGGCCGGCGCGGCGGGTCCGATGCAGTTCCTGCCCACGACCTGGGCCGAATGCTGCATTGGCGACCCGCTCGTCACTCGCGATGCAATCATCGGCGCCGCCACCTACCTCGCTCGGAGCGGCGGACCGGCAGACATGAATGCCGCCGTGTACCAGTACAACCCGAACGACGGGTACGTCGCCGTGGTGACAGCGTATGCAGAAGCACTTCGTGACGAGCCGCTGCTGTATCGAGGTCTTCATGCGTTCCAGGTGTTCTTCGGCAGCGCAGCCGGCACCGTACGCCTGCCGATCGGCTACTCGCAGTCGACCCCGATCGATGCCGCCGGCTACCTCGCAGCCAATCCAGGCGACGCGGCGTAACGCGCGTCGAGTTGTCATCGGAGTGCCAGGCGCCCCCCCGGGGTGGCGCGTGGCACTCGGGCGAGACTCGTGGACTCGGGTGGGGTGTCAGCGGCCGAGGGTGACCAGCACCAGCGCGGCGACGGCGACAGCCATGCCGGCTGCTTGCCAGCGATTCACGCGTTCGTGGTCGAGACCGAAGGCGAGCAGCACCGTGCTGGCAGGGTAGAGCGAGCTCACCACCGCCACCACGGACAGCAGGCCGCCACGGACTGCGGCCAGGTACGTCACGTTTGCCAGCATGTCGAGGAATCCGGCGAACACAGCGAGCAGCAACGGGCTCCGGTTCGCTCCGGGCCGAGCGCGCAGGACGAGACAGATGCCCAACAAGATCGGCACCGATGCGAGCCGCGCACCGACGAGGGGCCACAGCCCGGAGTCGGAGTCGGCTTGGTCGAGCGCCACGAACAGCAATCCGAATCCGGCGCCGGCGAGCAACGCGAACCCGATGATCGGGGCCGGCGTCGGCTTGTCGTGTTGACCGATGGCACCGCTCACCAGCGCGACCGCGACGAGTGCCACGGCGATGCCCACATAGGCGATCACCTCGGGACGTTCGCCCTCGGCCAACCCGACGATCATCGGCAGGACGGCGCCAATGACCGCGCTCAACGGCGCCACCACGGTGATCGCACCGTGAGCGAAGGCGTGGTAGAGACTGACCAGTCCGACGGCACCAGCGGCACCGCCCACGACACCCCATGCGAATGTGCCGCCGCTCGGCACGGGTGTGCCGATCAGCAGGACCAACACGACGACGAGCACCAGGCTCACGACCTGGCCGACCAGCGTGACGAGTGCGCTCGCGAACACACGGCTGGCGCGGCCACCCGCATAGTCGGCGATGCCGTAGACGGCCGCTGACACGAGTGCGAGCAAGATCGACATTTCGTCGACGAGTCTGGCAGAGCCCGAGCCGGACCGACTCGTCTACGTTGCGACCATGCACTCCACCCGATTCGGACGCACCGGCCTCCAGGTCTCACGGCTCACGCTCGGCACGATGACATTCGGCGGCCAGGTCGACGAGCAGATGGCGCGCTCGATCATGGACGCCGCGTACGAAGGCGGGATCACGCTGTTCGACACCGCCGACATGTATCCCCCGAGCGGCTACCCCGAATCGCAGGGTGCGACCGACGAGATCATCGGACGATGGCTGAAGGGTCGTCGCGACGACATCCTCCTGGCGAGCAAGTGCTTCTTCCCGACCAGCCGGCGGCGTTGGGAGGCCGGCAACTCGCGCATCAACATCATCCGCTCGCTCGATGAGTCGCTCCGCCGGCTGGGCACCGACCATCTCGACATCTTCCAGGTGCACTCATGGGATCCGGGCACGCCGATCGACGAGACGCTGCAGGCTCTCGACGACGTGGTGCGGCAGGGCAAGGTGCGCTACGTCGGCTGTTCGAACGTGCTCGCCTACCAACTCGCTCGTTCGATCGGCCGCGCCGAGGTGCTCGGCACGGTGCGCTTCGAGAGCGTGCAGCCTCGATACAACATGCTGTTCCGTGAGTTCGAGCGCGAGATGTTCCCGCTGTGCGCCGAAGAGTCGATCGCAGTGATCCCCTACAACCCGCTCGCGGGAGGGTTTCTGTCCGGCAAGCACACCCCCGGCAGCGACACCACGGGCACACGTTTCGAGAGTGGAGATCAGGGCGAGCGCTACAAGGAGCGCTACTGGCACGACCGGGCGTTCGAGACCGTCGAGCAGGCGAGCGCACTGGCAGCCGAAGCCGGGGTCTCGATGGCCACGTTGGCATTGCAGTGGGTGCTCGCCAACCCCGTGATCACGAGCCCGATCGTCGGAGCGTCGCGTCCCGAGCAGTTGACGGACGCGATCGCAGCCGAGCGCACCCCGATCGACCCCCAGTTGAAGGTTCGCCTCGACGAACTGACCCACACCTACCGATACGGGGACGCCCCGCGCTGATCCGTACTCCGGCCGCGCCGATCCGCTGACCGCTGACCCGAAGATCGGCGACGCCGAAGGCTCCAACCCGCAAACCTCCGACCTGTCTTCTCCGAGCGGGAGACTTCCGACCCGGGGGTCTCCGACGCCAGAGTCCGACCCGGAAGGAACCTCCAACCCGGAAGGTCAGACCTCTGCGGAACGGTCACCGAGCTCGACCAACCGGCCACTGAGCTCGGCGAGCTCCGATTCGACCGAGCGAAGGCGGTCGTCCCGCTCCGCCAGCGCCTGTTCGAGCCGGCGCACCCTCTCGTCGCGACCGGCCAGCGACGACTGGATCGAGCGTCGGTCGGCTTCGCAGGACGACAGTGATGTCTCGAGGTCGCGGACACGATCGTCGCTGCCGTGGAGGAGCGCCTGCAGCTCAGCTGCAGCGGCCTTCACGTGATCGAGCTCGCCGCGGGCCTCGTCGAGTTGGGTGTTCAGCTGCGCGCCGAGATGCTGTCCGGCTTCGGCCCTGCGCAGCAACGACATCCGCTCTTCCTCGAGTCGGCTCGACTCGTCGCGCATCGCGGACAACTCACTGGCGATCGCGGCCGTCTGCTCATCCGACGAGGCAACATCAGCCCGCAGCGTGCGCACCAGTGCACCACGGCGACGGTACTCCCGAGCCACCTGATCGAGACCTTCGAGGTTGCGTTCGCGCTCGGCCTCGAGTTCCTGCACACGCGACCGCGCCTGCTCGAGGGCGGCCTGCAGCGACGCGGCGCGATCCAGGCGAGCGACCAGTCGATCATCGGCGCCATCGTCGCGGCCGTCGTCGGTTCGATCGTGGACACCGAGCCACTCGTGGTCTCCGGTTCCGCCGGTCCCGTCGGCGTGCTCGGCTTCTGCGCCGTCGGCCGCTTGATCGTGCGCGCCATCCTCGGTCGGCGCGTCGAATCCGCCATCGTCAGCCCAATCGTGCATCGCCACACGGCCTCCTTCTCGTCCGTCGTCATCGTGCCATCCCTCGGCGAACCCCGCGGTCGGCAGCGCCAGTTCCGAGTCCACCACCTCGACTCCGTCCGGGATCGGAGCAGCATGATCGGCCTCACCAGCAGCGATCGCTCGGGCCTCGTCGCCGGGAGGTTGCACCGATGCCCTGATCGTTGGCTCGCCGCGGACGAACGCCCACCGCCGCACGGGGCCGTCGCCAACGCCGAGCGACTCGTCACCCTCGACCGCGACCTCATCGACAGCGACCTCATCGACCGCGACCTCATCGACCGCGACCTCATCGACCTTGCTCGTGTCATCGATGAGCGCAGCGGATGTCTCGTCGGCACCTGCCAGCGCTGACACCCCCGTCGCGGACGATTCCGTGGGTGCGGTCCTTGCCACGGCTCGGGCCACCTGGCTCGGCCGGCGCGCCGTCAGCCATCGGAGCAACAGCACGGCGAGCACGATCAGCAACACGATCAGCAACAGCGTGACGACCGTGGTGTTGGCAGCAAACATTCTCGTCGGACCCCCGCTCGCGCTGTGCCGGATCCCGCATCCGACGCACGTCCGGAAGTTACCGGGTCCGGTCGGGTCGTCGGTACTCGGCACCCCGGCGTTGCCGTGAACGCCTGGTGAACTCCACCGCCTGACCATTCGCCAGCCGTCTACATGTCGGCGGTGACCGTCCAGCTGCCGTTCGAGCGGAGCAGGTCGGTGAGGTTGCCCGGGCCCTTCTTGTCCGATGCCGCAGCGAGTTGGGCACCGACCGCGGTGCCGTAGTCGGGACGTTCGATCGAGCGGAACACGCCGAACGGGGTCGGAGAGTGGTCGTCGTTGCTCAGACGGGCGAGCGCGAAGGCAAGGCTCGGATCGTGGCGATGAGCGTCGTGGACGAGGATCGCGTCCTCGCCCACATCAGCGACATCCACCAACCGCAACTGGCCGTCCGCACCCATCACCACTCCACGTTCGTGATCCGGACCGAAGCGGATCGGCTCACCGTGCTTCAGGTCGATCATCATCTTCGGCCGTTGCTCGCGGCCGGTGATGTCATCGAACGCGCCATCGTTGAACACGTTGCAGTTCTGGAAGATCTCGACGAACGACGCGCCTCGGTGGTCGTGCGCCGCACGGAACGTCTCGATCATGTGCTTGCGGTCGAGGTCGTGCGTACGCGCGACGAAGCTCGCTTCGGCTCCGAGTGCCACCGCCAGCGGGTTGAACGGCGGATCGATGCTGCCGAAGGGTGAGCTCTTCGTGATCTTGCCCACCTCGGAGGTCGGCGAGTACTGACCCTTCGTGAGGCCGTAGATCCGGTTGTTGAACAGCAGGATCGTCATGTTCACGTTGCGGCGGAGCGCATGGATGAAGTGATTTCCTCCGATCGACAGGGCATCTCCGTCGCCGGTGATCACCCACACATCGAGATCGGGACGAGCCACCGCGACACCGGTCGCGATCGCGGGCGCGCGGCCGTGGATGCTGTGGATGCCGTACGCGCTCATGTAGTACGGGAATCGGCTCGAGCATCCGATGCCGCTGACGAACACGGTGTTCTCGGGCGCCACACCGAGGTCGGGCATGAGCATCTGCACGGCCAGCAAGATGCCGTAGTCGCCACAGCCCGGGCACCAGCGCACCTCCTGGTCGCTGGTCCAATCCTTCTTGGTCGTGAGACGCACCGTTGTGTCGGTCACGAGAGTTCCTCCACGTGAGTCATGGCCTGCTCGATGGCCTCTTCGATCTCGATCGCCGTGAACGGCAGACCCTGCACCTTGCTGATCGACTGGGCGTCGACCAAGTATTCACCCCGCACGATGCGGCACAGCTGACCCAGGTTCAGCTCGGGCACGATCACCCGGCGGAACCGCTTGAGGATGTCGCCCAGATCGCGCGGCAGTGGATTGAGGTGCACGAGATGCACCCACGCGACCTTGCCGCCACGTCGTCGCGTTCGCTGAACCGCGGCGTCGATCGCGGCCCACGTGGAACCCCACCCGAGGACGCAGACATCGGCATCGGCGTCGCCGCGCACCTCGAGCGGAGGAAGATCGTTGGCGATGCCGGCGATCTTCGCGGCTCGGAGGTGCACCATCTTTTCGTGGTTCGCCGGGGAGTAGTTGATGTTGCCGCTGCCATCTTCCTTCTCGAGGCCGCCCACCCGGTGCATCATTCCCGGCGTGCCAGGTATGGCCCACGGGCGGGCGAGGGTCACCGGGTCGCGGAGATACGGCCAGAACTCGGTGGTCCCGTCGTCGAGGGTGTGGTTGTGCTCGGTGGCGAACGCGACCGAGATGTCGGGGAGATCGTCGGGATCGGGCAGGCGCCACGGCTCGGATCCGTTGGCCAGATAGCCGTCGCTGAGCAGGATCACCGGGGTGCGGTACTTGATCGCGATCCGTGCCGCCTCGATCGCAGCGAAGAAGCAGTGAGACGGGCTGTAGCTCGCGATCACCGGCAGCGGCGCTTCGCCGTGGCGGCCGAACATGGCGATGTTGAGATCGGCCGCCTCGGTCTTGGTGGGCAAGCCGGTCGACGGGCCACCGCGTTGGATGTCGATCAACAGCATCGGAAGCTCCAGCGACACCGCGAGCGACGTGGCTTCGCTCTTCAGCGCCACCCCGGGGCCCGACGTGGTGGTGATCCCCAGGTGGCCCGAGAACGCAGCACCCACTGCGATCGCAGCAGCCGCGATCTCGTCTTCTGCCTGCACGGTACGCACGCCGAAGTTCTTGTGCTTGGACAGCTCGTGGAGGATGTCACTCGCCGGCGTGATCGGGTACGAGCCCAACGTGAGCGGCAACTTCGCCTGATGGGCGGCCGCGACGAGGCCCCACGCAAGGGCGACGTTGCCGGTGATCGTCGTGTACTCACCAGGCGGCAGGTGTGCCGGGCGCACCTCATAGCGGTGACCGACCTCTTCGGTCGTCTCACCGTAGTGATAACCCGCCAGGAACGCCGCCCGGTTCGATTGTCGCACGAGATCGGTCTTGGCGAATCGGTCGTCGATCCACTCGAGCGTGGCCTCCGTCGGCCGCGAGTACATGAAGCTCACGAGGCCGAGCGCGAAGAAGTTCTTCGATCGATCTGCATCGCGCGCCTTGACGCCGAGCGGGATCGCGGCGTCCTTGGTGAGCGTGGTCATCGGCACCTTGATCACGCGGTAGCCGTTGAGCGATCCATCATCGAGCGGGTTGGTCGTGTAGTCGGCCTTGTCGAGGTTGCGCTCGTCGAAGGTGTCGGTGTTGAGGATCAGCGTGCCGCCGGGCATCAGCCGATCGAGGTCGGCCTTCAACGCTGCCGGGTTCATCGCGACCAGCACACCCGGCGCATCGCCAGGGGTGGTGATGTCGTGGTCGCTGATGTGCACCTGGAAGCTCGAGACGCCGTTGATGCTGCCCGCGGGCGCCCGGATCTCGGCCGGGTACTCCGGCAAGGTGGACAAGTCGTTGCCGAACACGGCACTGGCCGAGGTGAATCGGTCGCCGGTGAGCTGCATGCCATCACCGGAGTCGCCGGCGAACCGGATCACGATGTGGTCGATCTGTTCGGTGCCAGAAGCCGCCGCGTCTCGATCAACGATGTCGGTCATGTTCCCGCTCCCCCTCGAAGCCGAACTGACGTCATGTTGTCCTGCGCGTGCCGTGAGCCGCGCAGGGCCACTGCTGTGACGACGGCCGAGCGTCGATGCCCGACCGCGATCGGAACGTACCACTACACACCCCGATCGACGTGGCATGGAGCCCAGGTTCGAGGAGTCGGCTGTTCGGTGTCCTGGTTCGAGGCGAGCATCGCGCCTGGCAGCGATGCGAGTTGTTCTCGGTGCCAGTCGGCGCGGGCAGGAGCGGCGTAACATGTGCCGGTCGGCGGACAGCTGACGATCTCGTGTCGCTGTCCTTTCGATCGTCTTGGCGGACGGGACAGGGGGAAATCGAGGAATGCGAAAGCTGGCGATGACCGTGGCCCTCGGGCTGGTCGCTCTGGTCGTGCCGATGGCTCCATCACCGGCACCCGCTTCCGCAGCTCCCGCGACCGGGCGCTACGTGTCCGTCGCGCCGTGTCGACTGGTCGACACGCGCACCCCCGGCGGCTCTCTGCGCCTCACACCGCACATCGTGCGGGTTCGTACTGCTGGCCGGTGCGGCATCGGCGCCGATCCGATGGCGCTGGCAGTGTCGGTCGTGATGGTCGACGCGGGTTCGGCCGGCTTCCTCAGCCTGTTCCCTACGGGGTCCACGCGACCCAACGCCTCGATGCTGAACTTCTCGAAAGGGCAGGTGCGTTCGAACGCGGCGATCGTTCGGGTGAACCGCGACGGAAGCTTCGACGTGTACCAGTCCACCAGCGGCGCCATCGTCATCGACGTGATGGGATGGTTCGAAGCTGCCGAAGTGGCATCCGCCGGCCGATTCGTGCCGATGACGCCGACGCGTGTGCTCGACACCCGCGCATCGGTGATCGTGCCGCCGGGCGGATCGGTCACGGTGCCGCTCCCCGGTGGTGTGGCCACCGATGCAATCGCCCTGTCGTTGAACATCACGGTCACCGAGGCGACGGGTCCGGGGTTCGTTTCCACCCACGCCGTCGGCACGCCTCGGCCTGATGCCTCGGTGCTCAACCTCGACGCGGCCGGCCAGACGCGCGCCGCTGGAGGAATCCACACCGTGGGCCCCGGTGGACTCTCGATCTACATGTCCGCCGGAGGACATGTGGTCGTCGACGTCACGGGCTGGTTCACCGGTGCATCGGCCCCGGTGTCGACGGAGGGGATGTTCACACCGTTCGATCCGACGCGCCTGCTCGACACGCGGGTGCTCAGCCCGCTCGGACTGAACGTGCCGATGATGCCTGGGGGCAGAGTGGCGATCCCGTCACCCACCGCGGGGGCGACGACGTTGGCGTTCAACATCACGTCGGTCGACGGCGTCGCCGGTTTCGTCACCGCGTTCCCCGCGGGTCACCGTCGCCCCGAGAGCTCGACGGTGAACCCGGCCGGCGCCGGTGACGTCGTCGCGAACTTCGCGATCGTGCCGTCGACCGATGCGGGGCTCGAGATGTTCAGCCTGCAGACCACACACCTGCTCGTCGACCTCGCCGGCACCTTCTCGGCCGCGCTGCTGGAGAGCGAGACGCCTCGCGTCGAACCCCCGGCCACGACAACCACCACGACCACGACGACCGCTCCATCGACGACGAGTCCGCCCGCGACGACGACCACGACGACGACGAGCACGACGACCACGACCACGACGACCACGACCACGACGGGTCCGCCCACCACCACCTCACCGCCGGGCACCCGCGGCATCGTGTACCTCACCTTCGACGACGGTCCGCAACCTTCGACCACGACCGCGACGATGAACGTGCTCGAGCAGTACGGCATCCGCGGCACGTTCTTCATCCAGGGTGACCACACCAACCAACTCCCCTCGATCGTCGCCTCGATCCGCAACCGCGGCCACGCGATCGGCAACCACACGTTCGATCATCGAGACCTCCGCACGCTCACGAATACGCAGATCCTCGATGAACTGCGGTCCACACAGACCGCCATCGCCAACGCCACGGGCGGGTACCGACCTCGTTGCATGCGGCCACCGTTCGGCTACATCGATCCGAACTCGGGCCCGGTGGTCACCCCGATGAACACGAACGTGCGCAACCTCATCAACGGAGAAGGTCTCGCGATCACGATGTGGACCCATGACACCAACGATTGGCGCACCAGCACCACGTCGGTGTCGCAGATCATCGCGGTCCTGAACTCGATGCGCCCTGAGGCCGGCAACGTGTCGAACGTGTTGATGCACGACTTCGCACCGAACACGCTGACGGCGCTGCAGCAGTGGTTGCCGGCCAACATCGATCGCTACGACTTCCGCGTCGTTCCCACCTGTTGAGCACGTCTGACCGCGCTCGGCGACGTCTGTCCCGCGCCCGGGTAGGTCATTCGAATCATCGAGGCTCGATCGGCTGACATCTCCCCGACTCGTTCCTACCGTCGCGCATTCATCGATTCGATGGGAGCGTGGGTTGTTCGGGCGGACGACGGTGGGAATGTGTGCGGTGGCGTTGCTGGCGATCGCCGGCACGATCGTCGCTGATCCGCACTCGAGCGGGGCGGCGGGTGGCATGACCGCCGATGCAGTCGGCGCGCATCTCGTGTCGGTGCAGCCCTGCCGACTGGCCGACACCCGCACGGGAGAGGGTTTCACGCGGCTCGACGCGACCACGCTACGCGTGCGCGTCGCCGGAAGATGCGGCCTTCCCGACGCTCCCGCCGCCGTGGCATTGAGTGCCGTGTCGGTGAATGCAAGGACCTCCGGCTTCCTCACGATGTACCCGTCCGGCATCCTGCGGCCGCTGGCCTCGAACCTCAACTATCGAGTCGGCCAGATCCGATCGAACGCGGCGATCACGCGTGTGGGTGACGATGGATCGATCGACGTGTACACGACGAGCGGCGATGTGGTCCTCGACACCTCGGGAGCCTTCGTGCACGTGGGCCCTGTCAGCGCAGGTCGGCTGATGCCGGTGGCGCCGCGCCGCATCCTCGACACGCGCAATGGCAGCCCCGTGGCACCCGGAGGCACGGTCACGGTCCGGCTCCCGGCCGATGCACCACCGGACGCAACCGCACTGTCGTTGGTGGTGACGGTGACCGAGTCGTCCGGCGCCGGCTTCGTGACCACATATCCGACGGGAACGACTCGACCTCTTGCATCGATCCTCAACGTCGATTCCCGCGGCCAGACCCGTGCGGCGGGCGGGATCCACAGCGTCGGGCCCGCGGGACTGACGATCTTCGTGTCCGGCGGAGGGCACGTGATCGTCGACATCACCGGCTGGTTCACCGGCGCCTCCGCGGTGGTGGGCAGCCGCGGCACGTATCAGCCGGTCGACCCGCGTCGGCTGCTCGACACCCGGGAGCCGCGTACGGTGGAGAGCGCGGTCTCCACAGCCCCGCTCAGAAGTGGTGAGACGGTGAACGTGGCGTCCGTTCAGGCGATGACGATGGCGATGACGATCACGTCCGTCGACGCCGAACCCGGATTCATCACCGTCCATCCAGCCGCCACCGAGCGGCCCGTGGCCTCGGTGCTGAACCCTGCCGGCGGCGGCGATGTCGTGGCCAACTTCGGCATCGTTCCCACCAGCGACGCTGGTCTCTCCGTGTACAGCCAACGCTCGGGCCACGTGGTGGTCGACCTCGCAGGTTGGTTCACCACGATCGAACAGCAGCCGCCCCCGCCGTCGTCCACGATCCAGACGACCACGGTGCCGGGGACCACCACGACGACGACCGTGCAAACGACGACATCGACGACAGCCACGACCGTGCCCGTGACGACCACGTCGACACCGACCACGACCACATCCACGACCGTGCCCGTGGCCACGACGACGACCACGACACCTGACGGCTCCACCACGACGACGACCACATCGCCAACGACCACATCGCCAACGACCACGACACCTGACGGCTCCACCTCGACGACCAGCTCGACGACGACGACAAGCTCGACGACGACGACCACCACCGTCGCGAGCAACCTGCCGGTCGTGTACCTCACGTTCGACGATGGGCCCGAGCCCGTGCTGACGCAGCAGCTCCTGGGCGTTCTCGCGAGCCATGGCGTGAGGGCCACGTTCTTCCTGGTCGGCGATCACGTCACGTCGTCGCCGGCGATCGCCGCGCAGACGTTGGCCGCAGGCCATGCGATCGGCAACCACACACGAACGCATCCCGATCTTCGGACGCTCACCGACGCCCAGATCCTGCAACAGCTCAACGACACGACCGCTGCCATCCTGGGCGCAACCGGTCACCAGGTGACGTGCATGCGTCCGCCGTACGGCTACGTCGACCCCGCCAACGGCCCGGCGGTCACACCGATGAACACCAATGTGCGCAACGTGATCGACAGCACCGGACTGACGATCGAGCTGTGGACCCTCGACACGCGCGACTTCGAATCGGGCGCGACGCAGGCGAGCATCACCAACAGGTTGAATCAGCTGCCCACTGCGCCGGGTTCTGTGTCGAACGTGCTGATGCACGACTGGGTGCCGGCCACCATCGCCGCAGTCGATCAGTGGCTCGGCACCCATGCGGGCCAGTTCCAGTTCCGCACCATGCCCAACTGCTGACGGGCGCCGACTCGAGCGTGACCATCGTGTGACGTCGTCGAAAGCGGGCCGCGTACGGCCTGCCGTCGAAGAGTATCCACGAGCCGACCGTCACCGCATCATTACTGTTCTCATGGGACGGCACGACCGGAGAGCGCGCCGTACCGGGAGGGCGACGCATGAACGGACGGCGGTTCTGGTGTGGGGTCGGGGTGCTGATGGTGGCGTCGGTCGGCATCGTCGTCGTGCCGCCACCGAGGGTCGACGCCGGCCCCGAGCTGGTGTCGAACGGGTCGGTCGAGATCGTCGGCGCAAACCCCGCCCTGCCCCAAGGATTCAACCAGGGCGGTTGGGGCACGAATACTCGTGCGTTCAGCTACCCGAGCACCGGTGGGCACACCGGTACACGGTTCACTCGCATCGTGATGTCGAACTACGCCACCGGCGATGCCAAGTGGTGGTTCAATCACGTCGCCGTCACACCCAGCACGAGCTACACGTTCCGCGACTGGTACCGGTCGACGCTCACCACGCTGCTGGTCGCAGAGGTGCGTTCCACGACAGCAGGCACATCGTGGATCTGGCTGCGCAACCTGCCACCTGCGAGCGCCTGGACCGAGGCGACGGCCACGTTCACCACACCGGCCAACGCTGCATCGGTGACCGTGTACCACCTCATGCAAGGCAACGGCACCCTCGACACCGACGACACATCGTTCAGTTCGAACGTGCCCGTCCCTCCGACCACGCTTCCTCCGACCACGCTCCCTCCGACCACACTTCCACCGCCTTCTGGCGGCCTGATCGTGAACCCATCGGTCGAGTCGGTGAACCCGGCCAACCCAGCGTTGCCGCAGTCGTGGGGCCAAGGTGGATGGGGCACGAACGCGCGTGCGTTCGTCTATCCGACGGGCGGCGCGCGTTCGGGGAGCCGGTTCACGCGCGTCACGATCACCAGCTACACCAGCGGCGACGCGAAGTGGTTCTTCCCTCACGTCAACGTGACACCCAACACCAGCTACACCTTCAGTGACTGGTACCGCTCCGGCGTCACGACACAACTGGTCGCCGAGTTCCGCTCGTCCTCGGGCGCCGTGTCGTACAGCGCTCCGGTGAACGTTCCCCCGTCGAGCAACTGGGCTCAGTCCCAATGGGTCTTCACCACCCCGGCGAGCACTGCTTCGCTCACCATCTACCACGTGATCGGTGCCGTCGGAACGCTCGACACCGACGACACCTCGCTGTCGCCCACCACGGGCGTGCCGCCGACGCCCACCACGACGCCCACCACGACGCCCACCACGACTCCGCCCACGACCATCCCACCGCCAGGCCCGCGTCCCATCGTGTACCTCACGTTCGACGACGGCCCGGGGCCGGACTACACCCCGGCGATGCTCGACATGCTGGGCCGATATGGAGTGCGGGCCACCTTCTTCATCGTCGGCCGGAACGTCCGCTCGTTCCCGGCGGTCACCGCTCAGATCACCCAACGCGGGCATGTGATCGGCAACCACACCGACAGTCATCCCGACCTGACCACGCTGACGTCAGCACAGATCGTGTCTCAGCTCACCACCGCCGGCGACAGCATCGCCGCTGCGGCCGGAGTTCGACCGACCTGCATGCGACCCCCCTACGGTCGACTCAATGCCACGGCCACCAGCGCGATCGCCAGCCTGGGTCTGTCGACGATCTTGTGGACCCACGACACCCGCGACTGGGACACGAACCTGACGTCGGTTCAGAGCATCGTGAACACACTGAACACGATGAGCAACGGATCGATCGTGTTGATGCACGACTGGGCCCCGAACACGATCATCGCCGTCGATCAATGGTTGGCGGCGAATGCATCGCGTTTCGAGTTCCGCACGATCCCGAGCTGCTAGGGCACAGCGCAAGATCATCTCGAGGAGGGCACCGGACCGCGACGCGGATCACCCAGGCTCACGCATCGACCCGGCGACGCCTCTCCCAGCGTGACCAGGCCGACCCGTGAACCGATCAGCGGGTCATCAGCGGATCATGGTGTCGACCGACTCGTGGGCTGCAGGTCCGCCTGACCGACGGGGCGGCTGGATCGTCCGACCGCCCAGAGCGCCATACCCCCGGCGATGATGAAGACAGCCGCGAGGAGCGACGGCCACCATGACGAGCCAGTGGCGGGTAGCAGGCCACCGGCACCGGCTGTGGAGTTCACCCCGGCTGCGGCCGCTGCCGACGAGGTGCATCGGCCGTTGCGGAGCACGTAGCCCGTGGGCACCGAGGTCTGCACACCGGCGAGGTTCGAGCAGACATCAGCCGGCGCGACGACCGGCGTGGATCCGGGCGATGTGGTCGTCGGTGCCGGCGTGGCCGACGCCGGCGTGCACGTGGTGCCCGCGGCCACGTAGCCGGCTGGCACCGCCGTCTGGATGCCGTCGATGTTGGCGCAGACATCGGCTGCGGGTGCCGTCGTGGTGGGAGCGGCCGGAGCGGCCGTGGTCGTGGTCGTGGTGGTCGGCGCCGGGCACGGCGTGGTGGGGCGGGCCACCGACCCGCCGTCCGTCTCGACGTTGCCCGAAGGAACCCACGAGCTGGTGACGGAGATGGTGGCGGTGGCGCCGGTGTAACCGGTCCCCGTTCCGGTGGCAGATTGGCCCGGCGAGAGCGGTCCACCGGGGCTGAGCGCGATCGAGCTCATGAGCGTGGCGGTGGATCCGATGGCCCACGACTCGTTGGGCACCACGACGGTCCACGTGACCGAGTACGTGCCGTTGGCGGCGAGGCACGAGGCAACCCCGGTGATGTCGGTGTGGAAGGCAGCCGCGCTGCCGGGCATCACTGCCACAGCGGCGGCAGCGGCGACGAACGGGAGGACGAGTTTGAGTCGGGAGAGGCTCTTCATGACGACGAGACCGTAGTGAATCGCCCCGCGCGGGCCATGGATGCCCTCCACAACGGGCCTGACGGATCATTGCGCGCCGGGTCGACGGTCGAGTCGCACGCCGGGCGATACGGTGCGCCACGAATGACACACGAGCCCGACCGCTCCCGCGACCGCGACGACGATGACCGTCACCCCGACGGAGACGACCTCGAGCGATCACCATCGAAGATGAACCCGTGGGTCGAATGGACCGTCGTGATCGTGGTTGCGATCGCTTCGGCGTTGCTGGTGCGCGCCTACGTCGTGCAGCAGTTCGCCGTCGAAGGCGAGAGCATGTTGTCGACGTTGCACGACGGTGACCGAGTGCTCGTCAACCGATTGAGCTACCGGTTGCACGACCCACGCCGTGGTGACGTCGTCGTGCTGCAACGCTTCGACGGCAACGCCACCGAGCGCGATCTCATCAAGCGCGTGATCGGTCTCCCAGGCGAGACAGTCGAGGTGCGCGGCTGCGTGGTCTACATCGACGATCGCCTGCTCGAGGAGCCGTACATCGACACGGCGATCCAAGCTCGAGACGGCTGCGGCGGCGAACAGAGCCCGGTGGAAGTGCCCGACGGATCGGTGTTCGTCCTGGGCGACCATCGGGGCGCCTCGCAGGACAGCAGAGTCTTCGGGCCGGTCACCGAAGACCTCCTCATCGGCCGCGCCTTCGTGATCATCTGGCCGATCGGCGACTGGTCCTGGCTCTGACGAGCGCCGCTCCGAGCCACTCGCCTCGTTCCCCTCATCCAGTCGCACTGCAACGGCGAGTCGTCGCCATCCGCCCGCGCCCGGTCAGTCGAGTGCTACGGACTGCCACCAACCCTCGCTCCACCGCAGAGGCGCACGTCGTGGCGTCGGACAAGAACTCCGCGGCGCTCAGTCCTTGTCCCGCTTGGTGCGCGGTCGTCGTGGAGTCCGGGTCGACGCGGCTGAGGTCACGGTCACATGGTTCGTCGCTGCGGCCTTCGCCGTGACCGACGCCGTGGTCAGTTCGGAGTCCGGCATCGACCGAGCATCATCCACCGATGTGGCGGCGATCCCCTCAGATGGGCGGCGCCGGCGAACCCACACGGCCAGGCCGATGCACGCTCCGAGGCCGAGGAAGGTCGCGATCGAGGCCCCGACCTCGAGCCCTGACGGGCGGTTCTCGAGTCGCACCTCGGTGCCCGTGGGTACGACGACCATCCAGTTCGGCGCCACCCTGAAAGGCCCATCGGCGCCCTCGGCCGTCCACGTCGGGAAGTACGACTCGCGGATCAAGACCGGCACACCCGGCACGCTGACGTCGAAGGAGATGGAGTCACCAGTGTCGACGATGGCGCTCACGTCGGTCTCGGGAATCACGTTCCGGGCCGACTCGGCGGCGGAGGCCGGCCAGCCGTCCGCTCCCCCGGAGGAGACGCGCGGTGCAGTCGGATCTGCTTGCTGGAACCAGGCCATCGACACATCCGACCAGTCGTCCCGTCCCGCGACCGAGCCATCGACATAGGGTGCGCTGGTGAGTGGTTCGACGAGTGCGACGTCGGCGACTTCGAACACGCTCCAGGGACCGACCGTGGCGAGCTCCGTCAGGCCGTCCGTCGCTCGGGCCTCGGCGATCATCTCAGGCGTCAGCGCCAAGTAGTACTGGCAACCCAGTTCACGCAAGTACGTGACGCCGCGAGCCATGTTGGGTTCCTCGAACGGCAATCGTCGGTTGTACCGCTCAGCGACCAATGAGTAGGCGCTCTCGGCGACCGGCTGGAAGAAGTTCGCGTTCGGTGATCCGGCCAGCAGCCCGTTGATCGTGGTGATGCAACCGTCGGTGAATTGAGGCAAGAGTTGCAGCGCGTAGATCGATCCGTACCTTCCGCCAGGCTCGAACTCGTAACCGATACGTCCGCAACCACGTTCCGCGGTGATGCCGTCGAGGGTGTCGACCAACTCCTGGTACTCACCCCAGAACGGGCCTCGCTCGAGCCCGGCGAATGACACCGCTTGCAACTGGTCGGTCGGAGTGAGCTGGTGCCTGGGTCCGACGATCCACTGATAGTCGGTCGCCAAGGTCCACGTGCCCAGCGACGTCGTCGTGCGGTCCCCCAGCGGCAGTGTGCCGATGTTCCACGAAATGCAGAAGAGCACCACCACCGCGAGGCTGAGCGGAGCGCCGATGATGGTCGACTGCCGACGTTTCCAGCTGGCTTGCTCGACCACGTACGCGACCACGACGGAGGCACCCACGCCGGCGAGCATCAGTTTCGCCAGGTTCCAGACAGGGGCTAGGCGCCCGTTGTTGACCGCTCCTTGCGGGACGACGAGGACGGCCAGGCAGGCAATCGCGGCAACGATCGCGAGCGCCGTGATCGGTCGCCATTGGCGGCGCACGGCCTCGTACACCGCAAGCCCGGCCAAGGCGACGAACACGATCTCGAGCAGCGCTGGGAACGGGAAAAGGATCGTGCCGAAGTCCGTGCGCTTCGTGAACACGGCGTCGATGCGATGGTCACCGTACCGAAGGAACGGCACGTACCAGAACGAAGCGATCAGGGCCGCCAGTGCGAGGCTGCGAGCGAGATGGATCCCTGCAGCGCGCCGCGCGTCGCGCGTGGCCACCGCAACCTGACTGATGAGACCCACCACCAAGAACATGGCTCCGATCGGATGACACAGCGCCGCGATGCCGCCGACGAAGCCCGCCGCCGGGCCGTGTCTGCCCCGTTCGAGGTCGCGCGCGAAGACTGCGAGAGTGACGATGCAGAAGAGCATCGACCACGCGTAGGCGTACTCGCCGACCACCGTTGATGCGACGTTGCCGCCCAGGCTGTTGTTGGAGCCGTCGAACAGGAAGATCAGACTCGCTGTCCCAGTCAGGACTTGGCCTGGAAAGGTCAGCCCGCTGACGCGTGCAAGATGTGCCGCCGCCCACGGCAGAAGCACGAGCGGCAGCGCGACCATCACCTTCAACGCCACGCCCGCCGGCAGCACGTATCCGGCCACCGCGGCGAAGAAGGTCGGCACGACCATGTAGAAGCGGTACAACGGGAACCCGGCGCTCGAGGCATCCGACCAGCCGCCCAACAGCCCATGGTCCCAGATGTGCCGCCGGACCAACTCAGGTCCTGCGCTGTGGGCGCCGAAGTCGCCGCCGATCGGTGTGGTGTCGGCGAAGATCAAGCTCAAGCGAAGTTGCAGCAGCACGAACACACACAGCACCCCGATCGTGACCGCCGAGATGATCGCGAGGCGCCTCGCGGTCCGCCCATCGGGTGGACCGACCCTGCGAGACGTGGCCGCAGGCCTGCCGCCGGCCGCCTTGCCGCCCGCCTTCCTGCGGGCGTCGGTCGGATCCTTCAACGGCGTCGGTTCGGGTACCTCGGCAGCCGTCTTCGCCGCAACGGGCGAGCGGGCTGAGGTCGGGGGCGGACGCTTCTTGCCTCGCCTTGCCCCGGACATGGGCCGCAGCGTACGAGGGGTCGGTGAACCCGACAAATGAACTCTTGGGGCGCGGCCACCGTGACGCGAGGGCGATCGACGAACTCGCGTTTGGCCGCTGATGGGCACAGTGAGCCCGCAACTCGCAGGCCGCCACCGTGCGGGCCGTTCGTGGGCGTGACGGGACTCGAACCCGGGACCTCCACCGTGTCATGGTGGCGCTCTAACCAACTGAGCTACACGCCCGTGCAGCGACTCGCAAGGTTAGCAGCGGTCCCGCTCGGCGCGACCACCTTCCTGTGATCACGTGGACGAAACGCTGTCAGATGCCGTCATCAGCGCACGCGCATCGACACCTCGTTGGCCAGCAACCGACCGCGGCGCGTCAGCGTGACTCGGCCGTCG
Source organism: Actinomycetes bacterium (assembly GCA_031400715.1). GTDB lineage: Bacteria > Actinomycetota > Acidimicrobiia > Acidimicrobiales > Ilumatobacteraceae > VFMC01. Next base: position 1,979 of record JANNQK010000339.1, on the reverse strand, counting down.
TGCACAGCGACCAGATCGTCGAGATCGTCGAGGTCGATCGACTGAGCCGGGATGCCCTCACGCATCCTGAGTGCGAGCTGGAGTCCCTCGATGCGGCGGGTGTCGGCGTCGAGGGTTTCGCCCGAGGCTTCCGTGGTCACACCTGTCTCGATCGCTGCGATGTAGCGCTCCGGCGTGCGCAGGTTCCACCATCGCCGGCCGGCGCGGTGCGAGTGGGCGGCGGAACCGAAACCCAGGTAGTCCTTCTGCAGCCAGTACAGGCGGTTGTGCTGCGATTCGTGGCCCCTCACGGCCCAGTTGCTCACCTCGTAGTTCTCGAGGCCGACGGCCGCGAACAGATCGTCGGCCAGTTCGTACTTGTCGGCGAGGTCGTCGTCGTCGGGGTGGCGTTCCGGCTCCGCTGCGAGGGGCGTGCCGGCTTCCACAGTCAACGCATAGGCCGACACATGCGGCGGCTCGAGGTCGAGCACACGGCTGACGGTGTGCTCCCAGTCGGCAACGGACTCGCCCGACCCGCCGTAGATGAGGTCGACATTCCACGTGGGCACGCCAGCCGCCTTCACCAGCTCGACGGCCCGCACCACGTTGGCGGGTTGGTGCCACCGGCCGAGCGATGCCAAGACGTGCGGCACCATCGACTGCACGCCGATGCTCACCCGGTTCACTCCCGCCGCCAGATAGGTGCTGAGCAGGTCGGCGGTGACATCGTCGGGGTTGCACTCGACCGTCACCTCCGTACGGTCGACGCGCGGGATGGCCGCGATCACCGCGGCCAACCCCGCAGGGTCGACGAGGGTGGGGGTTCCGCCACCGACGAAGGTCGTGGTGGCGGGTTGCTGCACGTGGCGCTCGATGTCGGTGCGCAACGCGGCGAGATAGCTGTCCTGCAGGTGGTGACGGTCGGTCCAGGTCGCGAAGGCGCAGTAGTCGCATCGCTTGGCACAGAACGGGATGTGCACGTAGACGCCGAACGAATCGGGTCGAGCAGGAGGGCCGCCGTTGGACGTGCCGTCAGAACCTGAGGTAGTCACCGCGACGGCACGCTAGGCCGTGATCACGCGGATCCGTCGGACAGACGCCCGATCAGGTCGTTGGATGAGGCGCCGGTCAGGGCGCTGGGTCAGGGTGCTGGTCAGGGGTGGAACAACAGGTCGAGCGCGTCGAGGCGCTCGCCACACTGGTCGACGGGAACATCGAGCATCGCCGCGATGGCTCGCGTGTCGTCGCCGCGAACGGTGATCACCTTGCCGTTGAAGTCCTGACGCTGTACCTGGATCATCTTCAGGAAACGGATCAGCATCTCGAACGGTTGACCACTGAGCTGGCCGAGCTTGACCAGGTCGATCGCGATCTTACGGGCGGCAGCAGCATCGTTCTCGGCTGGGATCGAGATGTCTTCGCGAGGCAGGAGCTGGTCGACGGGCACGTTGTAGAACTTGGCCAGTCGCTCGAGCCGGGGCACCGAGATCGCCCGCTCGCCGCGCTCGTACGCCCCCAGCACCGAGGCCTTGAACTCGTCACCGCTGTTGGCCTCCACCTCCTGGAGGCTCAGCCGCTTCTGGCGACGGATCACGCGCAGGCGCTCTCCGACCTTGCGGCTGTAGGGCGACGAATGCACATCGTCGTCATCGAAATCTCGCATTGCTGTACCCGCTCTCCCTGGCTGCAACGATGGTTCCCGCACCATCAATCCGGGTGCATCGTGCCACATCTCGGACAGAAAAACAACGGGGAGTGTTGGAGCAAGCACCAACCGCTGTCAACGGATCGTCAAGATGAACGCCACCCTCACCCTCCGCGACCAGGTCGACCACGCTCGGTTGCGACGTTGACACACCGTTGCACGGAGATCGAATCGTCGACCAACCGTGACTCAGCCGTGACTCAGCCGTGACTCAGCCGTGACTCAGCCGTGCGAGGCGGCGAGCATCGACGCGGCGACGATCGCTGCCGTTTCCACACGCAAGATGTGGCGCGAC
>JANNQK010000338.1:0-26578 GCA_031400715.1 Actinomycetes bacterium | reverse complement strand
CGCCGTGGCCGACCACAACAGCGAGCCCGTGGTCGTCGATTGGCGTGCACCGGTGGCCGAGCCGTTCTACCGGGCGACCGGTCGCGAGCCGATGGGGTTGCGTCGGCGCAGGCACTTCTCGGTGCAGAGCCGCACCCTGCTCGGCCTCGAGGACGAGCTCTTCGGTGACGGTCATCTCGGTGTGGGCGACGATGCCGGCATCGCCGGCATCTCGAGCATCGTCGACGCCCAGACCTCGCCGAACGCCAAGGACGGAACCGATTCGGACCGGGTCGGTCCCGGGTCGCTCCGCGGGTATTCGACGTTGCTCGCCGCGCTCGAACGGGGCCGAACCGGCCAGCTGGGCGACATCGTGGCCACCATCCAGTCCGAACAGGACGAGATCATCCGCAGCCCTCAGGCCGGCGTGCTCGTGGTGCAAGGTGGGCCGGGTACGGGAAAGACCGTGGTCGCGCTCCACCGTGCGGCATACCTGCTCTACACGTTCCGATTCCCGCTCGAGGACCAGGGGGTCCTGGTCATCGGGCCGAACCGGGTGTTCCTCCGCTACATCGAACGCGTGCTGCCGTCGCTCGGCGAGGCCGGCGTCGCCCAGGTCGTGCTCAACGACCTGGTGCAGGGGGTCGAGTGGGCCCGATACGGGATCGATCCCGCCGACGGGCCGCTCGCCGCCACGGTGAAGGGCGATCTGAGGATGGCCGACGTGATCGACAAGGCCGTCACCGACCGCGAGCGGGGTCTGCGCGAGGAGTTGGTGGTGCCGTTCCGAACCGGGTTCCTCCGCCTCCGGCCCGACGACAGCAGCCGGATCGTGCGCGCCGCACAGCGTCGGTTCCGGCGGCACAATGCCGCCCGCAAGTGGGTGGAGGGCGAGGTCTGGTCGGCGATGGCGGCCACGTGGCGCGAGGGCGACCTGCATGCATCCGAGGTGCGGGAGGTGGTGCGCTCGTACCCCGAGGTCCGGATCGCGCTCGAGCGGATGTGGCCGGTGCTGTCGCCGGCCGAACTGCTGCACGACCTGTTCGGGTCGAAGGCGTTGCTCAAGCTCGCCGCCGAGCGGTACCTCACCGAAGCCGAGTACCTCTCGCTGCACCGGCCTCGGGCGGCCGACGTCGCCGAGGCGCGCTGGAGCGACAACGACGTCGCGCTCCTCGACGAAGCCCGCAACTTCTTGGGCCCGCGTCCCGCCCGCAGGGGCCAGCCGGCCGAGGACGAAGAGATCCGGACCTTCGGACACATCGTGATCGACGAGGTGCAGGATCTCACCCCGATGCAGCTGCGCATGGCGTCGCGGCGGTCGCTCAACGGCAGCATGACGGTGGTCGGCGACATCGCCCAGGCCACCGGAGCGCTGGCACCCGACGACTGGGACGACATCCTGGCCCACCTGCCCGACAACAAGCCGTCGCGGGTGATCGGCCTCAGCGTCGGGTATCGCATCCCCGACCGCATCATGGAGCTCGCCAACCGGGTGATGATGGCCGCCACGCCGACGCTGCGCGCACCGATCAGCGTGCGCGCCGGCGACGAGCGGCCGGAGTACTTCGAGGCCGCCTCACCCGAGCAGCTGTTCGGCGAGGTGGCGGTGGCGACCGCTGCGTTGGCCGAGGCGATGCCCGGCGGCAGCATCGCCGTGGTCGCGGCCGACGCGATGGTCGACGACGTGTCGCACGCACTCACTGCGGCAGGGATCGAGCACGGTCGCGCCACCCGCAGCGGCCTCAGCGTGGCGATCACGGTCGTGCCGGTCAGCGTGGTGAAGGGTCTCGAGCTCGACGGTGTGGTGGTCGTGGAACCGTCTGCCATCGTCGCGTCCGAACAGCAGGGTCTGCGCGCGCTCTACGTTGCGCTGACGCGCAGCACCCGGCGGTTGAGCATCGTCCATGCACTGCCGTTGCCCGAATCGATGCGCTGAGACCGCCCGTCGGGACCAGCGGGGGCCGCGTCCGATCAGGACCCGAGGAATGCCGCCACGAGAGCGTCGAAGTTCTTCGACGCCTTGTCGGCATCGGCCGCTCTCGAGAACCTGACCGCCTTCTGCGCGAGCGCAACGGTGGCGACGAAGGAGTCGTACAGGTCGGGCCGCGCCGCGCTCACCTCGGGGCCGACGGCGTTCCACAGCGCTGCGATCCGATCAGCGACGGCACCGTCGTCGCCGTTGTCGATCATCACGCCGGCCAGACCGGCAGCCTCGTCGCGCAGGCGTGCGAGCAGCTCGCTCGCCGTGCCGACCGGCAGGGTGGTGGTCGTCGCGACGGGCGTGGTGGCAGTCGAGGCGAGCGTCTCGTCGTAGGTGGTCGAGGCGCAGCCGGTCAGGCCCGCGAGACAGAGCGTGACCGCAACGGCGGCCCGCACGGGCCCGCTCCGGCGAGGCGCTGGGGATCGGTGAGGCACAGGGCGAGATCTTTCCCGGCTGGCGACGACGGCGTCAAAGGGCGGGACATGGATCACACTGGCCGGGCGGGTCGTTCCGGCTGGCGTCACCCAGCGAGCGATCAACCCATCACGAGGATTCGGGCGCTGGCGAACGCTCCCACGCCGACGTGACGCCCGCCGATCTCGACCGTGACCGTGCCGTCGGGGGACGCAGCGGTGAGCACGCCGGACCGACCGGGCAGGATGTTCGAGGCTTCCAGGAAGTCGAGCAGACCGGGTGTGAACTCGAGCTCTTCGGGGATCCGGTTCACCGTGAAGCGCTGGCCCACCTCGATCGAAGCCAGCGGCGTGGAGTCGGGCGCCGCATACGACGATCCCGGAATCGGGTTGCCGTGGGGGCAGGTGGTCGGGCTCCCCAACACTCGGTCCATCGCCTGCTCGACGCTGTCGCTCATGATGTGCTCCCACTTGCCGGCCTCGTGATGGGCTTCTGACCATGAGAGCCCGAGCAGGTCGGTGAGGAAGCGCTCGGCCAGGCGATGGCGACGAACGACGCTCTGGGCGAGCTCGAGCCCCCGGCTGGTCAACTGGATGCCGTCGTGCATGGTGACCAGCTGTTCGGCCTCCAACCTGCGGATCATCTCGCTCACCGCCGGCCGGCTCACTTGCAGGCGTTCCGCGATCCGGGCCTGGATGACGTCGACGTCATCCTCTTCGAGCTCGAAGATGCACTCGCAGTACTCCTCGAACGCAGGGTGGTGCTCTCCGACCGCTGGCATGTCGCGAGGCTACCCCTCGTCATCGACCCCGTGCCCGACGCAGCCACGATTCCGCGTACCGCAGTCGTCGCTCCAGTTGCTCGGACGTGGCCGCGCTCACCTTCGCCACGCCGGCGAGGCGGTTCATCTCGGCGTTCACCTTGCCGTGACTCAGCCCGGTGATGTCGACCAGGCGTTGGGCCACGAACGCGTTTCGAGCGCGGAAGTCGTCCTTGATCTCGGCGACGCTGCGGGCGTCGTCGCGAACGAAACCTGCGTCGGTGGGGATCTCGGGCAGGTGCAGGTCGAGCGCAGCCGACAGCTCAGGATCGTCGGCGTCGGACGGGGCGTCGATCTCGGGCTCGTCGTCGTAGGCCACGCCCTCGGCGGTGACGCTGTGGATCTTCATGCCCGTCGCGACCGAGCTCAGCACCGAAAAGAGCGACAGCTGTTCGGGCTCGTCGGCAACCGACGCACTGTCGAGCGCTCCCTCCGCATCGACGCTGATCAGATCGTCGTCGGGGGCCGGAGGTCGCAGCACGTGGCGCCGAGCCTCGGCGATGGAGAACGCGTGCGCACGAAGGCGCGGGTCATCGGGCAGGAAGACGTACGCCTTCTGGACGCCGCGGCCGGACTGCCAACGTACGAAGCGGCCCACGGCTTGGCGGAAGAACAGCTCGGTGGTGACGGTGGTGGCGTAGACACCCACTCTCAGGCGGGGGATGTCGACGCCCTCACTGACCATCCGCACGGCGACGAGCCACGGTGCCTGCGACGCGGCGAACGTGGCGATGCGGCCCGAAGCCGTGGGGTCGTCGCTGACCACGACCTCCGCAGGGACACCGAAGTTGCGGCGGATCAGCGCCGCGATGGCGTGCGCGTGCTGTTGGTCCATCGCGATGACCAGACCCCCGGCGTCGCGCTGGCCGTCGGGTGCACCGCGGATGGCCATCAGCCGATCGTGGGCTTGCCGGATCACGGCCGGCAGCCAGTCGCCGTCGAGGCTCAAGGCGGTGCGCAGGCGATGTGCCATCTGGTCGCGGGCGAGCTAGTCATGGAAGTTGGCGCTGATGATGCTCCCGTCGGGAGCGCTCCACTCCATGACGCCGTCGAAACGAGGGAAGTACACCGGGCGTACCACGCCACCGTCTCGGAGCGCGTCGGCATACCCGTACGTGTAGTGGCTGCAGGCCGTGTCGCCCTCCGCCGTGGCCTCGTAGGTGACGAAGGGAATCGACGCGGAGTCGCTGCGGAACGGGGTGCCGCTGAGGCAGAGCCGCCGGTGGGCCGGTTCGAAGGCCTGGCGGATCGTGTCGCCCCAGGCCTTGTCGTCCCCGGCGTGATGGATCTCGTCGAGGATCACGAAGGCATCGGTGGCGAGTCCGCGCAGCACCTTCGCCGTACCCGATGTGGCGACGTGCTGATACGTGGTGACCAGGCCGTGCACGTCTCGGGCCAGGCCGCCGGCCGGGGTCCAGTCAGGATCGAGCTCGAGGCCGATGCGATGCGCTGCGTGCGCCCACTGCGCCTTCAAGTGGCTGGTGGGGGCGACGACGATCAGCCGCCGGCGCTCGTGGCCCAGCGCCCAACGAGCGCAGGCCAGGGCGAACGTCGTCTTGCCGGCGCCCGGCGTGGCGACCGCCAGGTAGTCGCGGGTCTCGTGGCTGGTGAAGCGATCGAACGCCGTCCGTTGCCATGGCCGCAGCCGCACGCTCGGTGCACCCCCCACCATTGCCCCTGCGGTTCCTGCGGTTCCTGCGGTACGTGCGGTTCCTGCGGCGGGGGAATCGGCCGCATGAGGCGGCGTGACGGGCGTGGAGGGTGTCGACATGGGGTCGCACAGTCTGCCGTGGAAGCGGCCACGGAGCCACGCGCTTCCACAATGGAGAGGTCTTGGATCGTGCTCGTGGTGCGACACCCCGGTCGTAGCCTGGCGCGGTGGCCCATCATCCCGTGCTCGACCGGTTCTCGCCGGCCGTGCGCGCGTGGTTCGCGTCGTCGTTCCCCGAGCCGACGCCGCCGCAGGTGCAGGGTTGGCCGCACATCATCGGTGGTGCCCACACGCTCATCTGCGCCCCCACCGGTTCCGGCAAGACGCTCACTGCGTTCCTCGCGTCGATCGACCGGCTCACCACCACCCCTCCGCCCGATGCGAAGCAGCGCACCAGGGTGCTCTACATCTCTCCGTTGAGAGCGCTGGCGTTCGACGTCGAGAAGAACCTGCGCTCACCGTTGATGGGCATCGCCCTGGCCGCCGAGCGGCTGGGCGAGACCTTCGTCGAACCGGTGGTGGCGATGCGCACCGGCGACACCTCGGCCAAGGATCGTCAGGCGCTCATCCGTCGCCCGCCCGACATGTTGATCACCACACCCGAGAGCCTCTACCTCATGCTCACGTCGTCGGCGCGCGACACCCTCGTCAACGTCGAGACCGTCATCATCGACGAGATCCACGCCATGGCCGCGACCAAGCGCGGTGCGCATCTTGCGATGTCGCTCGAACGGCTCGAGCAGGTCACGGCGTCGCCGCCGCAGCGGATCGGCCTGTCCGCGACGCAGCGCCCGCTCGAGGAGGTCGCACATTTCCTCGGTGGTCACACCGACGACGGTGGGCTGCGGCCCGTGGTGATCGTCGATGCGGGCATCCGCAAGACGCTCGAGATCGATGTGGTGGTGCCGGTCGAGGACATGGGCGACCTCGGGAGCGCCTCTGCTCCCGGCCTCGACGTGCGCAGCGGCCCGCTGGGATCGGTCGCGCCTGCCCGCACCAGCATCTGGCCGAGCATCTACCCGCGCATCCTCGAGCAGATCCTCGAGCACCGCACCACGATCGTGTTCACCAACGCCCGGCGCCAGGCCGAGCGGCTGGCGGCTCGGTTGAACGAGCTCTATGCCGACCAGCTCGCCGCAACGCGCCAGGGTTCCGGTCAGCCCGACCAGCAGGAGAGCGACCGGCCGGTCGATCTGGTGAAGGCACATCACGGCTCGCTCGCCCGCGAGCAGCGAGTGGTCATCGAAGACGAGCTGAAGCGAGGCACGCTGCGGGCGATCGTGGCGACGTCGAGCCTCGAGCTCGGCATCGACATGGGCGCGGTCGATCTCGTCATCCAGGTGGAGTCACCCGGCGCCGTCAGCCGCGGCCTTCAACGCATCGGTCGCGCCGGCCACTCGGTCGGTGAACCGAGCAAGGGCACCCTGTATCCCAAGCACCGGGGCGATCTCCTGGAAGCGGCCGTGGTGGTGCGGCGCATGCTCGACGGAGACATCGAGACCACCCGCTTCCTGCGCAACCCCCTCGACGTGCTGGCTCAGCAGATCGTCGCCCATGTCGCCATCACCGGCGATGTCACCGTCGCCGATCTCGGCCTCTTGGTACGTCGTTGTGCGTGCTTCCACGAGCTGAGCGACGAGCTGCTGAACAACGTGCTCGATCTGCTGTCGGGCCGGTACCCCAGCGAGGAGTTCAGTGAGCTGCGCCCGCGGCTCGTGTGGGACCGCGTCAACGAGACCGTGCGCGCCCGCGAAGGATCGAGACGCCTCGCCGTCACCAGCGGCGGCACGATCCCCGATCGGGGCCTCTTCGGTGTGTTCCTGCCGGACGGCACCCGCGTCGGCGAGCTCGACGAGGAGATGGTGTACGAGAGCCGACCGGGCGAGACCTTCATCCTCGGAGCGTCCACCTGGAGGATCGAGGACATCACCTTCGAGCGGGTCACGGTCACGCCCGCTCCTGGCCAGCCCGGCAAGATGCCCTTCTGGCACGGTGACCGCCCCGGCCGGCCGCTCGAGTTGGGCCGGGCGCTGGGCGCGTTCCAACGCGAGATGCGGGCCCTCGATGCCCCCGAAGCACTCGAGCAGTTGCGTGGCCGGTATCAACTCGACCCACATGCCGCGAACAACGTGCTGATGTACCTCGAGGAACAGGCGCAGTCCACCGGCGTCGTTCCCGACGACCGCACCGTCGTGGTCGAGCGGTTCCGCGACGAGATCGGCGACTGGCGGGTCTGCATCCTCAGCCCGTTCGGCACTCCGGTCCACGCCCCGTGGGCGATGGCCATCGAGCGGCGTCTGATCGACCGCTTCGACATGCCGGTCGAGACGATGTGGGGCGACGACGGCATCGTGTTGCGCCTGCCCGAGGCGGCCGACCAGCTGCCCATCGAAGAGCTGATGATCGACCCCGACGACATCGACGAACTGGTGTTGTCGTCGCTGCCGCAGACGTCGCTGTTCTCCGCTCGGTTTCGCGAATGCGCCGCACGTGCGCTGCTGCTGCCGCGCCGGCGCCCCGACCGACGCACGCCGCTGTGGCAACAACGCCAGCGGGCCGCCGACCTGCTCGCGGTTGCGGCGAAGTACCCCAGTTTCCCCATCCTGCTCGAGACCTCGCGTGAATGCGTCCAGGACGTGTTCGATCTCCCTGCGCTTCGCGAGGTGCTCACCCAGCTCCGCAGCCGAGCTGTGCGGGTGGTCACGGTCGACACACCGAAGGCATCGCCGTTCGCCCAGAGCCTGCTGTTCAACTGGATCGCGGCCTACATGTACGAAGGCGACGCCCCACTGGCAGAACGCCGGGCCGCCGCGCTCGCGCTCGATCGCGATCTGCTGCGCGACCTGCTCGGTGCCGAAGAGCTGCGCGAGTTGCTCGACCCCGGCGTGCTCGCCGACCTCGAGCTCGAGCTGCAGTGCCTCACCGATGGGCGTCGAGCCCGCGATCCCGACGAGCTGCACGACGTGCTTCGCAAGGTGGGCGACCTCGGCCGTGACGAGGTCGACCTGCGGTGCGAGGGTTCCGACGGTCGGGCGTGGCTCGACGAACTGGTGCGCGCCCGACGGGCGGTCGAGTTGGGCATCGGCGATCAGATGCGATTCATCGCGGCCGAGGATGCGGCCCGGTATCGCGACGCATTGGGCTGCTCGCTGCCGCTCGGCCTGCCGCGGGCGTTCACCGAGCCGGTGCCGTTGCCGTTGGAGTCGTTGGTCGCTCGCTATGCCCGCACGCACGCACCCTTCGTCGCCGACGACGTCACCCGACGATTCGCCGCGCCGGGCACGCGCATCGCGGGTGCATTGGTCGCACTCGAGGCCGATGAGCGGTTGGTTCGCGGTGAGTTCCGCCCAGGTGGTTCGGGTCGCGAGTGGTGCGACGTCGACGTGCTGCGGCAGCTTCGACGTCGTTCGCTGGCGATGCTGCGTCGCGAGGTCGAGCCGGTCGAGCCCGACGCGTACGCCCGCTTCCTCACCCAATGGCACGGCATCCCGGCCGAACGGCGCGGTCTCGAGGCGGTCGTCGAAGCGCTCGGGCTGGTCCAGGGTGCCGCGCTGGTGGCCAGCTCGCTCGAGTCCGAGGTGTTGCCGAGCCGAGTGCGCGGGTACCGTCCGTCCGACCTGGACGAGCTCTGCACCTCGGGTGAGATCATCTGGATCGGCGCCGGATCGGTCGGAGCCCACGACGGTCGGGTTCGGCTGTTCTTCGCCGACCAGCTGCCCCTGTTGGCACCCTCGATCGAACCGATCGACGCTCCCACAGGTCCGGTGCACGACGCGATCCGCGTTCTGTTGGCCGAGCGCGGTGCCAGCTTCTGGACACAGCTCCGCACCGCCGCGCCGAGCGCCACCGAAGGCGAGGTGCTGACAGCGCTCTGGGATCTGGTCTGGGCCGGCGAGGTCACCAACGACACGCTCGCACCCTTGCGTGCAGTCGTCGGTGGTGCCCGCACCGGCGCGCCGAAGCCATCGGCTCGCGCGGGCAGGCCACGGCCTGGTCGGCTCACCCGCATCGGGCCACCGGCCGGCGCGGGCCGCTGGAGTCTCGTCGCACCGTTGCTCCTGCCGGCACCTCGACCCACCGAGGCCGCTCATGCGGCCGCCCTGCAGATGCTCGAGCGCTACGGCGTGGTGACTCGCGAGGCCGTGCTCGCCGAGAACGTCGTCGGTGGATACGCGGGTGTCTACGGCGTGCTCAAGGTGCTCGAAGAGCGTGGTCATACGCGGCGCGGCTACTTCGTCGCCGGACTCGGGGCGGCCCAGTTCAGCGTGCCCGGCGCGGTCGATCGCCTGCGGGCCGTGCGTGAAGCGCCCGACCCGGAGCTGCACCCCGACGACGTGCCCGCGGCGCTCGTCCTCGCGTCCACCGACCCCGCCCAGCCGTTCGGCGCGGCGCTGCCGTGGCCGGCCTCGCCCGGTCGACCGGCGCGGTCCGCGGGGTCGATCGTCGTGGTGTGGCAGGGTCGACCGCTGGTCTGGTTCGATCGGCGCTCGCACCATCTGGTCACCTTCCCGGACGCGCTCGACCACTGGGGCGGGCCCGCATGGGCCGACGCGTTGGCGGCCAGGGTGAAAGACGGTCGGGCACGTTCGATGGAGGTGCGCAAGGTCGACGGCGACATCTTGCACGGGGCATCGCCCATCGCCGAGGTGTTGCGTCGTGCCGGGTTCGTCGACAGCTATCGCGGCGTGGTGTTCCGGGCGAGCTGAGTCGGCTGGCTGGCTGGGTCGGCTGGCTGGGTCAGCTGGCTGGGTCAGCTGGCTGGGCCGATGGCGCGCAGGCCGGCCCACGCGAGATTCGCCACGAGCCGCCCCAGCTCGTCCGGGTCGAAGTCCTCGCCTCGCTCGACGAGCCGGCGCGAGACCCCTTCAGCCAGGCCGACGAGCCCGTGGGCGATCGTGCGCTGCTTCTCGTGGTCGATCTCGACCGCGATCAGCGGGGCGATCGCCGACGCCGCCTCGGACGTGATCTTGCGGATCGCCTTGGTCGCGGCAGCATCTCGGTTGGCCTGCGTCGCGAACAACAACAGAAAGGCATCGTGGTCCTGGGCGACCCAACGGAAGTAGGCCTGGAACCCGAGCTCGGTCATGGTCTTGCCGCTGGTGGCTCCTGCCGTCGCCTTGGCGATCGCAGTGATCATCCGCAGCCCGACTTCGTCGATCAGCGCCAGGTACAGGTCCTGCTTGGAGTCGAAATGCTGGTAGAGCACGGGCTTGGTGACACCGGCGACATCGGCGACGTCGTTCATCGAGGTGCCGTGGTAGCCCTTGCGGGCGAAGACCTGGACGGCGACATCGAGGATCTGCTCGCGGCGCTCGCCTGCGGGAAGTCGGGTGTTCATAACGGTTACCCAAGGGTAACGGCCCGCAGCTCGACCGCCGCCCCGGGTGCTGCGATTTCCGGAGTTCGGACTCAGATCCCGCGTTCGCGGTCGTCGCGCTCCGCAGCCTTCACCGCGTAGCCCATGACGATCGCCGGGGCGAGCAGGATCGTGCCGACGATGACCGCCCCGATGATGAACGCCGACATCGCTCCGGTGAAGCCGACGGCGAAGGTGAGCGCGTACGCAACGATCGCTGCAGCGAAAGAGAGGTAGCCGACCCGGTTGGCACGTTGCGTCCATCGGGCGATCTGGCGGCGGCGGGCCCGCACCGGATCGACCGCGGGCGGCGTCTCGGGTGCGTTGGGGCGGTCGGCGTCGGTCGGCATACAGTCTGGCCATGGTACGTGTGGACTGGCGCGATCGCGTCGTGGTGGTCACGATCGATCGGCCGGAGCGCCGCAATGCCGTCGATCATGCGACGCTGCTGGCGCTCACCGAGGCGCAGCGCGACGCGGTCGCGGGAAGTGCACGCGTGATGGTGCTCACCGGTGCGCCTCCGGCGTTCTGTGCAGGTGCCGATCTCAACGGTGTGGAGAACGACGAGTTCGTCGGCGCTCTCGTGCGAGCACTGCACGGGTTCACCTCGCTCGGCCTGGTGACGGTCGCGGCGATCGACGGTCCGGCGCTCGGGGCCGGGACGCAGTTGGCGGTTGCCTGTGACCTGCGCATTGCCACCCCGACGAGCGTGTTCGGGGTTCCTGCGGCCAAGCTCGGCCTCGCCGTCGACCGGTGGACCGTCGATCGAGTGGAGCGCGAGTTCGGCGGGAGCGTCGCTCGCGCGATGTTGCTGGCGGCGCAGAGCTACACCGCCGAGCAGTTGCATGCCGCAGGCGGTGTGCAACGACTCGGCGGGCTCGCTGAGGCCCTGGTGTGGGCCGAGGAGCTGGCCAACCTGGCACCCCTCACCATTCAGGCGCACAAGTTGGCTCTCGAGAGCGCGGTGGCGACGGCCGACGTCGATGAGCGATTCGAACGAGGCCGACTCGCGGCGTGGCAGAGCGCTGATGCCGAGGAGGGGCGAACCGCGTTCCTCGAGAGGCGCCCGCCCCGGTTCCGCGGCGACTGATCGCCCCACGTTCACCGCCGGCCGAGGCGTGCCGAGCTACAGGTTGGGCGGGAGCAGGCGGTTGACGTTCTCGAACCAGAAGTACAGCACGATGATGAACGGCGCAACGCCGATCAGGGCGCCGAGCCAGTTGCGGCGAGCCCGCCGGCTGATCGCCGTGGCACCGAGCCCCACCAGGGTGAGCCCGATGCCCCAGAACGCGACCTGGGGGAAGGCATCGGGATCGCTGAACCAGCTGTTCTCGAACAGGTCTTGGCTGGCGATGGCCGCCTCGTCGAGATCGGCCGGCGCAGCGAGCGCCCCTGTTCCGCCGGAGAGCACATCACCGATGGAGCCGCCGGCGGTGGCGACCGGCTCCGGTGCTCCTGGGTCGGTGGCCGGGCTGACGGCCGGGTTCTCGGCTGGGTCGGTTGCGGTGGCCGCGTCGGCTGTGGTCGCCGGGACCTCGTCGGCTCCGGGGATGACCGACGGCGCAAGGGCGTCGGCTGCCGGAGGGACGTACGGCGCTGTCACCACGTCCGATCGGTCGGGATCGAGCACGGCGGTGACCACGATCCGCTGCCTGGCGCTGAACTTCGGGTGGCACGACGTGAGCGTGAGTGTCGCCGTCGTCGGGTCGAGCGTGGGGATGACCAGCTGATAGTCGTTCGGGCTGACGATCACCTGACCGGTGACGACATATGTGTAACGGCCGACGATGGTCTCGACCACGACATCGTCGCCGACCTGCACTTCGTCGATGCGGTTGAACGGTTGACCGTGCGTCGTGCGGTGGCCGGCGATGGCGGAGTTGCCGTACTGGCCGGGCAACGGGGTCTCCGGGAAGTGACCCGGGCCATCTTCCAGATCGCTGGTGCGCACCCCTTCGATCACGATCTTGTCGAGGCCGATCGACTCGATGGTGATCTTGGCGAGCGGTTCGCCCTGTGGCGGTGGGGTGAGCCGCGCCGGCGGAACCGTCGACGACGGGGGCGTCGCGGTCGACTCGGTGGCTTCGATGGTGGCCGGCACCGTCGCCGCGACGGTGTCGGGACCCTCGGCCGGCAGCGTGGTGAGGTCGGTGTCGGCCCCGCCGCCGCCGGTGCCGGCGAGCAGTTCCTCGAACTCGTTCTCGAGGCGGTTCTGGGCCTGGGCGGTCTGGATGCCGGTGCCGTAGAGCTGGTAGCCGACGAAGGCGAACATCAACAGGCCCACGGAGATGAGCACGCGTCCGAGGCCTCCGATGACCCATCGCCAGTCGTGTGGTTCGGGCGCTCGATCCCACCGGTTCGGACGGTTCCGTCGAGAGCGAGTCGGCACGTCGGGGGTGGTCGCGGTATCGCCGACATCGGGCACGACGTCGTCGAGCGATGAGAGGGGGCCGCCCGACGTCACCTTGTCGACGCTATCGGTTCAGGGCTCGCTGCTGCTGTCACCTGGGTGCCGGAGGGGGGTGGCCGCTAGCGTCGATCGTGCATGGAATCGGCCGCTGTCTCCACTGGCTCGCCGCCGGATTCCGGTCGGCTACCGGTCGTCGAGCTCGATGATGCCGTCGCGGTGCTCGGCAGCTTTCCCGCGCTGGCCGGGGTCACGCTGACCGTTCAGCCTGGCGAGATCGTGCTGCTCCGAGGTCCGAACGGTGCGGGCAAGACCACGCTCCTGCGGTTGTGTGCGGGCCTGCTCCCCCTGGCCCGCGGCACCGGCTCGGTGGTCGGCTGCGATCTCTCGACGCAACGCGACGTGGTGCGCACGCGCGTCGGTCTGCTCGGCCATGCCAACGGGCTGTACCACGACCTCACGGTGCGCGAGAACGTGCAGTTCTGGGGGGCGACCGTGCGAGCCAGCGCCGAGGAGGTCGACGCATCGCTCGACCGGTTGGGGCTCGCAGGCCGCCTGGCCGATGTGGTGGTGGGGCGGTTGTCCGCGGGGCAGAAACGGCGAACCGCGCTCGCCTGCTTGGTGGCTCGACGAGCTCGACTGTGGCTGCTCGACGAGCCTCATGCCGGTCTCGACGCGGCAGGCCGCGACGAGCTCGACGACACGCTGCGCGCGGCGGTCGCGTCGGGCGCCACCGTCATGGTGGCGAGCCACGAGCTCGAGCGCGCGGGTGGTCTGGCGACGCGCATCGTCGACCTGGTCGGCGGCCACGTGGCTCGACCGGGGAACGAGGGTTCGTGAACACGTCAGCGAGCGGAGCTTCGATGTGGACGACGGCACGGCTCGTCGCGGCCAAGGACCTTCGTGTCGAGCGTCGCAGTCGTGTGGTCGTGAACCAGGTGCTGCCGTTCGCCGCGCTGGTGATGGTGCTGTTCGCATTTGCGCTCGACAACGACACCGTGTTGCAGCGCACCGCCCCCGGACTCGTGTGGCTCGGCACGATCTTCAGCCTGCTCATCGTGGTCCAGCGATCGTTTGCCATCGAGACGGCCGATGGAGCGCTCGATGCCCTTCGGGTGGCGGGCGTCAGCCCGCCTGGGATCTTCCTCGGCAAGTCGATCGCGCTCGCGGTGCAGCTCCTCGCGCTCGAGGTGCTGTTGGTCGCGCTCGCACTGCTGTTGTACGACTCGTCGATCGACGTGTCGGGTGCCGTGCTCTTGGTCACCACCCTCGTTCCCGCTACCACCGGCCTGGCATTGGTCGGTACGCTCTACGGAGGTCTCGCCGCCGGGACCAGAGGCCGCGAGACGTTGCTCCCGCTGCTGTTGTTCCCGGTGGTGGCGCCGGTACTGATCGGTGCGACCCGAGCCACGGAAGCAGCGTTCGGCGCGAGTGGCGCGGCAACCAGCGAGGGCTGGCCCTGGGTCGGAATGCTGATCATCTACGCAGCAACGTTCGGCATCGGTGGCACCCTGGCGTTCGGCCCCCTCCTCGAGGAATGAGTCAGCCAGCAATGAACAGGAACGAGGACAGCGCTCACGTGGACACCACAGACATTCGAGGACACGCTTCGTCGACAGGCTCCCCGACACAGCCCACTCCGGCCGGTCGCGGCACCGGCACCACGTTCACCCGCGGACTCGGCGTTGCCGCGTTGGTCTCGCTCGCGGCCGTGGCGCTGTTCGGTCTGGTGCTCTCGCCGCCCGACGTGATCCAAGGCGAGAGCGTCCGCATCCTCTACGTGCACGTCGGCACCGTCTGGGTGGCGTACGTGGCCTTCATCGTGACCGCGGTGTCATCGGCTGCCTACCTGTGGCGCCGCACGCGCTCGCTCGTGTGGGACCGCATCGCAGGGGCGAGTGCGGAGATCGGGGTGCTGTTCATGGCCGTCACCCTCTTCGCTGGCTCGTTGTGGGGCCGGTTGTCGTGGGGAACCTTCTGGGTGTGGGATGCGCGGGTCACCACGACGGCGTTCTTGTTCATCAGCTACGTCGGATACCTCGCGGTGCGCGACCTCGGCGGGAGCCACGAACAGCGGGCCCGTCGGTCGGCGGTCGTGGCCCTGTTGGCCGTACTGGAGATCCCCCTGGTGCACTTCAGCGTCAGGCTGTGGCGCTCGGTGCACCAGGATGCGAGCGTCGCCGATCGCACCACCGACGTGGAACTCGATGGGCTGATGCTGTTCACGCTGGCGCTCAGCACCGTGGCGTTCACCTTGGTGTACGTGTGGTACGTGCTGCATCGCCAGCGCGTGTTGGCGATGGAGGACGCGCTCGACGACAAGGGTCTCGATCTCGCTCTGGCCGAGCGCCGCAGCGAAGCCGTGGGCCAGAAGGGCGTGCGCTGATGGATGACATCGGATTCATCCTGCTCAGCTACATCGCCGCCTTCGGTGGCGCCGGTGCGCTGGTGTGGCACGTGCTTCGTCGCGCGCGGACACTCGGCCGCCAACTGCCCGACGAGGACAAGCCGTGGATCTGAGCCCGCGTACCGACGACGCCGTTCCTGCCCCGCGTCGAAGAGGCAAGCGATGGCCCGCCATCGCGGTGCTGGTGCTGGTGCTCGGTGGTGGCGTGGTGCTCGTCACCCAGTTCCTGTCGTCCGCGATCGACTACTACTGCAACGTCGACGAGGTGGGCACCAAGGACGGCTGCGAGGCCGGACGTCGTCTGCGTGTTCAGGGCAACGTCGACGAGGGCACGGTCGTCCAGGACGGTGTCTCCACCACGTTCGTGATCAGCTTCAACGGGAAGGGGATGCCGGTGAGCTACGACGGCGACCCCGGAGGCATCTTCCAGGAATGCATCCCGGTGGTGGTGCACGGACGGCTCACCGAGGCGGGTGTGTTCGAAGGCGATCGAGTCGAGGTGAAGCACTCCAACGAGTACGAGGCGGAGAACGCCGATCGGCTCGATGAGGCCCAGACGGCCTGCTCGCTCCAGACATCAGCGGCCCAGACACCATCGGCCCAGACATCAGCAGCCCAGGGATGATCGCGACCAGCATCAACGGCCTGCTCGGCCACTCGGCGCTGATCGTCGGCCTGGTCGCCTCGCTGTTCGGCGCGATCGCGCTCGCGACCGCCACCCTGACCGGAGATCGGCGTCTCCTGCGCACCGTGCCCAACTACGGCTGGCTGGCCGGAGCGGGTGCCATCGTGGCGGCCGGCGTGATGATGAACGCGATCCTCATGTACGACTTCGACTTGCAGTACGTGCAGGACGTGGGCTCGCGCAGCACGCCGCTGCTCTACAACGTCGCTGCGATGTGGAGCGCGCTCGAAGGCAGCATCCTGCTCTGGCTCGCCACGCTTGCGGGCTACACGGCGTTCATCATGTGGCGTTATCGCAAGCGGCTCGACGACCCGCTCATCGCGTGGGCGCTCGTCGTGATGTTCGTCGTCACCGCGTTCTTCTTCTTCCTCGCGTTCGGGCCGACCGATGTGTTCGCCACCGGAGCGCCGGGTGTCACCGACGGGCCAGGCCCCAACCCGCTGCTGCAGAACCACATCCTCGTGATGTTCCACCCGCCGATCCTCTACCTCGGCTACGTCGGCTTCACCGTGCCGTTCGCCTTTGCGCTCGCCGCCCTCATCACCGGGCGCGTGGGCGAGGGCTGGCTGATGGAGACCCGGCGATGGGCGCTGCTGGCATGGGGCTTCCTCAGCCTGGGCATCCTGCTCGGCGGGTGGTGGAGCTACGAAGTGCTCGGCTGGAGCGGCGTGTGGGCGTGGGATCCCGTCGAGAACGCCAGCTTCCTGCCATGGCTCACCGGCACTGCCTACATCCACTCGGTGCTGGTGCAAGAACGACGCGGCATGCTGCGCGTGTGGAACATCAGCCTGTTGGTCGCGACGTTCGCACTCACGATCCTCGGCACCTTCCTCACGCGGAGCGGCGTGATCAACAGCGTGCATGCGTTCGCCGATGGATCGATCGGCCCTTGGCTGCTCGGCTTCTTCGGATTGATCGTGGTCGTCTCGCTGTCGCTCATCGCGTGGCGTGGCGACCGCTTGCGGTCGCCCGGGGCGATCGATTCTCCGATCTCGCGCGAGGGCGCGTTCTTGGCCAACAACGTGATCTTCACCGTGTTCGCGTTCGTCGTGCTGTTGGGAACGGTGTTCCCGTTGATCGTCGAAGCTCTGCAGGATCGGCAGATCGCCGTCGGTCAACCGTTCTTCGATCGGCTGTCGATGCCGATCGGCATCGTGCTGCTGTTCCTGATGGCCGTTGCGCCGGTGCTGCCGTGGCGCAAGGCCAGCACCGAGCTGTTGCGTGATCGGTTGTTCGTCCCCGGATGTGTCGGTGCGGTAGCGCTCTCCGTCGCGGTGATCTCGGGTGCCGACAAGTGGCCCTCGCTCACCGCGTTCGCCCTCGGCGGTTTCGCTGCTGGAGCTGCCGGACGCCAGCTCGTGCTCGCCACCCGCCGACAGGGCTGGCGAGGCTTGGTCGGCAGGGCCAACGGCGGCATGGTGGTGCACCTCGGTGTCATCCTGATCGCCGTCGCGCTCGCGGCGTCCAACGGCTACACACGCGTCGCCGAGTTCACGATGCGCGTCGGCGAGCCGGTGACCTTCGACGGCCACACCTTCGAGCTGGAGGAGGTGACAGCGTTCACCACCGAACGTTCCGCCGGGCTGAAAGCGCAGGTCAGCATCGATGGTGGTCAGGCCTATGCGCCTGCGATCACCCGCTTCACGCGGATGGGCAGAGACATCGGTACCCCGAGCGTGAAGACGGGATTCACCAAGGACATCTACCTCACACTCGAGAAGGCGTCGGAGGCCGGCGCCACCGAGGCCCAGGTGAAGGTGTTCATCAAGCCGCTCATCCTGTGGATGTGGATCGGCGGTGGGCTGATGGCGGTCGGCACGCTGCTCGCTGCGTTCCCCGGCAAGCGCCGCCGCTTGCCCACATCGCCCACGTCCGCGCCCGTTCCCGGCGAAGCCGAGCCAGCCCATGTCTGAGCCGAGCGTCGGGGACGACCTGGTCATCGATGGCACGGGCTCGGCTCGTCGCGTGCGCGTGGCTCCCTTCGTCGCACTCGCCGTCGCGATCGTGCTCGCCGGGTTGTTCGTCGTGCTGGCGAGCAGCGACACCGGGGGTGACAAGCAGGTGCAATCGTTCCTGCTCGGCCGTCCGGCGCCGAGCGTGGTCAGCACCACGCTCGACGACCAGCCGTTCGATCTCAGCCGGCGCAAGGGCAGCTGGGTGGTGCTGAACTTCTTCGACCCGACGTGCGTGCCGTGCGTCGCCGAGCACCCCGAGCTGGTCGCTCTGGTCGAACAGCAATCGCAGCTGGCCGATGGTGCGGAGATGTACACCATCATCAGCGCCCGCGGTAGCGACGAGTCGGTGCGCGAGTTCTTCGCGGACAACGGCGGCGGCTGGCCGGTGATCCGCGACCCCGACGGCGGTGTCTCGGTCGACTTCGGCGTGGCCCAGGTACCCGAGACCTGGATCATCGACCCCACCGGTGTGGTCCGCCGACGGTTCGCCGGGCCCATCACCGCCGACGATGTGGCGTTGGAACTGCAAGCGATGCGCGACGGGTCGGCCTGATGGCGTCGCCCCGTTGGCAGGCGTTCAAGCGCGGTCCGGGATGGATCATCCTCGGTGTGGTCGTGATCGCCCTGATGGTGATCGGCCTGGGTCGGGCGAGCGACGAGCTCACGCCGGGCGAGCGGGTCGAGGCGATCAGCAAGCGCCTGGCGTGTCCGATCTGCGATGGGGAGAGCGTGTTCGAGTCGCGCAACAACGCGTCCGCCGCGCTGCGCACCGAGATCCGGTCGCAGGTCGATGCCGGTGAGGCGAGCGACGACCAGATCATCACCTTCATCGAACAGCGGTTCGGCGCCCAGGTGCTGCTCGTGCCGAGGGCCGACGGCATCGACGCCGTCGTGTGGATCCTTCCGGTCGTGGCATTCGTCTGCGGGGTGGCTGGCCTCGCCGTTGCGTTCCGGCGTTGGAAGCGGGCTGCCGACACCGTGCCCACCGATGATGACCGGCAGCTGGTTGCCGACGCGCGGCGAGCCGAGGCGGACGACGATGGATCCTGACGAGCTGGCACGGCGGGAAGAAGAACGTCGATTCCTGCTCCGTTCGATCACCGATCTCGAGCTCGAGTACGAGGCAGGCGACGTCGACGACGACGACTACGTCGCGTTGAAGGACGGATACACCGCCCGCGCGGCGAGCGTGATGCGTTCGATCAACGACGGGCGTGCCGCGTTGCCCGCGAAACGACGGGTGAAGCCGATGGTGACGGTCGGGTCGATCGTCGGCGTGTTGGCCGTGGCGGTGCTGGCCGGGTGGTTGGTGGCCCGATCGTCGGGTCAACGCGTCGAGGGGCAGACGATGACCGGCGGCCAGCCGGCCGACGAGGTTGCACTGGCGCTCACCGAGGGTCGAGCCCTGCTCGGCTCCGATCTCGCCGGTGCCTTCGAACGCTTCAAACGGGTGACGGAGATCGATCCCGACAATGCCGAAGCTCGCACGTACACCGCGTGGATCCTCGTCCAGAACTCGCGACTCACGGACGATCCTGCGCTCATCGAGACGTCGCTCGACGCGGCGCTGGCGACGTTCGAACGCGTGGTGACGCTCGAACCTGGCTACGCCGATGCCCACTGCCTGTATGCGGTCACCGCGGCGAGGTTCCTGCCGGAGCCCGACATCGACCTCGCCCGGGTGCAGGGTCAGCTCTGTCTCGACAGCAACCCGCCGGCGGACATGGTGGGCTTGGTGCAGTCGTTCGTCGAGGGTCTCGGCACCGAGCCGGGCACCGTCAGCACCGTCACCGCCGTCACGCCATGAGGTAACTTCCTCGCGATGAGCATGCCGCCACCACCGAGCGATCAGCCCTCCGGCCAAGGAGCTCCCTGGTTGGGGCAGCCATCGCCGACGCCACCGCCGCCGTCGTCGATGACGCCGCCGCCGTTTCCCTCGTACTCGCCCGCTCCGCCAGCGGGTCCGTGGGGCGGTCAGCCGATGTATGTGCCCGTGGGCGAGCCGCCGCCGGCGTCACGGTTCAGCGGCATGGCGATCACCGGATTCGTGCTCGGCCTCGTGGCCATGCTGCCGTGCTTCTGGATCTGGATCCAGGTGCCGGGCGTGCTCGCGGTGATCTTCAGCCTGGTCGGCATGAAGGCGACCAAGAGCCGGCAACGCAAGGGTCGAGGTCTGGCGATCGCGGGTCTGATCATCGGGCTCGTCGCGATCGCGATCACGGCAGCGTTCACCGCCTTCGTGTACACCTCCGACGATTGCACCACCGAGAACTTCCAGATCGAGTGCAACTTCAACTGATCGTCCCGTCGGTCGGGTTCGGTCACGCCGGCGGCGGGGTCACCCGTGCCGTCTCGAACTCGCCCGACGGCGATCGCTCCAGACGCCACACCGTGGCCTTGCGCCAGTCGGGCTGGTTGAGGATGCGGCAGCCTCGGCGTTGCAGCGCAGCGATGGTTTCCGGGATCACGTCGCCATGGCTGCACAGCACCGCATCGTCGGGTGCTTCGGCGAGAAGGATGAGCACCTGTTCGAAGCTGCCTCCCTCTGCGAGTCGATCGTCGGCGATGATCTCCAGACCAGAGAGCTCGGCCAACGGTTCGAGCGATTGCACGCACCGCAGGTAGGGGCTGGCATACAACGCCGACGGTGAGCGCTTGGCCAGCTTCGCACCGACCAGGCGCGCCTGATGCCAGCCGTTGGCCGACAACGGCCGATCGATGTCATCGTCGTCCCAGTTGGATCTGCTGCCCGCCTTGGCATGGCGTACGAAGTACACGGTCATCGTCCCGCCGATCGCCTCACTGCTCTCGCGTCGCTTGCATGTGCCGGCCGGTGAGTTGGCGCATCATCAGCAGGTACACCACCGTGGTGACGATGGCCACCAGAGCCAGCACCACGTTGATGACGGCGAAGTCGTCGAACCGCTGCGCGATCTCGGTCTCGTCGATCGATCCGATGTTCGTGACGAGGCCGGCCGACGTGACGAAGCCGATCATCGGGACGAGCCCGAACAGGACCCACCAGACGTTCACCAGCGGGCTGACAGCACCCTGCTTCCAGCCGAGGTCGTTCGGCGCGAGCGTGGGATCTGATCCGCGCCACAACTCGCGGAACATCAGCCAGGGGATGGCGTAGATGGCACACGGTGGGCAGAACCAACCGCCGATCGACCAGCCGGGTGCCCATGTGGCGCCGTGTCGGCCGAGCGCTCGGAGGTTCTGTGCCATCCGATACATGACGATGATCGTCAACACCGCGATCGGGATGACCAACAGGCCGGAGAGGCTCGAGACGTTGACGCGGGTGGCATCGGTGAATTCTCTGCGGCTGATCTCACCATCGATGAAATCGCGTGCTTTTCCCCTGACCTGGAGCAGTCCGACGATGCCGAGCGCCTGCAAGGGCACGGTGATGATCAACAGGATGTCGATGGCCTTGGCAAGACCCTTGATGCGCTGGAACTGAGACGGCATCGCCGCCGCCGAAGATCCGTATGCGACGTAGCCGGGGGGAGGTGACATCGACGGTGGTGACATCGACGGTGGTGGCATACCCGAGGGGACCGGCCCTGGTGGGGCTGGTGGTCGTGGTTCACCGATCGGGGGGCCGAGTTCCGTCATGGCTGCACGCTAGCCAAGCCCGGCCGTCGTGCATTCCGGGCGATCGCCAGGCAGACTCAGCAGGTGGGATTCTTCGATCGCAACCGCAAGCAACTGGTCGAGCGAGGCATCGATCCCGAGCGGTTGCCGCCGGGGCAGTACCTCACCGATCGGTTCCCCGTCCTGCACGTCGGCGATGTGCCGACGTATGCACCTGGCGAGTGGAGCCTCGAGATCAGCGGGTTGGTCGATCGGCCGTACACGATCGGGCTCGACGATCTGAAGGCGATCGAGTCGGTGACGCCCACCTTCGACATCCACTGCGTCACGAAGTGGAGCAAGTTCGACACCACGTGGACCGGCGTCCGCGTGCGCGACCTGCTCGAGCGGGCGGGCGTGCAACGCGGAGCGACCCACGTCGTGGAGCATGCCGAGTACGGCTACACGACCAACCTGCCGCTCGCCGACATCACCACCGACGAGGCGATCGTCGCCTACTCGTTCGAAGGTGAGGACATCGAACCGGTCCACGGTGGGCCGGTGCGCATCGTGGTACCGCACCTGTACTTCTGGAAGAGCGCGAAGTGGGTGCGTACCCTCGAGGTCACCGATGCCGACCGGGCAGGGTTCTGGGAGCGGAACGGATACCACATGTACGGCGACCCGTTCAAGGAGCAGCGCCACCGCGGCGACTGACACGAAGGCTCGCAGGCGAGGGTTCGAGTCGCGTCAGGAAGCCGATGACTCGTGCGATCGATGCTCTGATGCCGCTCGGGTCGCGAGCTCCGTGCGGTTCTTGACGCCGAGCTTGGTGTAGGCGTTCGAGAGGTGCGTCTTCACGGTGGCGCGGCCCATGATCAGTCGTTCGGCGATCTGGGGGTTGGTGAGGCCATGTGTGGCAAGGTCGACGACCTGCACTTCGGTCGGCGTGAGCGACTGCCATCCGAACGCCGGACGTTTGCGGGCACCCCACGTGCGCAGTGCGTACTCGACCGCTGCCGGCCACTCCATGGCGGCACCCTCGGCGATCGCGTTCGTGTGCTCGTCGCCCAGGGCGGCGATCGCCTGCGCATACGACTCGCGCTCGGGTGACGTGCGCAGCCGGTAACCGAGCTCGTCGCGCAGCCGGCCGGCGGCGCCGTGCAGACGAGCAGCGTCGGTCCAGTTGCGGCTCGCCATGTCGCAGAGCACCACCGCCTCGAGCGCGATCGCCACCTCTCGTCGAAACCCTCGGTCAGACACCGTCCGTAGGGCGGCGTGGATGAGGGACTCCGCGTCGCCGACGTCGCGACGTGACAGTGCGATGAGCCCAGCGCGAATGCCGAACAGCGCTGCGCCGATGTCGTCGCCGAGCACTCCGCACACATGTCGCCCACGCTCGACGTCGGCCAGAGCTGCCGAGAGGTCGCCGCCGTGATGGTGGAGCGCTGCGCTGGTCATGCGCCCATCGACCTCCGCAACGGTCATGCCGCCTGCCCCGATCATGTTGAGGAGATCGACGAGTTGACGGGCTTCTTCATGCTCGG
Organism: Actinomycetes bacterium; assembly: GCA_031400715.1. Taxonomy (GTDB): domain Bacteria; phylum Actinomycetota; class Acidimicrobiia; order Acidimicrobiales; family Ilumatobacteraceae; genus VFMC01. Next base: position 3,737 of record JANNQK010000338.1, on the reverse strand, counting down.
AGCGGTCCATCGCTGCACCGATCAGGGCACCCGCCAGGAAGTTCACCCCGATCCACTGTTGCTTGGCGAGCGCGAGGTCGAACCTGTTGCGCACGTCGGACAGCACAGGGTCGCTGAGTCGCTCTCCACGATCGAGGGCGACGGCAGTCTCCTCGAACGTCAGGAAGGGGCTGAGCCACGGGTCGTCGGCCGCGCCGAGTTGATCGAGCGTGGTCCGCACCGATGCGAGCAGACGCGAGGCCGTGTCGTAGTCGGCAGCGAGAAGGGCAACCCGCGCCCGACCGGCAAGGCCGTCCGCGAGTAGGTAGCGACTCGGATGCTCGCGTTCGAGAGCGGCACCCGCTTCGTATGCCGCCGTGGCGCGCTGTAGATCACGTCGAATCCAGTACGCCATGCCGAGGTCGCTGTAGCTGGTGATTGCCAACAACCAGTCCCGCGCGGCCACGGAGTGTGAAATCCCTCTTTCCAACAGCACGGCTGCCTCGACCGGATCCGACGCCAACCACGAGGAACCGAGCAGGTTCAGAGCGCAGCCGATCGAGGCGTCATCGTTGAGGAGCTCGGCGATTTCCAGGGCTGCGTGCGCATCGGAACGCTGCTCCGGGATGCGGCCGGCATAGAGGTGTCCACGGCTGCGGGCGAGCAACAGCCGGGCCCGCTCGATCGACTGTCTGGTCCCGCATCGCTGCAGACACTCGTCGACGCGTTCGTCCAGCTGTGCTGAGCGTTGCGTTGTGAGCAAGGACATCCCGACCAGCATCAGGAATTCGACAAACTCCGAGATCGGACAGACCCGGGACGCGTGGTCCAAGGCGGCGAGGAAGTTGTCGGCATCTGCGATCACACCCGCGTGGACTGCTTGGATGCCGGCGGGCCGACGACGGAAGTAGTCACAGTGCGCATCGAGCGAGGCGTCGGTCTCACCGTGGTCCGCCAGCTTGCCGCGCGCATACTGACGCACCGTCTCGAGCATGCGGTAGCGGCTGTTGCCGCCCGGGCTGTCGTCGTCGACGGAGACCAACGATTGCTCGACGAGTCGATCGAGCCCATCGAGCACATCGAGCGATGTGAGAGATGCGAGAGGCGTGGGGCCCCCGGGATCGGGCTCGCGGTCCGATGCCACCGCTTCGGCCGCGTTCAGGTCGAACCCGCCGACGAACACCGACAACCGGCGCAGCAAGGTCCGGTCGACCTCGGTCAGCAGCGAATAGCTCCAATCGATCGACGCCGCGAGCGTCTGCTGGCGCGGGAGCACGGTGCGTGCTCCGCCGGTCAGCAGCCGAAGGCTGTCGTTCAGCCCTTCTTGGATCTGGGCCGGGCTCAGGGAGCGACATCGCGCTGCAGCGAGCTCCAGGGCGAGCGGGATCCCGTCGAGGCGCTGGCAGATTTCGGCGATCGCAGGACCGTTGGCGTCGTCGAGCGCGAAGTTCGGCCGTACCCGCTTGGCCCGTTCCACGAAGAGCTTCACAGCGTCGAACTGCCCGAGCACACCGATCGACACACGCGCCTCGGGCGACGGCAGGGCCAGCGCCGGAACCCGCCACGTCAGCTCGCCGGGAACGTCGAGCCCGATCCTGCTGGTGGCCAAGATGCTGAGGTTCGGACAGCCGCGGAGGAGCTCGTCCACCAAGTGGGCCACGTCGGCAATGAGATGCTCGCAATTGTCGAGCACGAGCAACATGTTGCGACCTGCGATGGTCGCGGCGAGCGCCGGCCCGGGCGCTACACCGCTGGGGATGCGGCCGCCGATCGCTGACGCGATCGCGAGGGGAACGGCGAGTGACTCCGATGCAGCGACCAGTTCGACCCACCACGTGCCGTCCGAGAACAGGTCGGACACCTCGGCCGCGACCTGTTGCGACAAGCGCGTCTTGCCCGCGCCACCCGTTCCGGTGATGGTCACCAACCGGTGCCCGCGCACCAGCGACGCGACCGTTGCGATCTCGTCGAGTCGGCCGATGAAGGTCGAGAGCTGCAGGGGCAGGTTGTTCGGTACTGAGTCGAGCGATCGCAGCGGTGGGAAATGGGTCGGCAGGGCAGGGTCGGCGAGTTGCCACACGTCTTCCGGCCGAGCCAGGTCCTTCAGCCGATGCGTTCCCAGGGCGACGAGTTCGATGTCGGCGCCCAACTGGTCGATCGCAAGATCGCGCGTCACCGTGGAGATCACGACCTGACCGCCATGCGCGATCGCTCTCAGCCGAGCCGTGCGGATGATCGTCGGGCCCATGTAGTTGCCCTCGTCGCGCAACGTCGCGTCGCCGTGTGCGCCGCCATACGAACTCGCACGGGATCGCTCGTCGGCCACGGCTCCGCGAGCAGAGCCAGCTGCGCAGCACGCGCGGCCAGCACCGCATCGGACGCCCGCGAAAAGGCGGCGACCACCGAGTCGCCCTCACCCTGCTCGACCGGGCGGACGCCACCGTGGGCGGAGATCGCTTCGTCGAGGATCGCGTAGACCCGGGCCACGGCAACGGCCATCGACTCGGGCGAGCGTTGCCAGTGCTGGGTCGAACCCTCGATATCGGTCAGCAGGAACGTCACGGTGCCGATCGGCAGCGAGAACGCTCCGGGGTCGAGGGACCCGGTCACCACTGGATCGCTCCACGACAGCGACGCCTGGGCGGGACGGACAGAGGTGGTTGCATCGAGAGCCATACTGCCAACTCTGCGCACCTGCCCCGTGCAGTACCTCCCCCACATGGCGGAGGCCACCCGTCGAACCACCAGACACCACCGTTCTCACAACCTGAATCAACGCGGGCCCGGGCAGGGCCTACTCCTGCGCGCCGACACGCTGGCAGCTGCTCAGAGATCGAGGTGGAGGTGGATCGTCACGGTGTCACCGAGTCCGAGGTGTTCGGCGCGGCGAACCGCGACCTTGAGCGGCACCAGGTAGCGGTCGCCCTTCGGGAACAACGAGGTCGTGAACTCGGTGCGGCCGATGCGCACCGTCACCGGGATGACGCCCCACCCGTAGGTGACTTCGGACTTGACGGCCTCGATCGCGGCGCTCTGCTCGTCGGGCACCGTCACGAAGGAGAACGGCGCTGGTCCGCGCCACTCGATGATCTGGCCGCTGAAGTCGAGCTCCACGGGCGCGACCCTAGGCGCTCAGTTGATGCGCAGGCTGGGGCTGTAGATCTTCTTCGGCTTGAGGTCGACAGCGATCGTGCGGGCGATCTTCTGGAAGCACTGTGCGGCCTCACTGTCGGGATCGACCGCAGTGATCGGGCGACCCTCGTCGCCACCCTCGCGCAACGCAGGCACCAGCGGCAGCTTGCCGAGCAACGGGATGCCGAGGTCGTTGGCGAGCTCTTCGCCGCCACCCGAACCGAAGATCTCGTACCGCTTGCCGTCGTCGCCGGTGAACCACGACATGTTCTCGATGATGCCCTTGACGGGCAGGTTGACCTTGGCGGCCATGGCAGCCGACAGTGCGGCGACCTTCTGCGCCGCTGGCTGTGGCGTGGTGACGACGTACACCTCGCCGCGGGGCAAGTACTGGCTGAGCGACAACGCGATGTCGCCCGTGCCCGGCGGCATGTCGATCAACAAGAAGTCGGGCTCGTCCCAGAAGACATCGGTGAGGAACTGCTCGAGCGCTTTGTGCAGCATCGGGCCACGCCAGATGACGGCTTGGCCTTCGGGAACGAAGTACCCGATCGAGATGCACCTCACGCCGTATGCCTCGGGCGGCACCAGCATCTGGTCGATCACCACCGACGTCTTCTGGGACG
>JANNQK010000337.1:0-17519 GCA_031400715.1 Actinomycetes bacterium | reverse complement strand
CTCGATGTCGGCTCATCGCATCCTGGGGCTGAAGCAGGTCCCAAGGGTTGGGCTGTTCGCCCATTAAAGCGGTACGCGAGCTGGGTTCAGAACGTCGTGAGACAGTTCGGTCCCTATCCTCCGCAGCCGAAGGTGTATTGACGAAGGCTGTCCCTAGTACGAGAGGACCGGGACGGACGGAGCTCTGGTGTGTCTGTTGTCCTGCCAAGGGCATGGCAGATTAGCTACCTCCGGAAGGGATAACCGCTGAAAGCATCTAAGTGGGAAACCCGTTCGAAGATGAGTACACCCATGCGGTCAACGCAGTAAGGCCCGTGACGAGACCATCACGTTGATAGGCCGGAAGTGGAAGCGCGGTAACGTGTGAAGCTGACCGGTACTAATCGGCCGAGGGCTTGGTTGAAACTTATGCTCGTGCTTGCTCTGGAGTACTCGGATGGCGCCTCAGTGGCGACTCCTTGACAACAGATTTCGGTGACCATACCGGCAGGGTCACACCCGTTCCCATCCCGAACACGGAAGTTAAGACTGCCAGGGCCAATGGTACTTGGGGGTAGACCCCCTGGGAGAGTAGGTCGTCGCCGAATTCATCGCTCGAACGCCCCACAGATCCGTCTGTGGGGCGTTCGTCGTTTTCGCCCCGCTGCCGGGTCGTCGGCTGCTTCGTGGGGCCTCCGAACGGTTCGCCGGACCTGGCGTTAGGCTCGGTCCCCGCTATGCCGCCCCAGCCCGAACGTCGTCCCCGTCCACGCCCCGCTCAGGCTCGCCCTGGCGCGAGTGGCGGTGGCAGTCGCTCCGGTGGCCCGCGATCGTCGTCGGGTGGGTCCGGCAGCGGAGCGTCCGGCGACGACCGGCGACCGCGGTCGGCCAGCTCTGCGGTGCCTCGTGGTCCACGTCGCGACTCGGAAGGCGGTCCGGGCGGTCAAGGCGGTCAAGGCGGTCCCGCAAGCTCTGCGGGCCGGCGGGACTGGTCTCGTGAACGGCCGCAGCGAGGTGCGGACCGAGACGATCGCGATCCACGTGGGGCCGCACCGCGCCCCGCGAGGGCAGGCGGGTTCGGGCCACCATCGCGCACCGGCGCACCTGCTCGAGGTGATCGCTTCTCCCGCGGAGCCAGTGCCGATCGCTCGAATGGCGACCGAGGGCGTGACGATCGCGGTCGCGGAGACGGCGCGGGACGTCCGGATCGAGGTCCCCGCGCCGATGGTGCCAGTCGTCCGGTCAGAGGCCCAGCGCCCCGCGGAGGTCGCCCGGATCGAGGCGATCGTCCTGATCGCCCTGATCGGGGACCCCGTCCAGGAGGCGTCGATCGACCGGACAGGTTCGAGCGCGACCGTGCTGACCCGATCGACCGGACCGACCGTGGCGGCCGTGGCGAGCGTCCCGACCGTGGCGACCGAGCCGGGCAGCCCAGCGGGAGCGGTCGCCCGTCGACGGGCCGTTCGTCGGGAACCGGGCGCGGCGCACCTGGCCGTGGTGCACCTCGGCCAGGCCAAGGTGGAAGGCCCGGGCGACCGGTGCGATCGGGGCGCGACGCTTCCTGGAGCCCAGGACCTCGGCGCGAGCTCACCGCGGCTGAGCAACGGGCCGCGCAGGTCCGCTCGACCCGCGGCCCGAAGGTACCCAAGGCCGTGGCCGAGGCGCCGGAGCACACCCGTGAGGAGTGGATCGACGAAGGTCCGATCAGAGATGTCGCAGTGGCGGCGACCGAACGCGCCCGTACCGAGTCGGCAGCTCCCAAACGCACACGGGCCAAGGGTGTGCTCGACCCCGAGGTGGAGGCCGAGGTCGATCGTGAGGCCGGCAACCAACGGTCGGGTCGTTATCGCGAACGGCTGCAGTCAGCAGCCGAGGCGCTCGATCGCGGCCGGTTCGACGATGCCCGCCGAATGGTCCAGCCCGTGTTGCGTGATCTACCGAACATCGCCATGGCGCACGAGATCGCCGGCCTCGCGTTCTACTCGACCGGGCAGTGGCGCAAGGCAGCTGCGGAGCTCGAGCTTGCTCGGCAGATCGATCGTTCGGTGCGCCATCACCCCGTGCTGGCCGACTGCTACCGCGCGTTGAAGCGCTACGACGTCGTCGTCGAACTCTGGGACGAGTTGAAGGGCGAGTCGCCGGCGCCAGGACTGATGGCCGAGGGACGGATCGTCGCCGCAGGAGCACTGGCCGACCAGGGCGACCTTCGCGGCGCGCTGTCGATGATGGCCAAGGCCAGAGAGGTGCCGAAGAAGGTGCGCGACCATCACCTCCGCCAGTGGTACGTCCTCGGTGACCTGCTCGACCGTTCCGGCGAGATCGTCGAGGCGCGGCGGTTCTTCGGCATGGTGGCCCAGGCCGATGCCGAGTTCGCCGACGTGATGCAACGATTGGCCTCGCTGGGTCGGTGACGGGGCGAGGCCGGGTGTCGGTCGTCGGGTCGTCGACGTCACACCCCTGGCCCAGGATGGCCCCCGGGCTGAGTTCCCCGGCTGAGTTCCCCCGAAGCGTGTCGTTCCCCCGATGTGCACATCCGCAGCCACGTCGCTGCGAACGCCGGTCTGTCCGGCGCGGGGAGGTCGTCATGAACATCGTCATCCTGTCTGGCCGGCTCAGCTCTGATCCACGGCGGGCCGAGCTTCCGAGCGGCACCATCAGATGGAACCTCGAGGTGTCGTGTCCCGACAGTGCGGGGCGCCTGGTCGGTGTGCCCGTGATGTGGGAGGGCGAGGTGCCCGACACCTGGGCGGCCGACACGGCGATCGTCGTCACCGGTTCGGTCCGTCGCCGCTTCTTCCGGTCGGGCGGCGCAACGCAGAGCCGAACCGAGGTCGTCGCCATCGGAGTGGTCGAGGTCACTCGTCGCAGATCCGAACAGGCCGCGCTCACCCGTGCGCTTCGGTGTCTCGGTTCCGAAACCGCTGCAGGGCTACGATCGGTCCTCGGAGCGCCGCCTGCGGCGTGACCCCGCTCAGATCCAGGTCTGCGGCGTGGCCTGATCGAGGAGATGACCACCATGACCGACTCGCCGACCGTCGCACGTCGCACGCTGCGCCCAGGCGTGGTGACCGGAGCGGACTACGACACCCTCGTGGCGTCGGCCAAAGCAGGCGGATACGCGCTTCCCGCGGTCAACGTCACCGGAACGAACACCGTCAACGCTGTGCTCGAGGCCGCCGCGGCGAACCGCAGCGACGTGGTGGTGCAGCTCTCGAACGGCGGCGCGCAGTTCGTCGGCGGACAAGGACTGGCCGACGCTGCGGTCGCGAGGGTGCTCGGAGCGGTGTCGGCGGCACGACATGTGCATCTGATGGCCGAGCACTACGGGGTGTGTGTCGTGCTCCACACCGATCATGCCAACAAGAAGCTGATCCCATGGGTGGAAGGGATGCTCGACCACGGTGAACGGTTCTTCGCCGAGACGGGCCGCCCGCTGTTCAGTTCGCACATGCTCGACCTCTCCGAGGAGCCGCTCGAGTGGAACATCGCGGAATGCGCGCGAGTGCTGAGCAGAATGGCCCCGCTCGGCATGAACCTCGAGATCGAGCTCGGAGTCACCGGCGGCGAGGAGGACGGCATCGGTGGCGAGTTCGACGAGAGCGCCGACAACGCCAAGCTGTACACCCAGCCCGAAGACGTGTTGTACGCCTACGACGTGCTCCAGCCGATCGGCCGGTTCTCGGTGGCTGCATCGTTCGGCAACGTCCATGGGGTGTACAAGCCCGGCAACGTGAAGCTGCGTCCAGAGATACTCAAGGCGTCACAACAGCTGGTGTCGTCGACGCACGGTCTCGACGCCAACCCCCTCGACCTGGTGTTCCATGGTGGGTCTGGCAGTGAGAAGGCGAAGATCTCCGAGGCGGTGAGCTACGGGGTGTTCAAGATGAACATCGACACCGACACCCAGTTCGCGTTCTCGAAGCCCGTCGGTGAGTTCGTCGAAGCTCACTCGATGGCGTTCAAGCATCAGATCGATCCTGTCGACGGCACGCCGTACAAGAGCTCGTACGATCCGCGCAAATGGCTGCGCGCAGCCGAGACGGGCATGGTCGAACGACTCGGTGAGGCATTCGCCGATCTGGGAGCCACCGGCAGGTCGCTCGCCGGCTGAGGTCGGTACCGCACGCGGTGCGAGTGGTCAGCGCAAAGGGCGGACCACGAGTCCCGTCCGCAGCTTCGGCGTGAAGAACGTCGATTTGGGTGGCATCAGCAGGCCTTCGTGGGCGGTGCGACGGATCTCGTCGATGCTGGTCGGGCGAATCAGGACGCCGGCGGCGACGTCGCCCGAGGCGACGAGATCGACCACGTGTTGCACGCCGTGCTGGTACGTCACGTCGATGTCGATGTCGCGCAGCGCATGCTCGAGCAACGCTCCGTCGAGATCGCGCACGCCTTCGAACGCCGACGCTCTGGGGGTGAGCCAGCGACCGGTGCCGTCAGGGTGAACCAGGCACAGTGCGCCTCGCTCGACCGTCTGGCGTCCGAATGACGCGTCGATTCGACCCGCATCGGTGATCGAGAAGCACTCGGCCAGGACCGAGGTGAGCGAGGCGATGTCGATGCCGCGGTACAGCCGATGGATCGCATCGATGCTGAGCTGACTCTCCACCAGTTCACCCACGTAGGTGAGGGTGAGATCCCACGGCCCGGGGCCGTCGGTCCGCCGCCGCTCATCGCGGTACGTGCGACTGATCGCATAGCGGTGGTGGCCGTCGGCGATCAGGACAGGCGACGAACCCACGGCCGTGGCGATGGCTGCGATGCGCTCGGGATCCGACACACGCTCCACCGTGTGGACGACGCCGTCCGCATCGGTACACGTACCCACGACCTCGGCCGGAGCGCTCAGCACGTCGGTGAGTCCGGCGGTGAGCGACAGACCCCACACCGGCGACAGGTTGGCCTCGGTCGCACGTGTCAGGTCGAGGCGATCCGTCTTGGCCTTCGGGGTTGTGCGCTCGTGTGGGAGTACGCCGCCCGCACCTTCGTCGACGACTTCGAGTGCGCCGATCACGCCGACGGTCTCGCGCACGGTGCCGTCCTCGGTGCTGAACCTCATGCGGTAGATCGTGAAGGTCGCTGCGCCGTCGCGCACGAGCACACCGTCGTCCTCCCAGGCGCGCAGGGTTCGTGCTGCTGTGGTGTAGCGACCGGGATCGTCCTCGGGTGCGGGGAGATCGATCTCGACGATGTTGTGAGGATGCTGGGCGCGCAGCGACGCGACGTCGGGACCCGACAACACGTCGTAGGGCGGCGCCGCTGCTGCGTCGAGGGAGATGTCGGGGTGGTAGCGAAGGGCCGGGAACGGTTCGAAACGGGGCACCCCCACAGATTGGCACCCGCATGCAACGATGACACACCTATGCAGGCATCCGATCCGTTCCTCGCCGTCGATCCCTCGTGCTCGATTCAGGTGCAGATGCACCTCCGGATGCGGGCGATGGTGCAGTCATGACGTCGACGACCAACCGCCGCCGACGGCGGGCCGCACAGTGCCCCGATGTCGTGCTCCTCGACCTCGATGGCGTCGTGTGGCTCGCTCATCGACCGATCCCCGGCTCTGTGGAGGGCATCGCTGCGCTTCGTGACGCAGGCGTGCGCGTGCTGTTCGCGACGAACAACTCGGGATCGACCGTGGCCGAACAGGTGACCGCGCTCACGTCCATCGGGATCGAGGCGGAAGGCGATGTGCTGACGTCGGCGATGGCGGGAGCCCTCCTCGTGCACCCGGGAGAACGGGTGCTGGTCTGTGGTGGTCCCGGTGTGGTGGAGGCCGTGGAGCTGCGCGGGGCGATCGTGGTGACCGAGGGCCCGTGCGACGTCGTGATGGTGGGTTTCCATCGCAATTTCACCTACGAGCGCCTGCGGCTCGCGGCGACGGCGGTGCATGCCGGAGCGCGGCTCATCGGCACGAACGACGACGCCACCTACCCGACACCCGATGGTCCGATACCTGGTGGTGGAGCGATCCTCGCGGCGGTCGAGGTGGGTTCGGGCACGAAGGCGATCATCGCCGGCAAGCCATACGCACCGATGGCGGACCTCGTCCGGGAGCAGGTGGGCATGGTCGCGGCCCGGGATGCCGTGATGGTCGGTGACCGACCCTCCACCGATGGCAGGTTCGCACTCGAGCTCGGCTGTCGATACGCGCACGTCTGGTCGGGCGTGACTCCAATGGGAGTCGTCGTGGACCCGACGCCCGACATGGTCGGTGACGATCTCGGCGATGTCGTGCGCCAGCTGCTTGCCTCCTGATGGGCGGTCGCCCGGCGCTCTGCGACTTCGGTGCATTGCCGGATTCGCCGGATGCGCCGGATGCGACGTGCCGCCTGACCTACCCTGGGTGCGTGCGCCCTGGCAGTAGGCTGTGGTCATGACCGCAAACACGATCCTCAAGCGCCTGCTCGATGCCGGGGTGCAGTTCACCGAGATGTCGCAGAGCACAGCCGAGAAGCTGGTGAACGACTTCGTCCAGAACGGCCAGCTGCGCCGCAAGGACGCCGAAAAGACGGTGCAGCAACTGGTCGACCGGGGCCGCACATCGACGGAGCATCTGTTGAGCTCGGTGCAGTCGGAGGTGGCGAAGCAGTTGGGACGCTTCGCCGACCGCATCGACGACATCGAGGATCGGATCGAGGATCTCGCCGAGTCGCTCGGCATCGCCTCGAAGTCGAAGGTCGCGAAGACCCCTTCGGCAACCCCGACAGCGGCCGCCGCCAAGGACGCACCGGAAGCGGCCACGAAGCCTGCGAAGGCTGCGCCTGCGAAGAAGGCGCCTGCGAAGAAGGCTCCTGCGAAGAAGGCGGGCACCAGTTCCGGCGTCGCGAAGGTCGCGACCAAGAAGGCTGCAAAGCGCTGACACGTGTCGCGGCGGGTGCGTCTCGACGCTGATCTGGTTCGACGTGGGCTCGTCCCGAGTCGGACCGAGGCGGGACGGGTCATCGAGTTGCACCGGGTGCTCGTCAACGGGGCCATCGCCGAGAAGTCCTCGCGGCTCGTCGACCCCAGCGACGCCGTCGTCGTCACCGGAGAGCCGCCCCGGTTCGTCAGCCGTGGCGGCGACAAGTTGGATGCCGCGCTCGACGCGTTCGACATCGACGTCACCGCGCTCGATGTGCTCGATGCAGGAGCGTCCACCGGCGGATTCACCGATTGCCTGCTGCAGCGTGGTGCAGCCCGTGTGATCGCCCTCGATGTGGGCCATGGGCAGCTGCACCCACGCATCCGCAACGACGGACGCGTGACCGTGGTCGAGCGGTTCAACGTGCGTTCGCTCATGGCGGAGCAGCTCTGCTTCGTGCCGCACCTGGCGGTGGCAGATCTCTCGTTCATCTCGCTGACGAAGGTGATTCCCGTGCTCGCCCGCGTGGTGGCGCCACGCGGTGGGCTCGTGCTGTTGGTGAAGCCCCAGTTCGAGGCCGGCCGCGCCGAGGTCTCGCGAGGCCATGGGGTGATCACCGATCCGACGATTCACGATCGAGTTCGCGATGAGGTGGAGGCGTGTCTGGTCGACGCAGGGTGCGCTGTCATCGGCTGGTGTGATTCGCCGTTGGCGGGCGGCGACGGCAATCGTGAGTTCCTGGTGCACGCGCGCGTCGCCGAGGCCGACGTGGTACGACTCTCGGCCGTGACCCGGATGGAGCAGCGATGACCGATCTGATGAACCGCACATCGAGGCAGGGGCTGCTTGCATGAAACAGGTGCTGCTCGTCGCACATCATCAACGGACCGAGGCGGCGGCGCTGGCTCGGTCGGCGGCCTCGTGGCTTCGTCGCCACGGCCACGAGCCGTGGATGACCCACGACGACGCTGACGCGCTCGACCTGTCGGACCTGGCGGGCGAGGGCGACCCGCGCGGCGTGGATCTGGTGCTCAGCTTGGGTGGCGACGGCACCATGTTGCGAGCCGTGCAACTGCTCGACGGCGCACCCGTGCCGATCATCGGTGTCAATGTCGGCCTCCTCGGCTACCTGACCGAGGTGGAACCGCATGCCATGGAGCCGGCGTTGCAGCGATTCATGGCGGGTCCCGCTGTCCGCTCCGACGTAGGCGACACCCGAGTAGACGCCCATCGAGAAGCACATCCGGACATGGACCGGGAAGGCGATTGGGACGGCGATTGGGAGGTCGAGCGGCGGATGATGGTGGACATCACCGTTCGTCGATCGACTCGCGCGACCGGACACGCCCGTGATGTTGCTGAGGGTGATGGTGTCGAGGGTGATGGTGTCGAGGGCACGTCATGGCGAGCACTCAACGAAGGCGTGCTCGAGAAGCAAGAACCCGGTCACACGGTGAGGATGATGGTGCGCATCGACGGCGCACCCTTCACCACCTATGCCGCGGACGGACTGATCGTCGCGACACCAACGGGTTCGACCGCGTATTCGCTGTCGGCTCGAGGTCCGGTCGTGTCGCCGCGTCATCGAGCACTGCTGCTGACGCCGGTGTCACCCCACATGCTGTTCGATCGCTCTCTGGTCCTCGATCCCGAGGAGACGGTCGAGGTCGAAGTGGTCGGACACCGCCCCGTCGTGTTGTCCGTCGATGGGCAGCGGGCCGCGTCGTTGAGCGAGGGCGATACCGTGATCTTCCGTGCGTCGGCCTCCGAGGCCCATTTCGTGCGATTCGGCCGGCGCCGTTTCCACCAGATCCTGAAGGCCAAGTTCGGTCTCTCGGACCGATGAGGGCCGCAACGAGGGCCGCAACGAGGGCCGTGGTGAGGGCCGTGGTGAGGGAGGGGACGTGACAGAGCGGACGCGAGAGGTGGCACACAGATGCTGATCGAGCTCCACATCGAAGACCTCGGTGTGATCTCGTCGCTCGATCTCGTCGTGGGGTCGGGGCTCACCGTGTTCACCGGCGAGACGGGTGCGGGCAAGACGATGCTCGTCGAGGCGATCAGCCTCCTCGTCGGCGGCCGTGCCGATGCCGCGATGGTGCGCGCCGGAGCGAGCGAGGCGCGAGTCGAGGGGCGATTTGCCGACGGCGACGACGAGGTGGTGCTCGCCCGAGTGATCCCGGTCGACGGCCGCTCCCGTGCCTACGTGAACGGACGACTGGCGACGGTGTCCACCTTGGTCGAGCATGGGACGCGCCTGGTCGACATCCACGGCCAGCACGCGCATCAGAGCCTGCTCGGAACCGGTGCCCAGCGCGCCGCTCTCGACCGATTCGCCGAGGTCGACCTCGAGCCGCTGCGGTCGGCGCGGGCCCGGCTCACCGAGATCGATGCGTCGTTGGCCGCGCTCGGCGGCGATGTGCGCACCCGGGCGCGCGAGATCGATCTCCTGAGGTTCCAGCTCGAGGAGCTCGATGCCGCGGCCATCGTGAGTGCCGATGAGGACGCGCAGCTCGAACAGCGCGAGGACGTGCTCTCGGGTGCACAGGCTCACCGAGAGGCGTCGGTCGCTGCGGCCGACGCGTTGACGACCGACAGCGGCGCTCTCGACGCCGTGCGGTCCGCCATCGCGGCTCTCGGTTCACGCGGTCCGTTCGCTGACCTTGCGGTGCGTCTGCGGGGTGTGGCGGTCGAGCTCGACGATGTCGCGGCCGAGGTTCGGCGAGTCGCCGACGGCATCGATGACGATCCCGCCACGCTGGCGTCGATCACCGGGCGACGGCAACTGCTGCGCAACCTGCGTCGAAAGTACGGCGACACACTCGACGAGGTCATCGAGTTCCAACGCAGCACTCGCGAGCGGCTCGACGAACTCGAAGGCTATGACCAGGCGGTCGCGCGTCTCGAGAACGAGCGAGCATCGGCGATGCGCGACGAGCGCCGTGCTGCTGCAGCGGTCGGCGAGCGCCGGCGTGGAGCCACCGAGGCGTTGGGAGCCGCGGTGCAGTCGGGTCTACGCGAGCTGGCGATGCCGCGTGCCGAGATCGTCGTGGAGGTCGGGGCCGAGGATCCGGGCGACGACGTCACGTTCCTACTCGCCGCCAACCCGGGCACGGCGCCGCTTCCGCTGAGCAAGGTGGCCTCCGGCGGAGAGCTCGCACGAACGATGCTGGCCTTGCGGCTCGTGCTGATCGAGGCGCCGGGCACGCTGGTGTTCGACGAGGTGGACGCCGGCATCGGCGGCACCGCCGCAACGGCGGTGGGCGCTGCTCTGGCCCAGTTGTCGACGACTCATCAGGTCTTCGTGGTGACCCACCTGGCGCAGGTCGCGGCGCTCGCAGATCATCAGGTGCTCGTCACGAAGCACATCGCGACCGACGAGACCGGCGAACGCACCGAGGCGCGGGCGACCCTCATCGAGGGTGACGGCCGGGTGGGTGAGATCGCGCGCATGTTGTCCGGGTCACCCGACTCAGTGGCGGCCAGGGAGCACGCAGCCGAGCTGCTGTCGGCCCGCGCCACACGTGACGGCCGTCGCCGGCGCGGGCGGGGCGCTCCCTGATGTCGACGTCACGAGCCGATGTGTCGGTGACGGGTCGTGCCCGCGCCGACCGACGCACCAAGGATCTGGTGAAGCGACTCGAGGTCGGTGAGATCGCGGTGATCAACCACAGCGATGTCGACCTCGTCGCAGCCGACGCGCTGGTGGACACCGGGGTGGTCGCGGTGGTGAACGCCGTGTCATCGTTCACCGGACGGTACCCGAACCTCGGCCCCGTCCAGATCGTGCGCAGCGGCGTGATTCTCGTCGACGATGTCGGTGTGGGGCTTCTGGAACGAGTGGCGGAAGGTGGCGTGGTCACCATCGACGGTGCACGCATCATCATCGACGGCGAGGTGGTCGCGACCGGACACCGTCACACCGAGGCCGATCTGCTCGAGAAGGTGGCCAGCGCACGTTCGAACGTCGGTGAACAACTGGAGATGTTCGCGGCCAACACGCTCGAATACCTGCGGCGCGAACGCCACCTCGCGACCGACAACCCCGACCTGCCGCCGTCCACCGTGCGCTTCAAAGGTCGCCAGACGCTGGTGGTGGTGCGCGGCATCGACTTCCGCGAGGACCTGGCAGCGCTTCACCAGTCCGGCTACACCCGTGAGATGCGTCCGGTGCTGATCGGCGTGGACGGCGGGGCGGACGCGCTGTTGAACCTCGGTCTCCGGCCCGACATCATCATCGGCGACATGGATTCGGTCAGCGAGTCGGCGCTTCGCAGCGGAGCAGAGCTGATCGTGCATGCCTACGCCGGAGGTCGCGCCCCCGGGGCCGATCGCCTGCGCGAGATGGGGTTGCAGTACCTGCTCTTCGAGAGCCCCGGCACGAGCGAGGACATCGCGATGCTGCTCGCGTACGAACGCGGCACCGAGCTCATCGTCGCAGTGGGAACGCACAACTCGATGGAGGACTTCCTCGACAAGGGCCGCCAGGGCATGGCGTCGACGTTCCTCGTTCGGCTGAAGGTCGGCAGGGTGCTCGTCGATGCCAAAGGGGTGAACAACCTCTACCGGCCGGTGGTGAAGGGACGCGACATCGCCCTGTTCGCCGTCGCGATGTTGTCGTCGCTGGTGCTGGTGGTGGCCGTCAGCGAACCCGTCCGGTTGTGGTTCCGCAGCGTGTGGCTGTGGATGCGCGCCAGGATCGGCTGGTAGCGCCACCTATCGTGGCGCGGACAACTCCTGCGGCCTCCCGGTCGTGGGGTGATGCCTGACCGTCCCCATCCGCCTTCTCAAGCCTCGAACTCCGTCAGGACGCCACGGCCGTGATCAGCCTTCGTCAACACATCTTCAGCTTGGTGGCAGTCTTCGTCGCGCTCGCCGTCGGGATCGCCGCCGGATCGACGGTGGTTCGCGGCCCGCTCCTCGACAGCACCAGGGCCAGGCTCGAAGCTGCCGAGGACAACATCGAGATCGAGCGGGCCGAGAACGATGCCCTGGCGGGTGAGCTGGCCCAACTCGACGACTGGGTGGTGGACGGTCCGTCACAGCTGTTGGCGGGCCGATTGGCAGAGCTCGGCGTGCTGTTGATCGTTGCCGGCGAGGTGGACGAGGACGTGGTCGACGGCATCATCCGTTCGGTGCGCGCCACCTCGGGAACCCTGCTCGGTGAGCTGAGGATCGATCCGGTCGCGATGAATCCCGAACAGGCCGAGCGCGTCGCCGAGGCGATGGGCGTGAGCGTGGTCGCGGACGGCATCGCTCCCACGGAGTTGTTCGGGGAACGGATCGCCGAGATCGTTCCAGGCGTCGTCGACACCATCTCGGGAGCGACGGCCGTGAACGTCGGCGCGGAACTGCGCGCCGCGTTCGGTGATCTCGAAGACGCTGGGTTGGTGGATCTGCTGCAGGTCACGACGGGCGAGGTGACGGTGACGGATGTGTCGGTGCTGCTGTTGACGGATCGCAACCTCGTGAACGACCCGACGCTGCTGCTCGACGGCGTCGTCACCATGTCCGATCCTGCCGTCGCTGGGGTGTCGCTGCTGGTCGCGGAGGTCGGCCGCGTCGCCCAGGACAACGGAACACCGGCGGCTTCGTTCGTGCGCGCGATTCGTGACGACGGCCGGTTGCGTGACGAGGTGAGCACCGTGGACAACGCGGAGACCATTCTCGGCTGGGTGGCAGCCGTCCTCGCGCTCGAAGCGGGCCACAACGGGTCGGTGGGGCACTACGGCTTCCGCGAGGGCGCAGACGGCGCCATCCCGGCCAGCGGCGTGTGAGACCGAGGTGAGCGATCCGGCGGGAGCCGTCGAGGGGGTGGCCGTGGGATCGGGCGCCGGCACCGCGCCGACGGAGCCGCTGGGCGGGCGGATGGCCCGGGACACGGTGGTGGTCACCGTGTGCACCCTGTTGTCGCGGATCACCGGATTCGGGCGCGTGCTCGTCGCTGCGGCCGTGCTGAGCAACGGCCCGCTCGGCGACACGTACCACGCCGCCAATCTGATCCCCAACCTGCTCTTCGAGCTGTTCGCCGGGGGTGTCTTGCAGGCGGTCCTGGTCCCGACGTTCGTGGCGGCCCGCCGCGAGTCCGGCGACGAAGGCCTCGGTCGCGCCACGGGCGCCGTCGCAGGGACGATGGTGGTGGGCTTGGCGCTGATCGCCTCGATCGTGATGTTGATGGCACCCGTGATCGCATGGGCCTTGACGGCGTTGGAGGACGATGCCGTGCTGGTCGCCGACAAGCGTGAGCTGATCACACCGATGCTGCTGGTGTTCATCCCCCAGATCGTCTTCTACGGCATCGGGATGGTCACCACGGCAGCGCTGTCGGCGCGCGGCAGGTTCGCCGCAGCGGCGCTCGCCCCGGCCGTGAACAACGTCGTGGTCATCGGCTGCTACCTCGGGTTCCGGGCGGCCCGCGATGGTGCACCGGCATCGCTCCACCTCGACGGCACACAGTTCGCGCTGCTGGCGGGCGGCACCACCTTGGCGGTGATCGCGTTCACCGCGGTGCCGGGCGTCGTGTTGTCACTGCAGGGCGTCCGTTGGCGATTGCGTTGGTCGCCCAACGAGCCGGTCGTCCGTGCGCTTCGATCGACGATCGGTTGGGCGATGTTGTCGGTCGTCGGCACGTTGGTGCCGATGGGGGCAGCGGTGGTGCTCGGTTCGGGTGCCCCTGGCGGTGTCGCAGTGTTCACGATCGCCTTCACCTTCTTCGTGCTCCCGCATGCGTTGCTCGCAATGCCGGTGGCGACAGCGCTTGCTCCGCGAGTGGCCGAAGCGTGGCAGCGCGGCCGTGGTGACGATGCTGCACGCCTGGTGGAACGGTCGGTGTCGGTCGTGGTGCCGCTGCTCGCGTGGGCGACCGCCGGCCTGGTCGTTCTGGCGTCGCCGATCGCGCGGGTGGTCGCTTCGCTCGGTCAAGCGGGCAGCCAGGGTGATGCGCCGATCGCACACGCGGTGGCTCTGTTCGGTGTCGGGCTGCTGGGGTACGGCATCGCCGTGGTGATGATCCGGGTGGCATTCGGACTCGGAGAGGTTCGTCGTGCAGCTCGGCTCGTGATCGTGTCCGCGCTGAGCGGCGTGGCGGTGATGGTGATCGCGTCGTCGGTCGCCGCCGACTCCGATCGAGCCGCGGCGCTCGCGCTGGGGTACGGCGTGGCACAGACCGTTTCTGCGCTGCTGATGACCCGTTTGGTCCGCTCGGTCATCGGCGCTCCCTGCTGGGCGACGTGCGGGCGCCGGACGGTGGCCTCGATCGTCGCAGCCCTGGTGGCCGCCGGGATCATGCTCGCGGCCCAGCAGCCGTTCGATGTCGACCGCGCGGGATCGCTCCTCGCGATCTGCGTCGCAGGGCTCGCAGGCTCGATCGCCTTCGCGGGTGTGCTGATGCCCCTTGCGGGTGTGTCGCCGGCCGCGATGCTCCGCCGAGGTGAACGTGGAAACTGACGCAGCCGCGAACCACGAGGTCGCAGGCGGTGGCCGACCGCGACGTCGCCCCGCCGCCGGCATCACGGTGGTGCTCGCCGTCGCGGTCGTCGTGCTCCTGGTGTCGGCCGTCCGTGGATTCACGGCCGGCTCGGGGCCCTCCTCGACCTCGTTCGGACCGGCCGACACGGCGGTGATCGTGAGCATCCCGGGCCTGCGTTGGCAGGATCTGGTGGCCACCGACACCCCGGCGATCGATTCCTACCTCGGGCGCGCAGGTGTGTTGAGCGTGCGTGCGATCGGGCCGGAGACGGACCTGCTCGAGGGCTACCTCACGCTTGGTGCAGGCAACCGGGTGGAGGCGGCGGGTGTGTCTGCGAACCTCGTCGACGGTCGATGCGTGCCGGGGGTGCTCGCCGCGGCCGCACAGTCCGCGGTCGACGATCTCAACGGCGCCGAGCCGGGCGCACTGGGAGCGTCGCTCCGCGAAGCAGGGGTGCGCACCTCGGTGCGGGGGAGCGCCGACGCCATCGCCGGATTGATGGGTGTCGACGGATGCGTCGATGCCTACAGCTCATTCGCTGCCAGCCGCGGCGTTCCGATCGAGCCCGGCGTCACGCTCGTCGAGCTCGCCGGGCTGGAGAACACCGATCTCGCGGCGGAGCGGTCCGAGTTGCTCGAGCGGTTCGACGCGGAGCTGGCACAGCTCGATGTGCCCCCGGCAGCCATGGCGATGCTCGTCGCCCCGACCGCGATCTTCGACCGTGCCGAGGTGACCGTGTTCGGTGTTCGGAACGACGCCGGCGAGACCCGTCCCGGTTCCGTGATCAGCCCGACGACTCGGAGGGCCGACTACGTCACCCTGGCCGACGTTGCGCCGGCGGTGTTGGCGGCATTCGGCATCGAGGCGCCCGACTCGATGAACGGCGCCGAGGTTCGGGGCACGGTCGATGGATCAGGTGATGTCGATCGTGATGCCCAGCAACGGCGGCTGGCCGATCTGGCCGAGCGGGTGGAGTTCCGCGACCGTGCCGTCGGGCCGGTGAGCGTGGTGATGGTGGTGTTGATGGTCCTCTGTGGCGTTGCCGCTCTCGGGCGCCGACATCGGTTGGCGAGGACGCTCGCCCCCATCGTCGCGGCCTATCCGACCGTGGCGTTCGCGGCGGGCCTGGTGGACTATCACCAGCTCCCGCTGAACTTCGTGGTGGTCATGGTGCCGTGCGCGGCGGTGGTGATCGCGGCGATGGCGGTGAGCGGCTTCGGCCGTTTCGGCGCATGGGCGCCGGTCGGTGCCTTGATCGCGCTGCACTGGTTGGTGCAGGTGGCCGACGTGATGAGCGGTGGACATCTGCAGATCAACACGCCGCTCGGCTACACGCCGACGATCGCCGGCCGCTTCCAGGGATACGGCAACCTGTCGTTCGGCCTGGTCGGCGCGAGCGCCGTGGTCGTCGCGGTGATGGGGATGCACACCTCGCGCGGGATCGACGCGGCTCGCCCGACCACCGTGACGCATGGCGCGTCATCGGGCATGTCGCGGGTGTGGTGGGTGGCTGCGTGGGTCGGCGCGATGACCGCCGTTGCGGTCGCGGCTCCCGCCTACGGGAGCGATGTGGGCGGCACGCTCGCGATCGTGCCGACCTTCGCGGTGATCGTCGCAATGATGGCGGGATACCGCATCGGATGGCGCCGGTTGCTGGTGCTCGGGGTCGGTTCGGTCGTGCTCGTGGCGGCGCTGGGGGCGCTCGACCTGTCGCGACCGAACGAGTCGCGCACGCACCTCGGACGCTTCCTCGACGATCTCATCCACGGCGACGGCGGGCTCGTGATCCGTCGCAAGATGCGTGGCAACCTGTCGATCCTCACCTCGAGTTTCTGGTCCTATGTGCTGATCGCAGCGGTGCTCGTCGGGGCCGCGGTCGCGTGGCGATACCGGCCGACGTTGCGATCGGCCCTGCTGGCCCGCCCCGGCCTGAGGGTGTTCGTCGCTGGATTCGCGATGGTGGCGTTCCTCGGATTCGCCTTGAACGACAGTGGCATCGCCGTGCCGGCGATCATGCTCGCGATCGCGGTGCCATGGGTGGTCGCTTCGGTGATCCCGATCGCGAGGCGCACCGTCCGATGAGCGAGCTGATCGCGTTCGTCGCCGGAGCGGTGGCATCAGCGTTGCTCTGGCGTGCCATGGCACCGCAGTTCGACGCATCGACGGTGCTGGAGCGGCAGAACTACCGGGGGCACACACTGCCGGTCGCAGCGGGCGTGGTGGTGGTGCTGGCGGCAGTCTTCGTCGCCGGTGGCTACTCCCTCGTCGTACGGCTCATGGGTGACTCGGTGGACGACATCGTCCGCCGATCCGAGCTCGCATCCTGCGTCGGCGTGGCGCTCGGGTTCGGTCTGATCGGTCTGCTCGACGACTTCGTCGGTGCCACGAGTACCAAGGGGTTCCGAGGACATCTCGGTGCGCTGGTCCACGGACGGGTGAGCACGGGAGCCGTGAAGCTGGTGTGGGGTGTGCTGATCGGTGTGTTGGCGGTGCCGACCGAGTACTGGCCTGACGGGAGTGGATCCGCCGATTGGGCCGTGGTGCGCAGTGGTCTGCTGATCGCTTCCTGCGCGAACCTCGCCAACCTGTTCGATCGTGCCCCGGGTCGGGCGATCAAGGTGAGTCTCCTCGGCGGCGCGGCCGTGGTCGCGATCGGTGCGCCGCACGCACCGCTGTCGGGGATGATGCTCGTGCTCGGAGCGGGCGCGGGCATGCTGATCCCCGACGTGCGCGAGCGATGCATGCTGGGCGACACAGGATCGAACGTGCTCGGTGCCGCAATCGGCTTCGGCCTGGTGGTGGCGGCGGGCTCGTCGGGTGAGTGGATCGCTCTCGGCATCGTCGTGGCCCTCAACGTCGCGAGCGAGTTCGTCAGCTTCTCCAAGGTGATCGATGCGGTCGCTCCGTTGCGCTTCCTCGATCGCCTGGGCGCGCTCGAGTCGAGACGCGAGCACGGCCGGGGCGACTGACGCTCACGGTCCGGTCGGCGCCCGCTCACGTTGCTGCCCATCGCGCTCACACAGGGGGTGTCGCGATATGCTGCTCTCCCGTTGTCGGTTCGCCTGAGACGATCCTGAGACGGAGGTTGGTTCGATGCCCAAGCACATTTTCGTGACCGGAGGCGTTGCCAGCTCCCTGGGCAAGGGACTCACGGCGTCATCGCTCGGCCGTTTGCTCAAGTTGCGCGGTCTGCGGGTGACGATGCAGAAGCTGGACCCGTATCTCAACGTC
>JANNQK010000336.1:0-20394 GCA_031400715.1 Actinomycetes bacterium | reverse complement strand
TCTCCGGCCATCTTCGGATACACCGGGGGCCAGGGTGCGTCGAGCAGACCGTTTGCCTGATCGCGTCGCACCAGGTCGAGCAACGGCTCGAGCGACTGGGGATGGTCGTCGATGTCGGCCCAAGGATCGCCCATCGCACGTATCTGTGCGGGGACCTCGGCGATGGTCAGGCGATCGGGCTGGACGGTGTCGAGCTCGTCCCACGAGAACCCTGTCGACACCGGCGCATGATCTCGCGATCGAACCGACCACGGGGCGAACACCGTCTTGTGCGGCGCGTTCTGGTTGAAGTCGACGAAGATCCGCTCGCCGCGGCCTTCTTTCCACCACGAGTCGGTGATCAACTCGGGGCGGCGCCGCGCGAGCTCGCGGGCCACCGCGACCGCTGCGGCACGCACGGCGTAGCTGTCCCACGACGGCAGCAACCGCACGTAGACGTGGAGGCCCCGGTTGCCGGTGGTCTTGATGTAACTGCGCACGCCCCGTTCGTCGAAGAGGCGTCGGGTTTCGTGAGCGGTCTCTCGAGCCATGCCGAACGTGGTGCCCGGACCCGGGTCGAGATCGATGCGCAGTTCGTCGCAATGCGCCGGATCGGCGGCTCGGACGGGCCATGAGTGAAAGCCGAGGCAGCCCAGGTTCACGGCCCACACCAGGTGGGCGAGATCGTCGATCACGAGTGCGTTCGACGTGGTGCCGTTCGGGGTGCTCACGATCGTGGTGCTCAACCATTCGGGCGCGCCCTCGGGCATGCGCTTCTGGAAGAACGAGCTGCCGGTCGAGCCGTTCGGGAACCGTTGGAGCAGCACTGGTCGGTTGTGCATCGCGCGCATGACGGTGGTCTCGATCGACACGTAGAACTGGACGAGGTCGAGTTTGGTGGCGCCGCGACCACCGAAGGCCGCAGGGAAGAACACCTTGTCAGGGTTGGTGATGGTGAGCTCGCGACCAGCGACGGCGACGACCACAGGGTCTCCGGCGTTCGCTCGTTCGGCCACGGCCGGAACGGTACCTCACCGATGCCAGGCCGGCTCCTGGTAGGTTCCGCGTGACGACCGAGGGGGACGACGACCATGGCGAAGGTCCATCCAGGGAGGTACTCCGCGCGCGTCGACCGACCGCTCGTGGTGTTCGCGATCGGGATGCGACTCAATCGGCCGTATGCGATCCATCGATGGTTGCGGCCGATGATGAACACGGTTCGAATGTGGCGGCACGTGCAGCGTCGCCGCCCGGCCGGGTACCTCGGTGGCTACCTGTTCGTGTACTGGTGTGGCGTCGGGATGATCCAGTATTGGCAGGACGTCGATCATCTGGTCGCGTTCTCTCACGACAACGCGCAGCCGCATCTTGCGGCGTGGAGTCAGCTTTCGGCCCTCACGCGTGTCGATCAGACCTTCGGCTACTGGCACGAGACCTATCAGGTGATGCCGGGAACATCGGAGGCCATCTACGGCAGCATGCCCGTCTTCGGGCTTGCCGCGGCAGTGATCCACGAACCGATCCGCACCCACACCGAGTCGGCGGAGCAGCGACTTGCGAGCGAGCGAACATGATGCTCACGGCGACGACGGTGTCGGGGCGCGCCCGCTACGGTCGGCATCCGTGACCGCCGAAGCGTCCGTGAACCTCGCCGCCCCGATGCAGGGAACCATCGTCACGGTCGACGTGGTCGCCGGCCAGGTCGTGCGGGCCGGTCAGCAGGTGATGCTCATCGAGTCGATGAAGATGCACCACGCGATCGAGGCTCATGAGAGCGGGACGGTCGAGCGGATCCTCGTCACGGTCGGGCAGACGGTGATGGCCGGCGAGCCGGTCGCGTCCATCCTCCCTGGCGAAGTGGCCGGCGAAGTGGCCGGCGAGGTGGCCGGCGAGGTGGCCGGCGAGATGGCCGGCGAGATGGCCGGTGAGGTGGCCGGTCAGGTGGGGGGCGCCGAGGTCGTCGCAGCACTGATCGATGACCCGGATCACGTCCGTCCCGACCTGGCCGAGACGCTGAGCCGCCATCAGATCGGCCTCGACGCTGCCCGTCCGGACGCGGTCGACCGGCGTCGACGGGTCGGACGCCGCACCGCTCGCGAGAACGTTGCCGATCTCGTCGACGATGGCTCGTTCGTGGAGTACGGGCCCGTGGTGATCGCCGCCCAACGCCGACGACGGGCACTCGACGACCTCATCGCCCGCACTCCTGCGGACGGCATGATCGGTGGCGTCGGCACCGTGAACGGCGATCTGTTCCCGCAGGCGGTTGCGCAGGTGGTGGCCGTCTCGTACGACTACACCGTGCTCGCCGGCACGCAGGGCACGCAGAACCACCGCAAGAAGGACCGGTTGTTCGAGGTCGCCGAGCAGCTGCAACTGCCCGTGGTGTTCTTCACCGAAGGCGGCGGTGGCCGACCGGGCGACACCGACCAGACGGGGGTGAGCGGCCTCGACTGTCTGGCCTTCATGTACTTCGCGCAGCTCAGTGGCCTGGTGCCGCTCGTCGGCATCAACGCCGGCTACTGCTTCGCCGGCAACGCCGCCATGCTGGGGTGCTGCGACGTGGTGATCGCCACGGCCGACTCCAACATCGGCATGGGTGGGCCGGCGATGATCGAAGGTGGCGGTCTCGGCGTGTTCAAACCCACCGAGATCGGCCCGATGGAGGTGCAACGTGCCAACGGCGTGGTCGACATCGCGGTCGCCGACGAGGCGGAGGCGGTCGCTGTCGCGAAGCGATACCTGGCGTACTTCCAGGGTGCGCTGCCCACGTGGACGGCACCCGACCAGCGAAGGCTGCGACGCGCGATCCCCGAGGACCGCAAACGGAGCTACGACGTACGTGCGGTGATCGATGCGATGTTCGACGTGGACTCGGTGCTCGAACTGCGGCGCGACTTCGGCCTCGGCATGGTGACGGCGCTGGTGCGGGTGGAAGGCCGCCCGATGGGCGTGTTGGCGAACAACCCGAACCACCTCGCCGGCGCGATCGACAGCGACGGTGCCGACAAGGCCGCACGCTTCCTTCAGTTGTGCGACGCGTTCGGCCTGCCGGTGATCACACTCGTCGACACGCCCGGCATGATGGTCGGCCCAGAGGTGGAACAGACCGCGCTCGTGCGGCACTGCACCCGCCTGTTCGTCACGGGCGCCAACATCACGGTGCCGATGGTGAGCATCGTCCTGCGTAAGAGCTATGGCCTCGGCGCCCAAGCGATGATGGGGGGCAGCACCAAGGCCCCGCTCGCGTGCGTTGCGTGGCCTACCGGTGAGTTCGGTGGCATGGGACTCGAAGGTGCGGTGCGGCTCGGCTACCGGAACGAGCTCGCAGCCGTCGCCGACCCGGCGGAACGCGACGCGTTGTTCCAGCAGATGGTCGAGCGGATGTACACGCACGGCAAGGCTCTCAACGCTGCATCGCACTTCGAGATCGATGACGTGATCGACCCCGCCGATTCGCGTC
Organism: Actinomycetes bacterium; assembly: GCA_031400715.1. GTDB lineage: Bacteria > Actinomycetota > Acidimicrobiia > Acidimicrobiales > Ilumatobacteraceae > VFMC01. The sequence continues at coordinate 16,952 of JANNQK010000336.1, read as the reverse complement.
GGTGGATCTCGACCCTGCTGGCAACCACGCCTCCGCCGAGGTCACATCGCGGCAAGAAGCGTCCGAACATCGACACCTGGTGATCACGTCACCTCGACCGACAGGAACCACCCCGTGCACATCGACGAGATCGAACTCCGGATCGTCCATCTCCCATATCGAAACGTCTTCAAGACCTCCTTCTCGTCCGAGGTGGGTAAGACCGCGGTCATCGTCACCGTGCGCAGCGAAGGGATCGAGGGCTACGGCGAAGGGGTGATGGACCCATTGCCGCACTATCGCGAGGAGACCATCGCCGGAGCCACCGGTCTGATGCGCAACGCACTCGTTCCCGACCTGCTCGCCAACGGCTGCGATCACCCCGACGAACTGCTCGACCGCTGGGCCAAGTGGCGCGGCAACCCGATGGCCAAGGCTGCCGTCGAGCTGGCGGTATGGGACTGCTACGCCCGTCAACAGGGCGTCGCGATGCGCACCCTGCTCGGTGGCGATCGCACCGAGATCCCGGTGGGCGCAAGTCTGGGCATGAACTCGGTGGCCGACACGGTTGCATCGGTCGCCAAGCACGTCGACGAGGGGTACCAGCGGGTGAAGCTGAAGATCGAGCCCGGTTGGGACGTCGACCTGCTCACCGCGGTGCGCGAACGGTTCCCCGACATCGAGCTCACGGTCGATGCCAACTCGGCCTACACCCTTGCCGACATCGACCTGCTGCGCAGGTTCGACGACTTCCACCTGCACTACATCGAGCAGCCCTTGCACTGGGACGACCTCACCGACCACGCCAAGCTCGCGCCCCAACTGCGTACACCGATCTGTCTCGACGAGACGCTCACCTCGCCCGCTCGGGTCACAGCCGCCCTCGACCTGCAGGCGTGCAAGGTGGTGAACGTGAAGGTGGGCCGCTTCGGTGGACTCACCGCCGTCCAGCGCGTGCACGAGATCTGCGTGTCACGCGAGGTGCCGATGTGGTGCGGTGGGATGTTGGAGACCGGCATCGGACGCGCCCACAACATCCACCTCGCCACGATGCCCGGCTTCGTGTACCCGGGCGATACGGCGTCGGCCAGCCGCACGTACACCCGCGACATCACGGAGCAGCAACTCGAGGCGACGAACGGGATCATGCCGGTGCCCGATGGCCCCGGCATCGGAGTCACCCTCGACCGCACCTACCTCCAGGAGGTCACCCAGAGCGTCGAAGTCGTGCGACCATGACCGTCGACGATCCGTTGTCACGGCTCGAGTTCCGCGACCTGGTGACGGCCGAGCAGCTCGCCCACCTGCCTCCGTTCGAAGCGCGCATCTGGGGTGGTGGTGGCGATTGCGTGTCGGTGAACATGCTCGTCGCCACGGTCGGCGAAGGCGGTGTGGCGCTCGGCGCCTTCGACAGCGACGAGATGGTCGGAGCCGTGTACGGCTTTCCCACCCGCGACCCGCACGTGCTGCACTCGCACTACATGGCGGTCGATCCTCGGTGGCGCCGCAATGGTCTGGGCGTCGAGCTGAAGCAACGCCAGCGTCGGTGGTGCCTCGACCGAGGCATCACCCAGATGCGCTGGACCTACGACCCGCTGCAGTTGGGCAACGCCCATCTCAACCTGCACGTGCTCGGCGCCCGTGGTGTTGCCTACCACGTCGACTACTACGGGCATCTGGGGGGAATCAACGGTTCGCTCCCGTCGGATCGCGTGATGGTGTCGTGGGATCTTCGTGATGCCGCGACCGAGCCGAACCCCGAAGTCGCCGTCGACGTGCCGATGGCCACTGCCGACGACATCGCCGATTCGAACGACGCCGCGGTGCATGCACGTCTGGTGGTGCGAGCCGAACTCGAGCCTCGGATGCGGCTGGGGTGGCAGCTGGTGGATGTCGATCGACACGCTCGCCAGTACCTGCTCGCCGGCCCGACGACCTCCCGTCCGTGAGCCCGACCTCGCGTGGCCCGTCGTCTCGCTCACGATCCGTTCTGCACGTCGCACACCCTGGGTTCCGGTTCGTGTTCGAGGTGCCTCGCCACATCACCCACGAGCTCCGGCTCCGTGACGCCGATGTGCACATCGCTGCCTTCGTCGAGTTGATGGCACCCCTCGGTGACGCGCTGGGCGGGATGACGCTCCAGCTGCCGGCGACGTTCGCGCCAGACGACCTCGGAGCCGATGACCGATCGGCCGATCGTTCGCTTCATCGGTGCAGACGATCCAGTGCTGACGGCCGATGGTCTCCAGCAGTGGCGTCCGATCGTGGCAGGGTGGGTCGCCGAGGGCCGCGCGCCATCGGTGTTCGTCCACACGCCCGACAACGCCGAGACGCCCCGTCTGGAGAGGGCGTTCCACGCCGAAGTCGGCCTGCTCGTGCCGGATCTCGCGCCGCTGACGGATCCGCTGCCGGTCGTGGCAGCCCAGCAGCAGACCCTGTTCTGACGGCTGGATCCTCGATCCGCGGCACGATCCGCGAGACGGGGGTGCGAACGACGATGGTCGGCGATGCGAGGCGCGCCGATCGACGTGTGCGAACATCGTCGACCGTGAACGACCTCGCGGCTGTGCGGCGGATGCAGGGATCGGCGTGGGGCACCACGTGCGGTGCCGGCGCTACGCATCGGTCGCTGACGTCGTACGGCCGCGGCCCGCGATGATCGGCCTCGGAGTCACCGCGCTCGACCTCGGGTTGGTGGCCGGCATCGTGTTCCTCGCGGCGATGGTGCAGGTGCTGTCCGGCTTCGGATTCGGGTTGATGACCGTGCCGTTGATGACGCTCGTGATCACCACCCGAGAGGCGGTGGTCGTCAGCACGTTGCTGGGCGTCGGGTTGTCGTCGTGGCAGGCCTGGCACCAGCGCGCCGATGCCGTTCGCCGGCTGGTGGTGCGGATGACCTCGGGGGCCTATGTGGGGATGCCGATCGGGTTGTGGGTGTTCGTGGTCGTCGACGACCACACGTTGCGGCTCCTGCTGGGCATCGCGGTGCTCGTCGCCGTGGTGCTGCTCGCCGTTCGCGTCAACCTGCACCACGTCGGCCCGGGACTCGACATCGGCGCCGGGTTGCTCAGTGGGATCCTGAACACCTCGCTGTCGACCAATGGGCCTCCGCTGGTGTTCGTGCTCCAGGCCCGCCAGCTGGAGCCGCCGGCGTTTCGGGCGACGATCGCCCAGGTGTTCGCGTGGAGCAACGTCGTCGGGCTCACCCTGTTCCTCGTCGCCGGGAAGGTGACCGGTGAAGGAGTGGTGGCTGCTGCGGTGGCGATGCCGGCTCTGATCGCAGGGCAGTTCGCGGGTTTCCCGATGAGGCGCCACGTCCACGGCGAGCGCTTCCGGCGGCTCGTGCTCGTGCTGCTGACAGGCGCGGCGATCAGCGCGATCGTCACCGCCCTGACCTGAGCGGACGCCGAGCCCGAGGCGCGGTCGCAGCCGGTCGCCGTGCATGTGACAGCCTCGCACCATGCAGGCCGAACGTCAGGTCCCCAAGAACGTGGTGGTGGTGCTGCTCGACTCGTTGAACCGGCACATGCTGGGCAGCTACGGCGGCACCGAGTTCGACACCCCGAACCTCGATCGGTTCGCGCTCCGATCCACCCGGTTCCTCCGACATGTCACCGGGTCGTTGCCCTGCATGCCGGCTCGCCACGACATCTTGTGCGGTTCGCTCGACTTCCTGTGGCGGCCCTGGGGGTCGATCGAGCTGTGGGAGCGCCCGATCACCGCCGATCTGCGCGAGAGCGGCGTCGCGACGATGCTGGTGACGGACCATCCGCACCTGTTCGAAACCGGCGGCGAGAACTACCACACCGATTTCGGCACCTGGGACTACGTGCGCGGCCACGAGGGCGATCCGTGGAAGACCTGGCTCGACCCGAGTTGGATCGGGGTGCCCGCGCCGCCGGCCCAGGACGGTGGATGGTGGCTCCGCCGTCGCTATGGCGACCATGCGCCCAAGATCGACCGCGCCTACGACCGCACGCGCACCCACTTCCGTACGGAGCTCGACTTTCCCGGGCCGCGCACGATGACGGCCGCCACCCAGTGGCTCGCCGACGCCGCGGCTCAGGCGGGCGACCAGCGGTGGATGCTGTTCGTCGACGAGTTCGACCCTCACGAACCCTTCGACACGCCGCCCGAATGGACCGGTCGCTACGAGGACGAACCGTGGGACGGCGACCGCATGATCTGGCCTCCGTACGTCGTGGGTGGTCTGTCGGGTGGCCACCTCACCGCCGCAGAGGCACGGCACCTGCGCGCCAACTACGGCGCCAAGCTCACCATGATCGATCACTGGTTCGGCAAGCTCGTCGATCAGCTCGATGTGATGAACGCATGGGACGACACCGCGGTGATCGTCTGCACCGACCACGGTCACTACCTGGGCGAGGAACGCGCCGACGGCACCGGCGCTCGTGTCGACATCTGGGGCAAACCGCAGGTGCCTCAGTTCCAGCCGCTCGGCCACACGCCGATGATGATCCACTGGCCGGGTGTCGATGGTGGGGGAGTGTGTGATTCGCTCACCACGAACGTCGACCTCCACGCCACGCTCGCCGATGCCTTCGGCGTGTCGCCGGCGCATCGCACCCACGGCCACTCGCTCGTCCCGCTGCTCACCGGCGCGGCCACGTCTGTCCGCGACTGGGCGATCGGCGGCGTGTTCGGCAACTGGGTGCAGGTCACCGACGGGCACCGCATGTATGCGCGAGCGCCGGTGGGCGACAACCTGCCGCTCAGCATGTGGAGCAATCGGTGGAGCACGATGCCGATCCACGTGAAAGGGATCGCCGAGTTGCCGATGCCCGATGATCGCGCCTTTCTCGACCACATGCCCGGCAGTTCGATTCCCGTCATCCGGCAACCGTTCCAACCGGGCGATGCGCTGCCGTTCTGGGTGAACCGAACGATCGCGGGCCAGCATCACCTGTACGACATCGACCTCGATCCGGACGAACACGAGAACCGGGTGGGCGAAGCGTGCGAACGCGAGATGAGCGACCTGTTGCGCTCAGCGCTCGACGAGGTGGACGCCCCCGGCGAACATCTCGAGCGACTCGGCCTCGCCTGACCCCCGCGATGAGAGATGAGTGGGCGTGGCGCCCCTACTTCTCATCGCGGTGGTGAACTTCGGGGGGGGGTCGGGGGGCGGAGCGGCTACTGCCCGCCGAACCACTGCATCCAGGCGGCCTGCGTCTTCGGCTTGAAGACGTAGTTCGACTCGACCACGGCCGAGAGCGACGCGCTGGATGGTTGCGAGTAGCGATGCCCCGGGAACACGATCGTGTCGTCCGGCAGCGAGGCCAGCTGCTTCAGGCTGTGGTACATGTCCTCCGGATTGCTGCCCGGCAGGTCGGTGCGCCCGCAGCCCTCGAGGAACAGCGTGTCGCCGCTGACGAGACAGCCCTGCACGTGGAAGCACTGGCTGCCGGGCGAGTGGCCTGGCGTGTGGACGAGGGTGATCTCCACACCACCGACGGTCACCACGTCACCGGCATCGTGCTGGACGAGGTTGGTCTCGCCGACGCCTGTGGTGCGCAGCACCCACGGGGCCTCGTGCTTCTGCACGTGGATCGGGCAGTCGGCGCGAGTCAGTAGCGCTGCCACGCCTTCGATCGTGTACCCCATCATCGAACCGCCGACGTGGTCGGGGTGGTAGTGGGTGGCCAGCACGCCGGTGCAGCGCATCCCGTCGGCCTCGATCGCGTCGAGCAGATCGTTCACCGCGTAGGCAGGGTCGACCAACACGCACTCGCCCGTGCTGCGATCGCCGATCGCGTAGACGAAGTTCACCATCTGGGTGGCGATCGGGTCGCCCACGGCGAAGTCCCGTCCGGAGAGGAGCTGGCGGAAGTAGAACTGCTGCGGATCCACGGGTGCAGACTACGCAACGTTGCCGTGACCCGGGCGGGTCAGGCCGGGTGCGGTCGGTTTGCCCGATCAGTTGCCGCCGTAGCGGAGCCATGCTGCGCCCAGCCCCTGGGCGGGCGCACCCACGAGCGGTCGCCGTCCCCACAGCGCGAGCGTGAGGTCCTCGGCTCTGCCCGAGAGCTCCGCAGTGGGGGAGGCCGCCGGATCGACGACCACCGCGAGGGGCTCGTCGGCGCGCACGACCAACCGGTTCGAACCGTGATGGAAGTCGGCATCGGTGCACACGATCGCGACCGTGCCCACCGGTGCCGGCCGCTGGTCGCGGGTGATGATGCGCGGCACCATCACCTCGAAGTACTCGGCGATCCCGTCGGCAGCCATGGTGGGATCCATCGGTCGGGCGGTGCCGATCGCGTCCTCGATGTCCCAGGCGTGGATGAAGGCCTCGTGTGCTTGCCGGCGCGGCCACACCTTGCCCAGCTTCGGGACGGGGAACGGATGCCATGTCGGCCCATCGGGATCGAGTGCACCGAACGACTCGATCAGTGCGGTTGCCCCTGCGTCGAACCAGTCGGCGAGTGCCCCTGCGTCTGCATCGGCCGGCGCGTCGTCGATCGCCGATGTGTCGGGCGGTGCGCCTGTCGACGCAGCCAGTCGAGCCCAGCGGTGCACGAAGCCGAGATGGCGGGCGAGCTGCGCGACGTCCCACCCGGGGCAGCCGCGCACGGGTGCATCGAGCGGGCCGGTGCGGACGGCAGTCGAGAACCTGGTGACGCTGTCGTGCAGGCTCGGGATGAACGGGTCCATGGCCGTACGCTACGTGCCCATGTCGACCGGCATCCTGCGAGTTCTCACGCCCGGCCAACAGATCCCCTTCGGTGGCGATCGTGTGGCGACCGTGAGCGAGGAGCTGGCAGCCGCGTTCGCGCCGGGCGACCGCCTGGTGGTGGTGCAGGAGACCGGCGATCTCCTCCGCGTGCCGAAGGCGGAGCACGACCGGGTGAGCGCAGCTGTCGGCGGAGCGCTCGAGGCGTTCCACGCTCTCGCCGGCGCGAGCGACGATCAGCTCACGGCGTTCTTCGCGGGGTTCGCCGATCGGCTGGCCGACGACGACGTGTTCGCCCACATCGCCCGTGCCAACGAGGCCGATGTTGCGTCGACCCGTGCCAGCGGTCGGTCGACCACGCGACTCGCCCTTTCACCGAAGATGCGTGTCGACATGGTCGACGGGCTGCTCGTGTGGCAGCACGCCGACGGTGGCCGCGACGTGCAACTCTCGCGTGTCGATCATCAGGCGTGGTGGGTCGAGACCCGCCGTGCTCCGCTCGGTGTGGTGGGCTTCGTGTTCGAGGGCCGGCCGAACGTGTTCGCCGATGCAACGGGAGTGCTGCGAACCGGGAACACAGTCGTCTTTCGCATCGGCAGCGATGCGCTGGGCACCGCGAGAGCGATCATGGAGCACGCCGTGACGCCGGCGTTGGCCGCAGCGGGCCTCCCGCTCGGTGCCGTGCGATTGATCGACGCTGCAGCGCACGCTGCTGGATGGGCGCTGTTCGCCGATCCTCGTCTGGGCTTGGCCGTCGCCCGCGGTTCGGGTCGTGCTGTCGCCCAGCTGGGCGCGGTCGCCCGGCAGCATGGCGTTCCGGCCAGCCTGCACGGAACGGGCGGCGCGTGGATGGTGGTGGCGCCCGGTGCCGATCCCGAACATCTGGGGCTGGCCGTGCGCCATTCGCTCGACCGCAAGGTGTGCAACACGCTGAACGTCTGCTGCGTGGTGCGCTCGGGCATTGCCGAGTCGATGCCGGTCGTCATCGAAGCTGCCGGGTCGGCAGCGACCGCGCGCGATGGACGGCTCGTGGTGCACGCGGTTCCGTCGGCGCAGCCGTTCGCAGGGCCGACGGCCATCGCGCAAGATCTCGAGTCGATCGGCACCGAGTGGGAGTGGGAGAACGACCCCGAGATCACGCTCGTGGTGGTCGACGACATCGCCGAAGCCGTCGATCTGTTCAATCGGTACAGCCCGCGCTTCGCGGCCTCGCTCATCGGAGGCACGGCGACCGACCACCAGCGGTTCTACGACAGCATCGATGCACCGTTCGTCGGCGATGGTTTCACCCGGTGGGTCGACGGCCAGTTCGCGTTCGTACAGCCCGAACTGGGCCTGTCGAACTGGCAGGCCGGCCGACTGTTCGCCCGTGGCGGTGTGCTGTCCGGCGACTCGGTGCACACGATCCGGACGCGCGCCCACGTGCTCGACCATCACGTGTCTCGCTGATCGCGCCGGTCGGCGGCGCATCCGTCCGGAGCGAGCCGATCAGTAGCATCGGGTCCATGTCCCATCGCCGTCCGGCCGAACCACGGATTCGGTGGTGGGCGCTGGCCACGGCTCTGTCGGTGCTCGCGGCGTGCAGCACCGACCTCGACAGCGGGGTGTCGGCCGGCCGTTCCACGAGTGCATCGAGCACCACGGCGGGGCCACCGGTCTCGCTTCCGGCGGCCAGTACCACCGCTCCGGACTCCGGAGCATCCACGTCGACCGAGTCGACTGAGTCGACTGAGCCGGCAGACGGCGGCACACCCACGTCGACCAGCGCGCCGACGAACGGATCGGGTTTCGACATCGGCGATGGCATCGGCGACGAGTTGTATCCCGCGCTCGGCAACCCGGGCGTGGATGTGCAGGACTACGTGCTCGACATCGACTACGACCGCGCCGTCGGAGTGGTGCGTGGGCGGGTGACGCTCGAGATCGAGTTCACCGAGGACCGTGACGAATTCACCCTCGACTCGCTGGGGCCGGTCGTCACCAGCGTGACCATCGACGGTGCCGCCGCCCCCTTCGAACTCGACGAGCCGGAGCTACGGATCACCCCCGCCGAAGGCATCGATGCCGGAGACGTGCACAGCGTGCTCGTCGAGTTCAGTGTCGACCCCGACGAGGCGTCGTCGTTGTCGGGTCTTCCCTCCGGCTGGTTCGCCACCGCCGGTGGGTCGTACGTCCTGAACGAACCCGACGGTGCCCGCACCTGGTTCCCTTCCAACGACCACCCCAGCGACAAGGCAACGTGGACGATTCGCATCACCGTGCCCGCAGGTGTGACTGCGGTGGCGAACGGCCGCCTCGTGGGCATGACACCGGGGGGCATCGGCGACACCTGGGAGTGGCGTGAGGACGAGCCGATGCCCACATACCTGATGCAGGTCCTCACCGGCGACTACGAGATCATCGAGTCCGAGACTTCGGGCGGGCTCGAGCTCGTGAGTGCGGTGCTGCGCGACGACGTGGCGCAGATGCAGCCGTTCATCGACGGGATCGAAGCACAGGTCGCCTTCTTCGAGCCGCTCTTCGGTCCGTATCCGCTCGATCGCTACGGCATCGCCGTCGCCGACAGCTTCGGCGGTCTGGCGATGGAGACGCAGGGCCGCTCGATGTTCTCCCGCGAGGATCTGCGCATCGCAGGTGGCTACGTGGAGGAGCTGTTGCTCGCTCACGAGCTCGCTCATCAGTGGTTCGGCAACGCGGTGTCGCCCGGTGCGTGGGAAGACATCTGGCTGAACGAGAGCTTTGCCACCTACGCGCAGTGGCTGTGGCTCGAGGAGATCGGCCTCACCTCGGTGAACGTCGAAGCCGAACGGGCGTTGCAGAACCGGCAGTCGGGAGCGGGCACGGCCACCGGGTCGCCGCTCGCCGACGACCTGTTCGGCTACAACAGCTACGACGGGGGTGCCGTCGTGGTTCATGCGTTACGTCTCACGATTGGCGACGATGCGTTCTACCGGGTGCTGCGCGCCTGGATCGACACCTACGAAGGCACATCGCGGACGACCGTCGAGTTCATCGCTCTGGCCGAGGATGTGTCGGGCCAGCCGCTCGACGACCTGTTCGATCAATGGCTGTTCGCCGACGTGCCGCCGGCCACGTACCCCGCGTCGCGCTGAGCTCGTCAGGGTGAACTCGTCAGGTTGAACTCGTCAGGTTGAACTCGTCGGGGAGCGCGGTCAGGCGTCGCGAAGCGCTTGGCTCAGTGGCCGAGCACCCGGCTCAGGATGGCGCTGCGCCACTTCTCGGAGCGCCGATGCTTGGCCTCGTACGCATCCGCCCCGATCGGCAGCTTCACCATCGCGTTGATGCCGAGCCATCGGAGCGGTTCGGGCTCCCATGATCGGGATCGGTGGTTCACCCACGGCAGGTCGACGAGATCGGAGTCGTCACCGCTGATCAGGTCGCACAGGGTTCGGCCGGCGAGGTTGGTGGTCCCCACGCCGTCGCCCACGTACCCACCTGCCCATGCCAGACCGGTGGTGCGATCGTGTCCGACCGAGCAGTACCAATCGCGCGGTGCTCCCACCGGCCCTCCCCATCGATGTGTGATCGCCGCGTCGGCGAGCGCCGGGAAGATGTCGACGAGGGTGCGATGGATGTCGTCGTGCACACCGGCGTTCCGGTCGTACTCGGGTTTCACCTTCGAGCCGAAGTGATAGGGCGCACCCCGCCCCCCGAACGCAATGCGATCGTCGGCAGTGCGCTGGCCGTAGATCACCAGGCGACGACCGTCGGAGAAGGTCTCTCGCCGGCGGAGGCCCACCTGGTCCCAGAACGACACCGGGAGCGGCTCGGTTGCGATCATCAGCGAGTAGATCGGGATGATCTTTCGAGCATGGCCCGGCAACATCGGCGTGAAACCCTCGGTTGCCCGAACGATGTGCTCGGCTCGCACGATCCCACGGTCGGTGACCAGTCGCCGCGGCTCGATGCCGAGCACCTTGGTGCCTTCGTAGATGGCGACGCCGCTCGCTTCGACCACCCGAGCGAGACCGCGCACCAGGCGGGCGGGATGGATGGCAGCGCAGTGCGGGGTGTAGACGCCGCCTTCGGCGTCGGTGACCTGCACCAGTCGTTGGGCCTCGATGCGGTCGAGCCAGCGGTAGTCGTCGTCGCCGAACCCGTGGGAGTGGTGCTCGGCGATCTCGGCCCGAAGGCGGTCGACGTGCGCGGGATTGCGCGCCGCCTGGAACGTGCCACCCTTGGCGAAGTGGCACTCGATGCCCTCGCGTGCAGCGACCGCGCCCACCTCGTCGACGGTCGCGTTCATGGCTCGCTGCAGCCTGCGGGCGCCGTCGGCTCCGTGGGTGGCGGCCATCGCATCGAACCCCATCGGCAACAGCGCCGAGCACCAGCCGCCATTTCGCCCGCTCGCACCGAAGCCGGCGACCTGCGACTCCACGATGGCGATGCGGATGTCGGGGTGACGTCGTCGCAGGTAGTAGGCCGTCCACAGCCCGGTGTAACCGGCGCCGACGATCGCGACGTCGACGTTCGTGTCGCCCGCGAGCGCGGTTCGGGGCACCAGCTGGTCGTCGATCGGCAGCGTGTCGTGCCACAGGGACAGGTCACGAAGGCTCATCGGCTGCCGACAGTACTCCCGATAGCCTCGTGCCATGTATCCAACGGGGGTGCGGCCTCAGGTGTCCTCGGCGCCTGTGACCTCTCCGGCCGGGTGGTACGGCGATCCGCGTTTCCCCGATGTGGTGCGCTATTGGGATGGCCGCGGTTGGACGTCGTGGGTGGCAGCACGTCCCACACCACCGGCCCCGCCTCACCCGACGATCCCGCTTCGGGCCGGTGTGGGCGCGCTCGCGACCATCCTGGTGTCGCTCGTGGCCAGCCGGTACATCCTCGACGCCCTGTCGCACCACGGATGGCCCATCGCGATCTACGTGTTGATCGCCGGCATCATCGGTTACGGCCCGGTGATGGCCTTCTGCTGGTGGGCCAGCCATCGATGGGGTCGCAAATCGCTGCGCGCCGACAGCGGATTGTTCGCTCGATGGTCCGACGCCGGATGGGGTCCGGTCACGTGGCTCAGTTGCTTGGCGGCTCAGATCACGCTCGGCATCGTCGTGGTTTCCACGGGTCTGCCGTTCAGCAGCAACACCGAGGGCGTCGACACCGTGGGCGGTGAGCGCGGGTACGTGATCGCGATCCTCATCCTTGCGGTGTTGGCTGCTCCGTTGGTCGAAGAGATCGTGTTCCGCGGGCTGGTGCTTCGATCGTTCCTCGCGGTGATGCATCCGGTGGCTGCGATCGGACTGCAGGGTGTGCTGTTCGGCATGGCCCACTTCGATCCCGTCCGAGGAACGGGCAACATCGGCCTGATCATCGTGCTGGGCGGTGTCGGGGTGGTGATGGGTGGTGCGGCGTACCTGTTCCGACGCATCACGCCGACGATCATCGCCCACGCGATCATCAACGCGATCGCGATGACCATCGCGCTCACCGGCTGGGGTCCGGCCTGATCAGTCCGCCGATCGACGCCTGAGGAGCAGGTTGTCGATCAACCTCACGTCGCCGAACCACACGGCGATCAACAACAACGCCCGGTCCGTGATCACATCGAGCGGCTCGAGTGTGTCGGGATGCACCAGGGCAACGTGCTCGAGCCTGGCGAGCGGCTCGGCCTCGACCACCGAGGTCGCGGCTGCCAACAGTTCCCCGGCGTCGCTCACCCCGTCGTGCACCAACGTCTCGCAGGCTCCGAGCGCCCGCGACACGCACACCGCCGCGGCTCGAGATGCAGGATCGAGCCGGCGGTTGCGGCTGCTCATCGCCAGGCCATCTGGCTCGCGCACGGTGGCCAGTCCGACGATGTCGATGCCGAGGTCGAGGTCGAGGGTCATCCGGCGGATGATCGCCAACTGCTGGGCATCTTTCTGACCGAACACGGCCACGTGCGGACGCACCGCGGCGAACAGCTTCGTGACGACGGTGGTGACCCCGCGGAAGTGTCCGGGCCGGTGCGCGCCCTCCAGCCCGTCGGCCAGCGGTCCCGGCTCGACGTGAGTCTGGAACCCGTCGGGGTACATCGCCGCTCCGGTGGGTGCGTACACCGCATCGACACCTGCTGCGGCGCAGGCGTCGAGGTCGTGGTCGAGGGGGCGCGGGTAGCGGTCGAAATCCGCTCGCACGTTGAACTGGAGCGGGTTGACGAACACGGACACCACGACGACATCGCTGTGTGCTCGTGCTGCATGCACGAGCGCCAGGTGGCCGTCGTGCAGCGCCCCCATGGTGGGCACCAGGCCGACGCGCCTGCCAGCGAGGCGGTGGCCCTCCGACCAGGCCCGCATCGCGCCAGGTGTGTCGATCAGTTCGGGCCGCACCATGGCGGCAACCTAGCTTCGCAACGCCGACGGGCACAGGTCTCGATACGAGGGTGGTCCGCCAGGGAACGAGTGAGCCTCCACGATCGCCCGGGTGCAGGCGATGGCGAAGCAGTCGGCGGCAGCTTCGAACACGGCGTTGAGCTCGACGGCGCGGGCTCGCGCCGCCAGCGCATCCGTCGGCCCGGGTGCGCCGACGCCGGTGGAGAGCGCGAACACCGTGTCGCCGTCGAACAGCGTGTGCGCGGGGCGGATCGCCCGCGCCATCCCATCGTGGGCCACGCCTGCCATCTTCGAGCACTCGGCCTTGGTGAGCGCCATCGACGTGGCGACTGCACCGATCGTGGTGTTGAGCGGGGTACGGACGAGATCGAGTCGAGCCGCGAGCGCAGACCGGTCGGCGGCGCTCGGCCGGCGAAGGCGATGCGACGACTCGATCCAGGGCAGACCGGTGGCTGGGTCGATGACCGCTCCGACCGAGTTCACGACGGCGATCGCGCCCACGACGACACCGTTCGGACATGTGTGGCTCGCCGTGCCGACCCCGCCCTGCAACGAGCCGGCGATGGCACCCGTGCCCGCGCCGACGGCGCCTTCGGCGACCGACGTTCGTGCGGCGCGGACCGCGCGGGCGCCGAACGACGCGTCGGGTCGATTGGCGAAGACCCCGCCGCTGCCGAGGTCGTAGATCACCGCTGCCGGCACGATCGGCACCACGCCGGACATCGGTTCGGCGCCGACAGGGAATCCGATCCGGCGACGCTCCAACTCGGCCATCACGCCGCCTGCCGCAGCCAGACCGTATGCGCTGCCTCCGGTGAGACAGATCGCATGCACGTGCTGCACGAGGTTCTCGGGACGCAGCAGATCGGTCTCGTGCGTACCCGGTCCGCCACCACGCACGTCGACCCCACCGACGGCTCCGGCGGCGGTGAGCACCACGGTGGTGCCGGTTCGCCACCCCCGCTGCCGTGAGGTCACGTGCCCGACCCGGACGCCCGGGACATCGGTGATCGAGCCGTCGGAGGTGCTGCGCGCTGCCACTTCGCGCCACCGTAGGTGATCGCACACCGCGATGAGAGATGAGTGCGCTACCGCCACTCATCTCTCATCGCGGTCGGGTCAGCGGTCGGGGTCAGCGGGAGCGTTGGCGGGCGAGGGCGAAGATCGTTTCGTCGCCTGTGCGCCAGCGGACGGTCAGCTGACACGACATGATCCGCCAGCCGCCGCCGACCCGAGTGCAGCGGTTGGTGTAGTGACCCCCGAGCAGGCACCAGGCCGGCTCGGCAGCCTGGCCGAACGATTCCATCGAGTCGCCGTCGAACCAGTGCTGGGCCTGCATCTCGTTGACTGCGATGATCGTGTCGTCGTCCACCCGTTGCATCCGGTGGTTCGACATCAGATGCTGCGTGGCGTCGAAGTTGCCGTTCACGGACCTCACCGCCTGGACCCAGTCGTCGGCGGCCATCGCCGCGGCAGGGCGGCCACTCCACGACGAGAAGTCGAACTCGCACACATCGGTGAAGATGCTGCGAAACAAACCCCAGTCACGATGGTCGATCCCGGCCGCATAGCCAGACGACAGATCGACGATCGCCTGGCGCTCGTGTCCGCTGATGGTCGGGTCGCCGATCATGGCCACAGCTCCCTGATCTCGGACTCCGGATCGCTCACCACCGGGCTGGCCACGTCGAACAGGCGGGTCGTGCGGTTCGTCGTCTCGTAGCGATCCCATCCCGGGTCGCCGTGGTGGGCGAAGCGCACCAACGCTGCGCTGTATGCATCGGCAACCGGGATGCGGTCGGCTCCTTCTCCCGTGAACTGGGCGACGCCTTTGCGATCGAGGTTGTGGAACACGAACGGGATGTCGACGGCATGGCACGAGCCGAGACGGCCGTGAAACGCGGTCGACGCCCAGGTGAACCAGTACATCCAGGCCTCGGTGCCGGCATGCAGCCGCGCCTCGGCGAGACGGCGCGCCGGCACTCGGAAGGCCTCGTCGGTCTGCACGGCGCTGGCCAGTTGCAGCGGTGACGCGTTCGGTCGCACCGCGGCATAGCGCCGCCGAGCGTCATCAGCCCGGTCGCCGAACTGCCGATGCAGCTGGGCCGACAACTTGTCGTCGTCGAAATCGGCGAACGTCGGGTTGAACGTGGTGAACAGTTGCATCTCGTCGCGGGTGGTGCCGAGCACGAGTCGAGCCGGATGGCGCGCCGCAGCGTCGAGGATGGGGGAGGGCACGAGCACGCCGTCGTCGCATGGCGAGAAGTCGGTGAGCCCTCCGCCCGGATGGCGCCGGAGCACTGTCCCCTGCGCGTCGAGGATCCGTTCGATCGGAGCGTCGCGGAGCTCGTCGAGCGAGTCGACCCCGGCGGTCTCGAGGTACTCGGCGAGTGCATCATCGGCTCGTTCGCCGCTGCGGAGCTGGCCGATCGACGGGCTCATCGCGAATGCGCCGTGGAACAGGCCCTCGGCGGCCGGTGCGGCCATCAACGCCACGAGGCTCGCTCCGCCGGCCGACTCACCGGCGAGCGTGACGTTGCCGGGGTCTCCGCCGAACGATGCGATCTGAGCCTGCACCCACTCGAGCGCCATCACCTGGTCGCGCAGACCGGCATTCGTGCGGCCGCTGAATCCGAGTGCTCCGAGTCGGTAGTTGATGGTGACCACCACCACGTCGCCACGCCGCGCGAGCTGTGAACCGTCGTACCAGGGCATGGAGCCCGTGCCCGTCGTGAACGCTCCACCGTGGATCCACACGATCACCGGTCGCTCCGCGCCGTCGCACCCCGGTGTGAACACGTTGATGCGCAGGCAGTCCTCGCCCGACGGCAGGCTCGAACCGCCGAGTGCTTGTTCCAGCATCCCGAACAGCTGCGGGCACTGCGGCCCGTAGGCCGTGGCGTCCAACTCGTCATCCCATCCCGCCACGGCGATCGGCGGCTCGAAGCGGTCGGCCGTGGCGTAGCGAATTCCCTTGAACACATGGACGCCGTCGCGGACCAAGCCGTGCATCCTGCCGAGGGGAGTGTGGATCGGAGTGGAGATCTGAGTCACGAACCGAACGTAGTCGGGGCGGCCTTGGCTAGTGTCACCGCCCGTGACGCGGCGACACGACCTCGCCGGTGTCGCCATCCGCCGGGCATGGGAGTCCATCGGGCGCTGGGGCGCCATCGGACCGAACAGCTCCACCGGACGAGGGTTCGGCGCGTTCGGTCAGGGCAGCATCATCTGCTTCCCCACCAACACGATCTTCAACGAGCGCTACATCCACATCGGAGAGGGCACGATGATCGGCCCGCAGAGCACGCTGTCGGCAGGCATGGTCCCGGGGCAGGTGTGCCTCAGCGATCCGGTGATCCGCATCGGCGACCGGTGCCTCATCGGGAAGGGGTCGGGCATCGTCGGCCACTTCTCGGTCGAGATCGGTGACGACGTCTGGACGGGCCACCACGTCTACATCACCGACCAGAACCACGGCTACGAGGACGTGACCATGCCGATCTCGAGACAGACCATGCCGGAGCGCCCGGTGTCGGTGGGCAATGGGTCGTGGATCGGCCACGGGAGCGTGATCCTGCCGGGCGCCCAGATCGGCGAACACGTCACGATCGGGGCCAACTCGGTCGTCACCGGCAACATTCCGTCGTTCTCGGTCGCGGCCGGCAATCCAGCCAAGGTGATCCGCCGTTACGTGGCGGGCTCGGGTTGGCAGCGGGCCTGAACCTCCGGCCGACTGTCGGCGTTGGCCCGGTCCGGTGACTGCCGGCTGATCTGCCTACAGCGCGTCGCCGCCCAGTTCGCCGGGAGGGGCGCAGCGCTTCATCCTGTTGGCGGTGGTGAAGTCGAGGAGGACGTTGGTCACCGGGCCACCATCGATCTTCGTCTCGAGGTACGGGGTGAGCTCGAAGTTGCGCAGCCGCGCGGTGTAGGCCCGACGATCG
>JANNQK010000335.1:0-39352 GCA_031400715.1 Actinomycetes bacterium | reverse complement strand
GTCAACGAGGAGGCGGTAGTCGCAAGTGCCGGACTTCAGCGGCGCTTCGCGGACGGCAATGCTTGGCACTACGCCTCTCTTTGCCGCCGTCCTGCGGTAGCATTCTCTTGGTGGCTCCACGATCGATTGATGCGGCTCGGCTTGACGCGGTCTTCCAGGCGACGCTGGCTCTGGCGTCCGGGGCGGATGACTGGAATCAGCGGGAACTCGGACCGATCCACCTTCTCACCCAGCCATCAGCCGGGACCGATCCCCGCTACTCGACCTGCACCGCCGCCAAAGCAGCTGGCTACGGCCCCTACTACCGCGGCATCGATCCCGAGTACGCGTGGTACACCGACCGCGACAACGACGGCATCGTCTGCGAGTAGGTCGCGCCGAAGTCAGACGAACTTCGACGGAGGCGACCGGTCATCGGCAGGAGGTCGCCCGACGTGGCAGCCTGCCTCGCTCGATCACCGGAACATCTACAGTTCTGGGTGTTCACGTACTGGAGGCGTTTCCAAGCTGATTCAGAGCAGTGAGGTTGTCGGCGATGCCTCGTTGACGGACAACGCGGCCATCGGGGCCGAAGGTGAAGAGGATCATCTCCTCGAACTCCACGCGGCGACCAGTTGCAGGCAATGGCCCCCACGCGCCCGCCTGAGTGCCCGTGATCCGCAGATGCACCGCTGCGTGGTCACCCTCCTCGACGACGGCCAGCATCTCCTCGTGGTAGTCGGGGAAGGTCTCCCAAGCCCGTTCCACCATGCCCCGCACGGCATCCGAGCCTTCTCGGAGCGGCGCGAACGGCCGGTAGTCGGCAACGAAATCAGGCGCGTACAACTCGTCGATCTTGTCGAGCTGGCGGCCGTTCCACACCTCGTCGAACAGCCGCTCGATCAGTTGCTTGTGGCTCCCCATGAGGCGCCGGTCTACCACACCCGCCCGGCAGTGCCGATCAAACGTGAGGTCGCGCCGAATCGTCGACGTGTGGCGCAGGCTCGATCGGCGTACCCGTGCCGGGCGCTGGTACGGTCGGCACAGCTGGTCGGCCCGGTGGGGGGCATCATGCGACCATGCCTTCGTGAAGGAGAAGCTGACATGGGCGAGAAGCCGTCGTACCTTGGTCTGTTGAACGCGATCGCCGTCGGTGAGCTGGGCGGTGAAGCGCAGTTCGCGGCATGGGAGGCAGCGACGCCGAACGATGACGTGCGAGCGGTGGTTCGAACCGTGGCGCTGCGCGAGGCAGAGCATGCGCGCAGCTTCGCGAAGCGACTCGACGAACTCGGGTACTCGGTGCTCGACCGTCCCGATCCGGGGCTTGCCCGACGGGTGAAGATCGCCGCTTCGACAGGCCTGTCGGACTGCGAGAAGCTGGAGCAGCTCGGGTTCTCGAGCACCGCAGAGGCGCGGCCCGACGTGTTCGCGTCGTTCTTCGACGACACCACGATCGACCCGGTCACCGGCGCCCTGATGGGTCGCTACATCGCCGAGGAGCGCGACACCGGTCGCCTGCTTCGAGCGTGCCACGCCGAACTCGCGGCCCGAGCGCCCGAGCCTGCCGTCACCGGGGCCACCGCCAAGATCGACGGTCAACTGGGCGATCAGCTCGAACGCCTCGATCGGATCGAGAGCGCCCTCGCATCACTCGGCGCCGCCGTCGCGGCGACAGCGAAGGCGACAGCCAAAGGGTCAGGCGGAGCGAAGGCGAAGACCGCGGCGAAGGGCTCCAAGCACAAGAACACGTGACCCGAGACGTTCTGTCTCGTCACCGGACGGTCATCGACTTCGAGAAGATCACGAACCTCGCCCGCGGGCATCGCCTGCAGACCTAAGGTGCCATCGATGTCCGAGCACGTGTCCACCCACTCCGATCCGAGCGACATCACACCGTCGCTGATGGCACCGGTGAAGCCGCACGTGATCGTGCTCTTCGGCGCCACCGGTGACCTGTCACGACGCAAGCTGCTCCCTGGGCTGTTGCACCTGTTCCTCGCCGGCCTGGTGAGCGACTGCCGAATCGTCGGCACGTCGCTCGATCTGCTCGACGCAGACGGCTTTCGCACCTTCGCCCGACGAGCCATCGACGAGTTCTCGAACCGCTCCTTCTCCGACGACCAGTGGGCCGCCTTCGCAGCGAAGCTGCAGTACGTGCCCCAATCGCTCGGAGCGACAGGCCTTGCAGCCGCAGTGGCAGAGGCCGAGATCGCGCTCGGCGGCGAGCCACGGCGCCTGCACTACCTGAGCGTGCCGCCGCCGGCCGCGCGCCCGGTCGTCAGCGTTCTGGCCGAGGCCGGTCTGGTGGAGCGATCGCGAATCATCATGGAGAAGCCGTTCGGCACCGATCTGGCGACAGCCCGAACGTTGAACGCGTCGTTGCACGAGACGTTCAGCGAGGACCAGATCTATCGCATCGACCACTTCCTCGGGAAGGAGGCCGCGCAGAACATCCTCGCCTTCCGGTTCGCCAACGGTCTGTTCGAACCGATCTGGAACCGCGACCACATCGACCATGTCCAGATCGACGTGCCCGAAGCGCTCGCGCTCGACGGCCGCATCGGGTTCTACGAGCACACCGGCGCATACAAGGACATGGTGGTCACCCACCTGTTCCAGGTGCTGGCGTTCATGGCGATGGAGCCGCCCACCGCGCTCGAGCCAAGGGCGATCAGCGAAGAGAAGAACAAGGTCTTCCGCTCGATGCTGCCGATCAATCCGGCCGACGTGGTGCGCGGCCAGTACATCGGGTATCGAGACGAGGTCGGCGTGGCCCGCGACTCCGAGACCGACACCTTCATCGCGCTGAAGTGCCAGATCGACAACTGGCGGTGGGCGGGCGTGCCGTTCTACCTGCGCACCGGCAAGCGCATGGCCGAGGGTGCGCGCATCATCTCGATCGCCTTCCGCGAGCCGCCGAAGAGCATGTTCCCCGCTGGCTCGGGCATCGGCGCACACGGTCCTGACCACCTCACGTTCGACCTCGCCGACGCGTCGAAGCTGTCGCTGTCGTTCTACGGCAAGCGTCCTGGCCCGGGCATGCGCCTCGACAAATTGAGCCTGCAGTTCGCATTGCACGAGACCGGCCGCGAAAGCGATGTGCTCGAGGCGTACGAACGCCTGATCCACGACGCGATGAGCGGCGACCACACCTTGTTCACCACCGCTGAGGGCATCAAGCGTCTGTGGGAGCTGTCCGCGCCACTGTTGGAATCCCCACCGCCGGTGCGCTCGTACGCTCCCGGCTCGTGGGGTCCCAATGCGATCCACCAGCTCATCGCCCCCAATGCCTGGCGGCTCCCGTTCGAACGGGCCTGGCGCGCCAAGAAGTGAGTCGATGACGGGTCGACGTGCCCGGCGACTGGGGCCGAACCGGAGATCCGATCAGGGCACGGGGATGATCGTGCCCATGTTCATCACGCCGTTCGGGTCGAAGGCGTGCTTCAACGCTTCGAGCATCATGAACGAGCTGCCGTACTCCTCGCGGACCCACGGGGCACGGGCCTTGCCGATGCCGTGGTGATGCACGATCGACCCGCCGAAGCGAAGCGTCTCTTCGCAGATGATCTTGATGATCGGCCAGTAGTACTTGTCGTTCTCCTCTTCGGGCTCGCAGTCGATGAGGTCGTAGAAGTAGTTGAAGTACATGTTCGTGCCGTTGATGTAGCTGTGCGACGAGTGGCCGCCGAGCAGCGTGATCCCCTTGATCTCGGCGCGGATGCGCGGCAGCGCGGCTTCGTAGATCTCGTTGATCGAGCTCCAGTCGGCGGAGATCTCGGTCGTGCGGTTCACGTTGCGCGTGGTGAAGATGCGGTTGTCCTCACGGATCACCTTGTCGGGACCCCACACCAGATCGTCGAACCAGTCAGAGATCAGTTGACTGTCCACCGGCTGACAGCCGGGGTGCTGCGCCACGATCTCGCGAATTCCCTCGGCCGTCGCCTTGGAGACACCGGCGTTGCCCTCGGTCATGAACAGAACGATGCAATCGTCGGGTTGCGCGAAGTGAGAGAAGTGCAGCTGGCCGTCCTCGAAGTCGTACAGGCGGGCGACCGATGGCTTGAACCCGGCCACCATCACCTCACGCAGCACCTCGAAGCCCTCCTTCATGTTCTTCAGGGTCCAGCCGAGGAAGATGTTGTTCTCGGGGAGGTACGGGAACAACTTCACCGTGACCTCGGTGATGTAGCACAGGGCCCCCTCGTTGCCGATCACGATGTGGCGGATGTCGGGGCCGGCGGCGCGACGTGGCACGTTCTTGATCCGCGACACGTGTCCGCCGGCGAACACCACCTCGCAGCCGACCACCATGTCCTCGATGCCGCCGTAGAGCGTGGAGAACTGGCCGATGCTCCTGGTGGCCACCAGACCGCCCATCGACGCGATCGGCTTCGACTGCGGCGAGTGGCCGGTGGTGAGGCCGACCTTGCGGCACTCGTCCTCCAGCCGCTGCAAGGGCACGCCGCACTGCGCCGTCGCCTGCATGTTGTACGCGTCGATCGTCACGATCTGGTCGAGGCCCGAGCCGTCGACCACGATCGATCGATCGTCGTGGATCTCGAGTCCACCCTCGGTGGCAGTGCCTCCGGTGCGTGCCACCACGTTGACGCCGTTGGCATCGGCGAACGCGAGCACCTTGGACACGTCGTCGGTGCTGCGCGCCATCACGACCGCTGCCGGCGACGGCAGCGTGTAGACGTTGAAGATGTTCTGCAGCTTCCGGAAGTTGTCGACGCTCGAACGCTGCAGCGTCTCGGGGTCGGTCACCACCTGGTCGGTGGTGAGCAGTTGCTGCAGGTGTTCGACGATGGCGGCACGGCTGATGGTCATGGTGGTTTCCTTCGTTGCGAGGTCGGTTGTGTTCGAGGTCGGTTGCGGGTCGGGGTCGGTGATTCGAGGTCAGTGGAAGATCGGGTAGGCGCGTTCGAACAGCGCGTCGGTGTGGCTGCGGATGTCGTGGTAGACGGTGTCGGCCATCCGCGCATACACCCCGGCGTTCGATGCGTCGGGAGCGAATGCTTCCCGACCCTTGGCCATCGCGGCCGCGGCGGTCTCGATGTCGGGGTACAGCCCGACCGCTGCCGCCGCGCACATCGCCGAGCCGAGGCTCGCTCCCCCGCCATCGACGCTGCGCGAGGCAGGAATGCCGAACACGTCGGCGAAGATCTGCATGAACAACGGGCTGTTCGAGCCGCCACCCGACACCACGATCTCGGTGAGCGCGATCCCGAGTTCGTCGCACATCGCGTCGACGTGATGCTTCATGGTGAGCGCGATCGCCTCGAGGATCGATCGGTACATGTGACCGCGGGAGTGACGGGCGTCGAAGCCGAGCATGATGCCCTTGCGGAACGGCTTGTCGGTGGTGGCCAACCAGTCGAGCACGGTCATCAGTCCGTCGCTCCCGGCCGGCACCTGAGCCGCCTCACGTTCGATGTACTGCTCGCGCGTCAACCCCAGCGACACCGCCCGCTCGGCTACCTCGTCACCCAGCAGATCGAGGAACCAGGTGAGGGTCCACATGCCCCGGCGCACCCCGTTGCTCTCGTACAGGTAGCGGTGCGGGATGCAGGCGAAGTTGGTCCAGAAGCTCGTCGGGTGCCGGTGGTTCTCGTGTCCGTGCACCATCGCCGCGATGTACGTCCCGAGGGACACCAGCGCCGTGGTCTCCCCCAACGACCCCGACCCGAGCATCTCGACCGCTTTGTCGTTCGCCGTCTGCACCACGGGCAGTCCCGCCGGGATGCCGGTGGCAGCCGCCGCTTCGTCGGTCACCCCACCGATCACCTCGCCGGGTAGTTGCAGCTCGAACAACTGATCGCGACGGAGCGCGAACGCTTCGTACAGCGCCGGATCGTCGCTCCATTGCCAGGTGTCGCTGTCGATCGGCCACTGGAGGCCGATGTTGTTCGCTGCCGTGTCGCGGAACCGGCCGGTGAAGCGGTGGGCCACGTAGCCCGACGACGTCGTCGCGAAGACGAACTCCGGATCGTCGGGCACGTACGGCCGATACGCGCGGTCGTCCATCCAGCTGATCACCGGCTCGACCAACGAACCATCGACGCGGAGGAACGCCTTGTTGCAGCGGATGGGGCAGATGCCCACCGCCGCGATCTCGGACGGTTCGCCTTTGAACGCCGCCAGCGCTTGGCGGCTGGCCGACGTGATCGCCGCCCACAGATCGTCGTCGGGATGCACGACCACGCCGTGACGAGGGCGATCCATCGGGCGCAGCATCTGCTGGCCGCGGGCGACAGCGTTGCCGGCGGCGCCGTACACGACCACCTTCGCGCTCTGCGTGCCGCAGTCGACGCCGATCAGGTACGGGCCGGACATGAAGTGCTCGCTCCCTGGTCCTCAGCGGACGAGGTAGCCGCCGTCCACTGCCAGGACGTGACCGTTGACGTAGTCGCTGGCCCGGCTGGCGAGGAAGACGACCGTTCCCATCAGGTCGACGGTCTCTCCCCACCGCGCCGCCGGAATGTGCTCGAGGACCTTGCGGTTCGTGTCGGGGTTGCTACGCGTGGCGGTGGTGATCGCCGTGGCGTAGTAGCCGGGAGCGATGCCGTTCACCTGGATGTTGTGCTCGGCGAGTTCGTCGCAGTAGGCCTTCGTGAGCCCGGCGATGCCGTGCTTGGTGGCCGAGTACGCCGACGACATGCGCCCGCCGAGGAAGCTGAACATCGAGCAGATGTTGATGATCTTGCCGCAGCGCTGCGGCACCATCACCTTCGCCGCTTCGAAGCTCATCTCGAACGCCGCAGTGAGGTTGACGGCGACGGTGGCATCCCACTTGTCGCGACCGAACTCGAGCACCTCACCGAGCGGGCAGATGCCGGCCGAGTTGATCAGCACATCGACCGAGCCGAGGCGCTCGACGCACGCGGCGATCACCTGGGCCGGCACCCCGTCGGTGGTGATGTCGGCCTCCATGAACTCGTAGCGGGCGCCCGCAGCTTCGACGAGCGCCCGGGTCGATCCGTCGTCGTCGGCGAGGCTGGGCACGAACACGTTGGCCCCGGCCGTCGCGAGCGCCAGCGAGAACGCCTGCCCGAGACCGGTGTTGCCACCCGTCACGATGGCGTTGCGACCGCCGAGATCGAACCAGCCCATCGTGAAGTCGGTGATCGTCACGGCCGCATGTTAGCGAGGACGCCCCCGAGACGACGGAACGCTCGTACCGGCAATTCGATCGACCACCCGCCGCGTTTGCTCACTTCCGCGTCGTATCGACGCGTCCGCGCACAAACGCGCGCCCGGGGACCGCCGGGGCGGGCGCGGCGTGACTGGCGCACTCGGGCGCCACCGGCGACGAGATCCCGCGATCGGTGTGCTCGCCGTCGAGCACCACGAGTAGGTTCGCCCGGGATGATGGTGCGGCTGACAGTGCGGGGCCTCGTGGCCCGACGGGCGCGCATCGTCTTGACGGTGCTGTCGATCGTGATCGGCGTGTCGTTCGTCAGCGGCGCCTTCATCCTCACCGACAGCTTCCGTCGGGCGTTCGACCAGCTGTTCGACCAGCTCGACGAGGGAATCGATCTGCGCGTGCGCGGCGCCACCGCGTTCGGACGTGGGGGCGGCGGCAGCCCGGTGCCGGCGTCGCTCGCGGACGACATCTCCGAGGTGCCCGGCGTGGTCGCCGTGGAACCGAACCTCGACGAACCGGCCGTCGTTCTCGACGCCGACGGCGAGCCGGTGCCCGCTCGCGGTGGCCCTCAGCTCGGCGTGTCGTGGACGGGCACCGGCCTCATCGGCGGGCGCGAACTGCGTTCCGGCGCGGTGCCGTCGGGGCCCGACGAGGTGTCGCTCGACACGACGACCGCAGAACGCATCGGCGCCCAGGTGGGCGACACGGTGCGCGTGGCGCTGGCAGAGGGCGTGCGTGAGTTCACCATGGTGGGCACCAATGGTCTCGGTGACGACGACGACGCGGTCGCCGGGCGCGCCACCATCGCCGCCTTCGACCCGGTCACGGCGCAGGAGGTGCTCGGTTCCCCCGGCCTCTACGACTCGATCGACATCGCCCTGGACGACGGTCTGAACGGTGCCCAGACCGACGACGCCCGTGAAGTGATCGAGGCCCTGCTTCCAGGCGATGCCGAGGTGGCCACCGGCGACGAGGTCGCCCGCGACACCGCGGAACGCATCGGCAACGTGGTCGACCTCCTGCGCTGGGTGCTGCTCGGGTTTGCGCTGATAGCGCTGTTCGTCAGCGCGTTCTTGATCAACAACACCTTCCGCATCATCGTCGCCCAGCGAATGCGCGAGCTGGCGCTGTTCCGCGCGATCGGGGCGAGCAGTCGCCAGGTACGAGCCATGATCTTCGGCGAGTCGCTGGCGATCGCGGTGATCGCAACCGGTGCCGGGCTGCTCGGCGGGATCGGTGTCGCTCGCGTGCTGACGGTGATCTTCAACGCCGGCGGTGCCGGCTTCCCGCGTGCGGGCACGGTGATCGCAGTACGAACGGTCATCGTCGCGATCGTGGTCGGTGTGGGCGTCACCATGGTGGCCACCGTGGCCCCAGCCCTCGTCGCAGGGCGCGTGCCTCCAGTGGCAGCGATGCGGCTGGAGGCGGCATCGGCACGGCGGGGCTCGCTGCGCCGCTTGCTGATCGGCTCGCTGATGGCGATCGCCGGCACGGCGCTCTACTGCGTCGGCGTGTTCGCGAAACCCGGTGAGCTGTCGCTCACGGTGGGTCTCATCGCCGGCGGCGCAGCGCTCGTGCTGTCCGGAGTCGCACTCCTGGCCGCTGGCGTCGCTGCCCCCGTCGGGCGGGCACTCGGCATCCCTGTCCGCCGCCTGATGGGCATGCCGGGCCGCCTTGCCCAGGAGAACGCCACTCGCTCGCCGCGCCGAACCGCGACCACCGCCTCCGCGTTGATGATCGGGATCGCGCTGGTCAGCGGCGTCGGCGTCGTGGGCGCATCGCTCAGTCGCTCGCTCTCCGAGCAGCTCGGGCAGTCGATCACCGCCGACTTCTTCGTCACCGGCACCGGCTTCCAGGGGTTCTCACCCACCTTGGTCGAGCGGATGCGCGAACTGCCCGAGATCGAGGCCATCAGCGCGTTTCGTGCGGGCACGTTCCAGGTGGGCGATGGCACCAGGTCCGTCGGTGCCATCGACGGCGACTCCTTCGGCGAGATCGTCGATCTCGACCTCCGATCGGGCGGGTTCGCCGGCCTCGCCGACGATGGTCTCCTGGTACACGAAGACCCGGCGCGCGACTTCGATCTGGCTGTCGGCGACACCGTCGACGTGCAATGGCGCACTGGCGCGGCGCAGACATTGACAGTCGTGGGTGTGTTCGCCGACGCAGCTGCCACCAACACGAACTGGATCGTCGACCTCGATGTGTTCGCAGCGGCCAATCCGGCGGTGCGCCTCGACGCGTTCGCCGGGGCCAAGCTCGTCGACGGCATCGATCTCGCTCGCGCCCGCCAGGCGATCGCGGCCGTGGTCGACGACTTCCCGCAGGTCGAACTGCAGGACCAGGCCGAGTTCCGCCGCACCCAGGAGGACCAGCTCGACCAACTCCTCCGACTGGTGTACGGCCTGCTGGCGTTCGCCGTGCTGATCGCCGTGCTCGGGATCACCAACACACTGGCCCTCGCCGTGTTCGAACGCACCCACGAGTTCGGCTTGCTGCGCGCCGTCGGCGCCACGCGTCGACAGCTGCAGCTGTCGGTGCTCGGAGAGTCGCTGATCATCGCCGGGTTCGGGACCACGCTCGGGTTCGCGGTCGGGATCCCCTTGGGTGTGCTGGGCACACGCGGCATGGAATCGGTGGGCGTCACGTCGGTCGCCCTGCCGGTCGGCACCATCGTCATCGTGATCGCGGCCACACTGATCGCCGGACTCGTGGCAGCCATCTGGCCGGCGCGCCGCGCCGGGCGGCTGGACGTGCTGGCCGCGATCGCTCGACCCGAATGACGACGCAGAACGCCGGCGAGCCAGTCATGACATAGCATGTGCCACAAGATGCCGGGCGGCCGGCGGTGAAGGGTTCGTGATGACCAGTTCCACTCCTCGACTCATCTCCGACATGCGCAGCGTGCGCTACGGCGAAGTGCTCGCCGTCTACCTGCGCGAGGAACGATTGCATGCCGAGGTGTACGGCACGCAGATGTTGAACGACTGTCCCCAGGAACTGTGGGACACCCTCGACGCGAACACCATCGCTCGTGAGATGGGTGCCGTGTTCGTCAAGCTCAACGGTCCGCGGTACTGGACCCTCGACGGATTCGGCTCGAAGGTGGCCGTCGTCGAGCCCGTGCTCCGCGAGTTCAACGGGCTGACCATGCGCCGCATCGCCACGCTCGATCTCGGCACCACGATGCAGGCCGGCCCGTACACGATCCGAAACGTGAACCGGGGTGCCGTCTTCTTCTTCGACGCAGGATCGCGCATCTACGAGCTGGTCGACCCCGACGCCGTCGCGTACGTGATGCAGGCCTACTGCATCGGTGTCGACCCGACGCTCACCGAGGAGGCGCTCGTCACCCTCGGCGATCGGCTCGATCTCCCCGATGGCTGGAGCTATCGCACCCGGGTGCTCGACGAGGAGCTCGTGGTCGATACGAGCGCGTCGTTGGCGACCGTCATCCAGGACGAACTCGAGAACACCTACACGCTCCCCCACTGACAGGCACTGCGGAGGTCGGACTCCGCGGGACGATCGATCAGATGGCGTTGGTCGCGATCAGGACCACGGTGACCGCGGCGATGCCGATGCGGTACCAACCGAAGATCGCCAGCGGCCTGGTGCGCAGGTAGGCGACGAACCACTTCACGGCCAGCAGTGCCGTGACGAACGCGACCAGCGTGCCGAGCAGCGGCGTCTGCCATCCGTACAGGTCGAGCAACGTGCTGCCGTCCTTGGCGAGGTCGAGCACCGTCGCCGCCGACAGCGTCGCCAGCCCGAGCAGGAAGCTGAACTCGACCGCCGCAGACATGCTGAGGCCGATCGCAAGGGCCGCGATCATCGTGACCAGGCTGCGGCTGGTGCCGGGCCACAAGGCCAGGATCTGCGCGAAGCCGATGATCGCCGCGTTCCGGGAGGTGAGCTGTTCGAGCGCATCCGAGCCGGTACCGGGCCGCCACCACAACAGGAACACGCCGCCGACCAGCCAGGCCGCAACGACCGGCCAGGGGCCGAACAGTTGTTCTTTGATCGTGTCGCCGAGCACGAGTCCGACTGCGGCGGCGGGCACGAACGCGACGATCAGCCGCAGCAGCACGTCGCGACCGACAGGGTCGCGGCCGACCGCACCGTTGGCCATCTGAACCAAGCGGCGGAACGACACCGCCACCACGGCCAAGATCGCCCCGATCTGGATCGCGATCGCGTAGGTGTCGGCGGCGGCCTTGCCACTGCCCGTTCCGAGGTCGAGCAGGCGCTGGGTGACCAGGAGGTGCCCGGTGGACGAGATCGGCAAGAATTCGGTGATCCCTTCGACTGCGCCCAGGATGATCGCCTTCAGCGGTGTGAGCGGGCCGGCATCGGCCGTCAGCGCCAGAACGATGATCGCCAGTCCGAGCACGGCCCAGCTCGCGACGACGGCCCAACGTTTCATGGCTGGTGACTGTACGCGGCAACGTCGCCACCCGGCCGTCATCAGCCCGCATCGGGTCGTTCGACCCACGGCCGCCCATTCGAAACCGACCCTGGCCCTCCCACCGCGGTCCCGTACCATGGCCGACGTGCCCGACTGGTCCACCATCGCCGCGTTCTCCGCCGCCACGATCGCCCTGTTGCTCATCCCCGGCCCAGCGATCCTGTACATCCTCAACCGATCGGTCAGCGATGGCCGTGAAGTGGGCCTCGCTGCAGTCGCAGGTCTCGAGGTGGGTGATGCCATCCAGGTGATGGCCGCAGCCGCTGGGCTGAGCGCCGTGATCGCGACGTCGGCGACGGCGTTCAACGTGGTGAAGTGGGCCGGCGCGATCTACCTCATCGTCACCGGAGTTCGCACGCTGATGCACCCGCCCGAGCCCCTCGACCCCGATCAGCCCGGCGTCAGCATGCGCCGCGCGTTCCGGCAGGGCGTGATCGTGAACGCACTGAACCCGAAGACAGCCCTGTTCTTCCTGTCGATCTTCCCCCAGTTCATCCACGCCGATGAGGGCAGGGCCTTCACCCAGGCCCTGGTGCTCGGAGCGGTCTTCGTGGTGCTCGCGACGATCTTCAATGGCACGTACTCGTTGGTCGCCAGCAGCTTGCGCACCCTGTTGTTGCGTGGTCGCACGCTGCCGTTCATCCGGCGGTGGGTCTCGGGCGGACTGTTCGTCGGCCTCGGCCTGCTCGCCGCAACGGCCGGCCACACGTCGGGTGCATCGAACCTCACCCCGACTCGCTGATCACGCCAGCGCACAGCGCAGGTACGCACAGCCAGCAGCACCCAACGCGGCGATCGCTGCGAGGGTGACCCGCTCATCGAGGCACGGGGCAACCACCGAACCTCCCGAGCCAGGGGTCGTTGCGTGCATACCTGTCGAACGAACGAGCTCGACGAGTGCTGCGTGATCGGCCCGCAACGGCGCGCACGCTTGGCGAATCATCCACGTTCGGTCCATGGCCTCGGCCAGGGCGATCGTGTCGCCTCGCTCGACCGCACGCGCTGCGCTGCGGGCGATCGCTCCCAGCTCGGACATCGAACCGACGAGACTCGCCGCGTTGCGCCCCAGCGGTGCGTGATAGTCGTCCGACGACGTGGCGGTCCCTGCGGCCCACCCGACGAGCACGTCGAGGTGCGCCCGTGCGGGAGGCCCACCATCGTCACCACCGGTACGTCCACCCCGTCGAGATCGTCCATGGATGCCGTGTCGACCAGCACCATGCCACCCATCGACTGCACGATTCGATCCTGCCAGCCCGCAGCGATGCCCAGCACGTCGCGTTCGGCGCGCAGCGCGAGGGCTGCGGTCACCCGCCGGTCCAGGTTCGCCCCCCAGGCCGTCGGCCACATCGTCAGGACCCCGGACCCATCGAGGGTCAGCGTTCGTTGCGGGGTCGCGGACACGTCGGCATGCAGGCCACCGAGTGCCGCCGCCAACACCGCACCTCCGTAGCCGTCGGATGGGTTGCCCACCAGGCCGACCCGAGCAGGCACTGCCGTGACGACGGTGCGCTCCGGGCCTGGATCTGCGGGAGGACATGTCACGGATCGCCACGGTAGAGGACAGCACGCATCGTCGGAGTCGACGGATCTGGCGCAGGCGGGATCGACGCACTCATCCGCACGTGTGGGTCCGAATCCCATCTGTGCTAGTCATGTTGCTCCGATCGGAAAGCAGGAGTGTCGTCGTCGTGCGGGTGCCGAGTTGAGAGATCCACGCCTCGTTCGTTTCGTCGTCGCCCACTTCTTGACCGTCGTCGCCGAGTGGGCCGCCACCGTTGGGGTGCTGGTCCACGCGTACGAGTGGAACGGTGCGTCAGCCGTGGGTTTCGTCTCGCTCGCGGTCCTCGCACCATCGCTCGTCGGTGCTCCAGTGGCGGCTGCGCTCACCGCAAGGCATCGCGCCCATCGGGTACGCCTGGCAGGGTTTGCGCTGCAGACGGTGGCGTACAGCGGTGCGGCGGTCACCGCGGCGTTGGGCGCGCCGACTCCAGCGGTGGCGGCCTTCGTCGTGGTCGGCCTGGGCGCGATCAACACACTGCGCCCCACCGGTGCGGTGCTGATGCCTGCCATCGTGCGCACCACCCGCGAACTGGTGACCGGCAACCTGTGGGTGTCGGGCTGCGACAGCTCGAGCGCCCTCGTCGGACCACTGATCGCAGCGTCGTTCGCAGCTCTTGGCGGTTCCCAGGCGGTTTTCGTCGCATGCGCCGCCAGTGCGGCGATCGCCCTCGCCGCCACTGCCTGGCGCCCGGCGCCGCTCGCGCTCACGAGAACTGCCGATCATGCCGCACCTCAACGACGAGTGATGCGGCTGGCGTTCGCAGAGCTCCGCCGTCGCCCCTGGAGCATCGGTGTGATCGGCGTCGCCTCGGCGCGCAACCTGGTGGTCGGCGCATTCGATGTGCTGCTGGTGATCATGGCGTTGAAGGCGCTCGAACTGGGCGATCAGGGACCGGGCCTGCTCAGCGCCCTCGTCGGCACGGGCGCCCTGCTCAGCACGCTGGTCGCGGCCTACGTCGTGAGTCGATCGAGTCTTCGTCCTGCCCTCGTCATCGCCCTCGTGGCATCGGCCATCATGTGCATCGCGCTCGGCCTGCGCACCGAAGCGCCGGTCGTGATGGTCGTCCTGCCGCTGCTGGGCGTGTGCCTGTCACTCATGGACAACCTCAGCCGAATGCTGTTGCAGCGTTCGACCGACCCTCGCCAGCTCGGACCGCTGTTCGCGCTGCTCGGTCTGGCTGCAGGAGTCGCGCAGCTGACCGGTTCGGCACTCGCCCAGATCTTCTTGGCGATCGGCGGACTCGGCCTTGCGTTGGCCGGCCTCGGAGGGGTGCTCGGGATACTGACCCTCGCGGGTCTGCATTCGTTGCGCCGCGCCGACGCCAACACCGAGGTGCCCGTGGTGGAGATGACACTGCTCGTCGGCTTGCCGATGTTCATTCCGTTGGCGCCGTTGGCGCTGGAAGCCGTCGCTCGCTCGGCAGAACACATGGATGTGAGCGACGGTGAGCAGGTGATCGTGCAGGGCGGACTCGGCGACTGCTTCTATGCGGTCACCGAAGGTGAATTCGACGTGGTGATGAACGGCGCCTTCATCCGCACGGCCAGACGAGGCGACTTCTTCGGCGAGGTGGCCCTCCTGTCGGACACGCCTCGCACTGCCTCGGTGTTCGCCCGCGGCCCGGGACGACTGCTCGGCATTCATCGCGACCCGTTCCTCGTGGCGGTGACGGGGCACGATCGCAGCCATGCCGCCGCACTGGCGCACATCGGCAGCCTCGATCTGGGAGATCTGGGAGATCTGGGAGAGCCGGGCGAGCGGGACAACACGGGTCAGGACCGCGAGGCGCGATGAGGATCCTGTTGGTGTCCGACCTCCACTACGCGCTCCCGCAGTTCGACTGGGTCGTCGAGGAGGCGGCCGAGTTCGACGTCGTGGTGATGGCCGGCGACCACCTCGACATCAGCTCTGCCGTGGCGCTCGACACGCAGTCGGTGATCGTCAGCCGATACGTCGCGTTGCTCCAGGAACGCACGAAGACGCTGATCAGCTCGGGCAACCACGACCTGACCGGACCCGACGAGCACGGCGAGAACGCACCGCTGTGGCTCGACTCACTGCGCGCAACAGGTGCGTCCACCGACGGCGATTCGTTGATGATCGACGACACGCTGTTCACGATCTGCCCCTGGTGGGACGGCCCTGTCGGCCGCGAGGCCGTGGTTCGCCAACTGGCGGCCGACGCTGCACGTCGACCGGCCCGCTGGATCTGGGTCTACCACTGGCCACCCACCGATTCGCCGACATCGTGGACCGGCAGCCGCCACTACGGGGATGCCGACCTCGCAGGATGGATCGCCGAGCATCAACCCGACATGGTCCTCAGCGGTCACGTGCACGGCCCACCCTTCAAGCCTGACGGAGCGTGGATCGACCGCGTCGGCCACACATGGGTGCTGAATCCGGGTAACCAGCGAGGTCCGCTCCCCACACGGATCGACATCGATCTCGTCGAGCAGACGGCCACATGGCTGTCGATGA
Organism: Actinomycetes bacterium; assembly: GCA_031400715.1. Classification (GTDB taxonomy): domain Bacteria; phylum Actinomycetota; class Acidimicrobiia; order Acidimicrobiales; family Ilumatobacteraceae; genus VFMC01. The sequence continues at coordinate 23,713 of JANNQK010000335.1, read as the reverse complement.
TGGGCATCGAGCACGCCGATCTCACGTCGCCGACTCGACCGCCACGCACCTTGTTCTGAGGGCTCTCGTTCTGTGGGCTTCGGGCACGATGCCCGGCCAGTCAGTACTCGGGGTCGGGATCGCGGGCAGACACCGGTCGTACGGCAGGAGCCGATGATGCGGGTTGCGCTGCCAGGTGCCGCAACACGTCGGAGACCATTGCAATACCGGGGGCGGCACCGTATTGCTGCTTGAGGTCGGCGAGGTACACCGTCAGTGAGTCGAGTCGGGAAGCCAGCCCTGTCGCCACCATGCGGGAGAAGCCGGCGTACTGGTCGAACAGGTGGACACCGTCGACGGCGTACCGCATCACGGTGGGCTCGGCGGCCTCGACGGTGGCTCCGTGTGGCTGGCCGAGCAACAACGAGATGTCGCCGAACACCGAGCCGGGCTGCGAGTTCGTGCTGATCGCCGTGGATCCGCGGCGGACGTTCACCGAGCCCGACACCAGGATCCAGATCGAGCCGGTGCGAGTGCCCTCTTCGATCACCACGTCCCCTGTGGCGTACTCCACCTCGGGCAGTCCCTCGGTGAGCGCAAAGATGGCAGCCATGGGCCGATCGTATCCGCTCGACCGCGGACGCCCCGGGTGTCGAGTGGCCGTCGATCGGTCGACCACCAAAGATGTGAGCCGGCCGCGCCGTCATCGTGGCCGCGCATCGGGATCAGCGACGAGATTTTCAAGAACTGCTCAACCGCGCTCCGTCACCCCCCGATATAGGGGGTGCCCGTTCGTGTACCGCGCACTTCTGGCCACACCTCACCATTCCTGGAGATTCCATGATCCGTGTCCTCTTCGTCGACGGCGATGCGTCGGTCCTCGCCGATCTCGAGCAACGGCTTCGCCCACACCACCACGAGTGGGACATGCACTTCGCTCACGGTGCGCACGCTGCGGTCGACCAGATCGCCGCCACATCGTTCGACGTGATCGTCGCCGACGTGACCGACGCCGAGAGTCCCGTCGAGGGCACCACGCTCCTCGCACATCTGACGTCGGTCCAACCGGCGACCGTGCGAATCGTGATGTCGCGCGACGGTCTCGCACCGACGTTCGCGTCGAGGGCTCACCAGGTGCTGCCCAAGCCGTGTGACTCGCATCTGTTGCGTTTGGTGATCCTGCGCTCGATCGAGCTCCGTGCCCGGCTCTCCGATCCCGAGGTTCTGGAGATCCTCGGCTCGCTGAAGTCGCTGCCAAGTCCGTCGACGGCGATGCTGGAGTTGCGCCGTGAGCTCGACGCCCCCGACGTCGATGCCAAGAAGGTCGGCCACGTGGTATCGACCGATGTCGCGATGACCACCAAGTTGCTCCAGATCGTGAACTCGTCGTTCTACGGCCTCTCCCGCACCGTCGAGGATCCAGCGGAGGCAGTTCGCCTGCTCGGAGCGAACCTGGTGGGCGAAATCCTGATGACCGTGGGGCTGCTCGACGCCGTGGCAGCACGTGACCCCGAGCTCGAGTCGCAGCTGCAGTCGATGCGCGACCGGTCGATCGCACGTGCCGACCTCGCGTCGACACTGGCCGAACGCGCCGGCCGAGCGACAGCGGTCGTGCGTCGGGTGTGGAACGGTGCCTTCCTGCTCGACATCGGGCACATGCTGCTCCTCGGCACCGCCCACGAACACGACCCCGAAGCGGAGCGGTTGCAGGCCACCATCGGCGGTGCACTGCTGGCGATGTGGGGACTTCCCCAGCAACTCGTCGAGACGGTGGCGATGAGCGACCTGGCGCCTCAAGCCATGTCGGGCGAGATGCACCTCTACTCCTGGCTGGCGGCGAAGTTCCTCACACCTGCCGATCCTGTCGCCGTCGACGACTCGGGACGGGACGCCCACGACGCTGACGCAGGCGAGGCCGGTGCGAGCGCTGCGGCAGACGAGCAGCTGATCACCTCCGTCATCCGGTGGGCCGGCCTTGCCTCGGCGAACCTGTTGGAGTACCGCGTGCAACATGCCGGCGTGAGCTGACGCCGGCCCCGTCATCACCACGCCCAGGGTCAGCCGACGATCTCGAACGGCACCGGTCGGCGACCGGGCAACGTCCGGGCCCACAAGAGCGCGGGAACCAACGTGACGAGGCACACGACCAACATCAGCGACAGGCCCTCGCCTTCGTCGCCCACCACACCCGCGAGCACCAGCGTGGCGGCGATGCTGCCGACATAGCGGCTGGCCGAGAGAACGCCGGCCGCGGCGCCGATCCGCCACTCGGGCGCCGCCTCGATGCCGGCCGTCATGATGCTCGGGGTCGCGAATCCGAGTCCGACACCGAAGCCAAGCAACGTGGCCACCAGCAACCACGATGGCACGTCGTCGCCCATGGTTGCAGAGGCAGCGACTGCGCCGAGGGTGGCGCACAGGCCGACGCTGACGGGCCACCGCCTGCCGCGTCGGTCGCCGGTACGACCTCCGAGCGGGCCCATCACCACCATGCCCAGGGTCAGGGCTGTCAGTGCGAGGCCGACCGTGGCAGCGCTCCACCCGCGGCTGTCGAGCACGATGGGCACCGAGAGCAGGAGCGCGTACTGGGCGAACGTCGACAGCGCCTGCGTGAAGAAGGCGGCCGTGAAGGCGCTGTTGAAGATCCGCGTCGGCCCCGATTCGCTCGAGGCGACCACGCGACCGGGGGCCGACACCACGGGCGCCGACGTGTATCGCCGCAGGACGTACAGCACAGCCAGCACGATCGGGAGGTTCACCCCGAAGATCGCCCTCCAGCCGAACCCCGCGACGGCTACGCCCCCGATCACCGGACCAAGGCCGGCGCCGACGCCGATCACCGAGCTCTGGAGGCCGAACGCGCGGCCTCTCTGGTCGGCCGGCACGAGCGCACGGAGCATCGCTTGCACGCTGGGGGACAACGCTGCCGCAAAGCACGCTTGCAGCGCTCTCAACGCCATCAAGGCTCCGAACGATCCGACGATCATCGCGCCCGCGGAACACAGGCCGAAGCAGAAGACCGCGATCGTCGCGAGCCGTCGAGCGCCGAGCAGATCACCCAGACGGCCGGCCAGGGGTTGACCCACCAGCATCGCGACGAGGTACAAGGTGATCAGCACGCTGGCATGGCTCTTCGAGATGTCGAAGTCGCGGGCGATGTCGGGCAGCGCGACCGCGATCATCGTGGAGTTGAGGGGGACGAGTGCCGAGGCGAGCGCGATCCCTGCGATGGCGATCGCAGGGACCTTCGGCTCAACGATGGTCGTGCTCACTGGTCGCTCGTCCATTCGGCGTTCGTTGCTTCGGTGCTCGTTGCCGATCCGCGGACAGTACGGCCCCCCTCACGCGAGGATCGTCACCCGACCGGTCGAGCCGTCGACCCGCACGCGCCGGGCCGTCGCCAGCCGACGGGTGGCGTCGATGGTGCCGACCACGGCAGGGATTCCCATCTCGCGCGACACGATCGCTGCGTGCGAGACGAAGCTGCCGTGGTCGGTGACGATCGCGCCGACGAGATGCAACATCGAGTTGAAGGCCTCGCCCGTGGTCGGCGCGACCAGCACATCGCCCTGTTCGAGATCGAACAGGTCGTCCACCGACCTCACGATGCGGACGTTCCCCTCGTAGATGCCCTGCGCTCCAGGGATCCCGACGACCGTGGAGTCGTCGCCCTCGGGCTGCATCATCTGACCCAGGATGCCGTCGATGATGAAGCCCACCGCCGACATCAATCGAGCCATCACCGGCGGGAGACCGTCGGCCGACGGGGGTGCGTGCGGTGGGTCGCCGATGAACCGAGGCGGGCCCTGCAGTGTGAGTTCGAGGCGGTCGATGCCGCGTTGGTGCAACTCCGAAGCGGTGGGCGTCTCAGCACCCGTGATCAGCCCGGCCAGCTCGTCGACCGTCGCGTCGAGCACGTCGGCGGGTTCCGTCACCCGCCCGCCACGCTCGAGCCTGCGGCCGAGCTCCAACAGGCCGAGGCGCAGCAGCCCGATCGCCGAGATCTCGCTGTAGATCCCTCGTTCGTCGCGGAGACGGTACACGTGCCGGGCTTCGGCCAGAAGTTCGTCGAACATGGCCTGGTGTTCGGCCGGCACCAGCGAACGGATGAAGTCCGCTGCGGCTGCCGAACGCTGCAGCGCCTCGTCGGTGTCGACGGTCAGCGCGCGCTGCAGCCGTCCCACGATGATCTCCGGACGTTCGCCGATCGTGGGGTTGACGAGGTCGAAGCCCTCCAGCACACGGAAGTGGACGGCATCGATGTAGTCGCCCACCTCCGGAACCCGTTCCCGAAGCCTGGTCAGTGTGTCGGAGGCGTCTTCCCCGCCGGCGAGAATGGCGATCGCTGTCGCGTCGCCGCGAAGTGCAGCCAAGGCCGGCCCCATTTCGGGTGCCACCACGCTCGAGACGGGCGAGTAGCCGTCGAAGACCGCCAACAAGGCCGGAAGCGGCTGCCCGGTCCACTGCAGCGCGTTCAGGAGGAAGTCACCCAAGGGAACCAGGGCATGCGAGTTGTAACGGTGGTGCTGGTACACCATCGCGGTCACGTGCTCGATGCACGTGCGGAGATGCGCAACCAACGCCGCGTCGTCGAGGGCGGTCACGTCGATGTCGAGCTCGTGGTGCCGAGCGATCGCGGTCGGCTTGTGGTCGTTGTCCCAGCGATCCATCGCCGCTCGCCAGATCTTCTGCTCGAACGCCGCCGTGGCGACACCGAGGCGACGTCCGAACTCGGCACCGATCCAGTCGGGATCCTTCGGGCTGTCCGGCCCGGGCATGTCGAACGGTTGGGGCTGGTGGTAGGTGAAGCCGTTCACGCAGCACATCGCCAAGCGGTCGAGCAGCATGCCGTACACGGCGAACGCCTCGGTGAACCCCCGGTTGAACCCATCGGGGTACGCGTGCTGCATGATCAGCGTCTGCGCCACCGGGTTGTGTGCGCTGTCCTGCTGCCACGGCCCTGGCGCCGTCGGGTTCCACTCCATCGTCGATCCCATTGCTGTCCCCCAATCGTCATCGGTCCCCCGTTGGACACCGCAAGATGAATTCTGACCCAATTCCAGATGAACAAATGTCGTGTCCCCGACTCGCCGACGAATCACGCTCGAAGGACCACTCCTCGGCCGCTGGGATGGCCGAGGTAGCGTTCGGTCGTGGCTGAAGACCCCTCTGCTGCGCTACCTCGTGTCGAACGACCCTCCATGTCGGGCTACGGAGTGCCCACCGACACCGCCGATGCGTTGCCGTGGGAATGGGCGCAGCAACGTCTCGTCTCCAACAGGAACTACTGGGTGGTCACCGCGTCGGCTGCGGGCCGACCTCACGCGATGCCGGTGTGGGGCGTGTGGCTGCCGGCGACGGACCGGTTCTGGTTCTCCTGCGCGCCGACGGCACGCAAGGCCCGCAACATCGCGGAGAACCGACAGTGCGTGGTCACCGTCGACGACACGGTCGAGTGCATCTCGGTGGAGGGCCAGGCGCGCACGGTCGACGCCGTACTCGACGCGAACGGCATCGACTCGATGGTCGTTGCCTACCTCGCCAAGTACTGGGACGACCCCTCGGTGCACGTCGAGATGGAGAACTTCCTGCGGAGCGGCACCATCATCGAGTTCACACCCGATCGAGCCTTCGGCGTGATCGAGCGCGAAGAGGACTTCTCCCGACGAGCCACCCGATGGCGGTGGTAGGTCTGACGATCGCGCCGCCCGCTCAGACCCGCGATCGAACCAGCTCCGACAACACCTCATCGGGCAGCGAGTCCTGGCAACCACAGCTCACCACGTGAGCAACAGCATCGAGCTGAGGCACCTGCACCCGGCCGACCTGACCGAGTCGACCGACTTCGGCGCGCTGGCGTTCCACGACGACGACGAGGGCGTCGACCACGTGTGGATCCCACTGTGATCCGGCATGCTCGCGCAAGATCGAGATCGCCTTCTCGGCGCCCATCCCCACGCGATACTGCCGCGTCTCGGCCATGGCATCGAAGGCATCGCACACGCTGACGATGCGTGCGAGCAGCGGGATCGCCTCGCCCACCAGGCCGTCAGGGTAACCGCGCCCGTCGAGTCGCTCGTGATGACCCCGAACGATCGGCCCGATCGGTGCGAGCACGCTCGACTCGCGCACCAATCGTTCACCCGCCGCGGCGTGACCCTGCACGATCTGGAACTCGTCGGCATCGAGACGGTCCGGCTTGTTCAGGATCTCATCGGGGATGGTGAGCTTGCCCAGATCGTGCAGCAACGCCCCCAACCCGAGCGCATGAAGGTCGCGCGCCGCGATCCCGAGTTGGTCGCCGACAGCCATGGCCAACTCCGCCGATCGCACCACGTGGTCGCGGGTCACCGGGTCCTTCGTCTCCAGCGAGGCGACGAATCGGTGCACCAACGGATCGAGACCGAGTTCGAATGCGGCCAGCGGCGTGTGCACGGTGAGCGGGCGGAGCATCTCACGCAGGTCTGCCTGCTGACGCAGCGCAACGACAGCGCCAACCGTCACCAACAGCACACCGCCGATGTCGAGCGCGTGCGCGAGCCAGAAGCCAGCGGTGAACGGGGCACGCCCCACCCACACCAGGCTCGAGACCCCGACGAACGCGAATCCCACGGCGACCGCGAGCGGTCTCGACGAGTCGGCGATCACCGAGAGCCGCAGCTGCCGGTACGACAGCCCTACGCACACCGACATCGACGCAACCGCCACGGCGATGGCGGTGTAGCTGCTCATCGGCCACACGGGAAGCAGCGATGGTGAGACCAGCAACCCGGCGCTCACCGCGCCGATGAGCGCCAGGTGACCGATCACCAGCACACGCCAACGTCGGGTGACAGCCCGCGCCCAGGTCGAGCGAGGTGCGAGCAACGGCACCGCCACGATCGATGCGATCGGCAACGCCCAGAACACCGACGACATCGTGGCGTCGTTCGGCCCGTACCAGATGCCAGGGGTGGTGACCCCGTGCACGAGCGGCAGCAACGACACCGCCATCGTGAACGCACCCAGCATTCCCAACTCCGCCGTGTCGTCCCGCCAGGCAACCACGACCACGATGCCGGCAGCGACCGCGCACGCCGATGCAGCCACGACGACGATCAGAAACAGCGCGAGCGGGCTCTCCCACAACACATCGTCACCCGGAACGAGGGATGCGGTCAGTTGGCCGGCGACCAGCAGACCCCACGTGAGTGCCCACACGAGCGAGCGGGTCCTCGAGGATCGTCCATTCAGCGCCTTTCGCATGAGGCATCATCGGCAGTCAACTCTCTGGACTGAACTGCGGACTGAACTGTTGCCTGATCGTCGGCGGTGCGGCCCGGGTCGATCGCTCCGCGTCCGGGTGGGCTACTGCATCGCGGTCAGTGCGTGGTAGCCGGTGGCGATCGCGTCGATGATGACGTTGCGCACCCGCTCGACGTTGGCACGCATCATCGCGAACACCTCGTCCATCGTGACGGGAGCGTGGCCATCGACCCCGGCGTCGTAGTCGGTCACCAGCGCGAGGCCGGCGTAGCGGACGCCCAGTTCGGCGGCGAGCACCGCCTCGGGGTAGCCGGTCATGTTCACCACGTGCCAGCCCATGGCACGGAACCACCGGCTCTCGGCGCGGGTGGAGAACCGGGGCCCGTTGATCACGACCATCGTGCCGCCGTCGATCACATCGACACCGGTGCGGCGCGCCGCCGAGATCAGCTCGGAGCGCAGCCCGGCGTCGTAGGGGTCGGCGAAGCTCTGATGGTGCACTGGGCCGGTGGAGCCCGGTTCCTCCTCGGGACCACCGACGTCGTGGAAGGTGTCGCGACGTCCCCAGGTGCGGTCGATCACCTGGTCGATGACGACCATCTGGCCGGGGTGGATGTCGGGCTGCAGCGAACCGACCGAACACGGGGCGATCAGGCTGCGCACACCGACCGAATGCAACGCCCACACGTTGGCGCGGTACGGCACTCGATGAGCGGCGAACTGATGTCCACGACCATGTCGGGCCAGGAATGCCACCCGATGCGCACCGATCGAACCGATCGACACAGGCGACGAGGGCGCGCCAAAGGGCGTGTGCACCTCGACCTCGGTGACGTCGTCCATGAACTCGTAGAAGCCGGAGCCACCGATGACGCCGACAACGACGTCACCGCCGTCCGACGACGCAGTGGTGGTCACGCCGGCTCCCTCGTCCATTCCTGTGCTCCTTCGGTGATCGGTTCTACTTCGGCGGCCGCGTCCGACGTCTCCATCGAACCGAGGGGGGTGGTATCGGACGGAAGCCGTCGCGCTGCAAGTCGCTTCTCGATCATCCGCCAGGTCGCGAATGATGCACCGACGCACGCCCATCCGGCGATCAGATCGATCACCCAGTGCTCGGCCAAGTACACCAACGCCACACCCATCGCGAGCGGATAGGCGAAGACCGCTCCCCTCAGCCATCGACGTCGGATCCGCGGCAGGAAGAACACCACGACGAAGAGCGAGAACGCGGCATGGAGCGACGGCATCGCCGCGACCGGGTTCGCCCAGTCGCGGCCGGTCTCCCATGCGTGCACGAACGAGTCGAGGCCCAGCGCGTCCCAACCTCGACCGGCAGGTCGCGCGAGCGCCGGCAGTGCGTCCAGTCGGATGGTCTTGGAACCTCCGGCTGCCATCCACGGTGGAGCCGTCGGGAGCAGCACGAACGAGACGCAACCGATCGCGAGCACGGTGGCGAACCGGCGCATGAAGCGCACCCACTGGGCGCGTCGACGGATCCACAGGGTCACGATCACCGCGACCGGCACCACGAAGTGGGAGTAGTAGACGACAGAGGCGCCGACGTCGTACCACCGCACGTGGTCGGCCGAGTAGAAGCGGTCCTGCAGCCACACGTTGGGATCGGCCCCGCCGAACATGAAGCGATCGATGTTCCTGACACTCTCCACCTGCAACGGCAATCCGACTCGATCTGCCGCGCCGCGGGTTTCGTCGTAGGCGATCCACATCGCGGTGTACAACACGAAGTCCACCGCCAGCATCGCCCACGTCCGCCTCGCACGCCCGACCTGGGCGATGACCAGCAACACGGCGACCGAGATCAGCACCGAGATGCGATCGATGATCAGCCCTTTCGTGGCGAACCACACGACGTACCCGATCAGGTAGACACCGACCAGAACGATCCGAGCCCGTCGCCACCGATCGCGTCCGCTCTCCGCTCCTGGCGCACGGTCGAGTTCGGGCGCGGCGGTGGACACGGCCAGAAGTTAGTGGTCGTTGCGGAACCACGTCAGGAAGAGACCGGAAACAAACACGAAACTGCTCGAACGCACTCGATTCCGGTGTCATGCTGGGCAGATGCTCGCTTCACTCCAGCAACGCGCGACCGATCTCGATCAGCGCCTTCGTGGCGCAGTGCTCGGCGCTGCCCGCATCATCCTGGGGTTGATGTGGCTCGCCAACCTGCACTGGAAGGTGCCACCGGGTTTCGGCGAGGCATCGGGTGGCGGCCTGTACAAGTACTCGGCCGCTGCCGCCCGCAACTCCACCTTCGGGCCGTTCAGATGGCTGACCGAGGAGATCGTCCTGCCGAACTTCGCAGCCTTCGGCTGGTTCACGGTGATCGGCGAGACCGTGATCGCCGTGTTGTTGCTGATCGGTTACCGAACCAAGCTCGCCGCTCTCGCCGGCGCGGCGATGAGCATCCCGATCTTCCTGTCGGTCATCTACTACGACCGGGCCGACGAGTGGGCATGGTCGTACTTCTTGATGTTCGCCGCGCACCTGCTGGTCTACGCATCGGACGCCGGCGCCCATCTCGGCCTCGACGGCGTGCTGCGCCGAGGCGGCGCTGCCCCGGCGCGGGCGATCCGAACCGTCGGCATCATCGCAACGGTGGTCGGCGTCCTCGGGCTGTACGTCGCTCGATCGGTCGACTTCGCCGGCCAGCAGGTTGCCCTCCTGGGCAGCGATGCCGGCTTCGTCGACGCCCAGGGCGACCTCGTCCGGCGATGGGAGCTGAAGTTCGTGTGGTTCAACCCGCTCTGGGCGTTGCTGACCATCGCGCTCGGAGCGCTCGCGATCGCCGCGTTCCGGTTGCCGTGGGCGGCGCGGGTGGCGGGCGCCGGGTTCGCTGTGCTCGCGGTGGTGATCTTCGCCATGCAGAACTTCGATTACGTGCGTGACGACGGGGTGTTGCAGTCGATCGGAACAGCTGCCAACGCGGCCGTGTGGGCGTCGTTCGCGATCGTGTTGTTGATCGCCGATCGTGCAGCGCAGCGCCCGACGCAGCTCGTTGCCACCACCGAGTGACATCTCAGGGTTCCGAGCCGCGTCGGCGCCGTAGCGCGCCGCTGCGGCTGGTCGCTTCGCCATGGACGTGGGCCGTACTGCTGCTTGCCGTGAGCATCGCCTGGGGCATCCACCTCCAGACCGAGCGGCCATACATCTTCCTCGGCGCTGCTCCACTCGTAGGCCAAGACCCGCAACACGGCTGGCAGTGGCGGTTCTCGTGGTCGTTGGTTGCTGCGGCTGCGGTGGGAGCAGCGGTCGCGTTCGCCACCTGGCGCGGCTGGTGGTGGCGGTGGACGACACGGACGATCATCCCCGTCGTCGGCATCAGCGCTGCAGTGTTCGCAGTGCTGCTCGCACTCACCGACGGGCGCGAGGGGCTGCTGTACGGTGCGGTCCATCGCACGGAGTACCTGGCCAATCTGGAGATCATGCCGTCGGCAGGTGAGTTCGTGCGTCGCTTCGTCGACGACATCGATCGCTACTCGGTGCACATCCGCGGCCACCCGCCGGGCTTCGTGGTGTTGCTGGCGGCGATGGATGCCGTCGGTCTGCGAGGCGGGTGGCCCGTGGTCGGCCTGTCGATCCTGGGAACGGCGCTCGCCCCTGCGGGTGTGCTGGTATCGGTGTGGGCGGTCGCCGGCCTCGACTGGGTGAGGCGCGCTGCCCCACTGTTGATCGTCGCTCCGTATGCGTTGTGGATGATCACGTCTGCCGACGCCTTCTACAGCGCGGTCGGAGCGTGGGGGGTGGCCACCTGTGTGCTCGGTCTTCGTTCATCTGGTTGGCGCGCTGCGGCGTGGGGAGCCATGAGCGGTCTCCTGCTCGGGAGCCTGTTGTTCTTCACGTACGGAGGGGCGACGTTCGTGCTCGTGCCGCTCACGCCGGCGATCATCGCGATCTGGCGGCGCCGGCCGGGGGGAGTTCCAACGGCCGCGGCCGCGGTCGCCGCAGCCGGCGCCGTCACCGCTGCGTGGGCAGTCGCGGGTTTCTGGTGGTTCGAAGGCGCAGCCGAGACCAAGCTGCAGTACTGGGCGGGCACCGCACAGTTCCGGCCGTTGGCATACTTCGCGTTGGCCAACCTGGCCGCATCGTTGATCGCGATCGGTCCAGCCGGCTTTGGTGGCCTCGTGCGGCTCTGGACCCAGCGCCGCCGGCCCCCGGCGATCGCGATGCTGGCGTGCGGAGCGCTACTTGCGCTGATGGCGTCACACCTGTCTCAGTACTCTCGAGCCGAGGTCGAACGGATCTGGTTGCTCTTCTTCCCCTGGCTCGCGCTCGCAGGTGCAACGTTGATCGATCGCCCGGATGCGGGACCTGCCGTGCGCCGTCGTGCGACGATCAGCGTCACCGTGCAGGTGGCGCTCGCCGTCGTGCTGCAAGCGGCACTGGTGTCGAAGTGGTGATCCGCTTGGTGGCGAGCTGGTCAGGTCGATCAGATCGATCAGGTCGGCCTTGGTCCGACGGTGCTGCGCAACGGCGCCGTGACGAACTCGCGCATCCCTTCGACGAATCCGATCGATGCGCGGAAACCGAGCAGTTCGACAGCGCGCGACGGGCTGGCGAACACGTGGCGGATGTCTCCCAGCCGATAGCCGCCGACGACGCGAGGCCCCGCTGCACCATCGGGCCGGAGCGCTTCGGCCATTTCGAGCACCGTGTGAGGTTCACCGCTACATACGTTGAATGGCCCAGCCGCGCCCTCCGGGTGGGTGAGCGCGACCACGTTGGCATGTGCGACGTCGCTCACGTGCACGAAGTCGCGCCGCTGACCACCGTCTTCCAGAACCATCGGCGCATCGCCGCGTTCGTATGCGCTCCGGAAGATGCTGGCCACACCGGCGTAGGGCGTGTCACGAGGCATGCGCGGTCCGTACACGTTGTGATAGCGCAGGGCCGTGACCACGGTGTCGGCATGCTCTCGCGCGTAGGCCGCGCACAGGTGCTCCTGCGCGAGCTTGGTCGTGGCGTACACGTTGCGCGGATCGAGCCAATGGTCCTCCGGCACCACCTCGGGGACGAGCTGGGCGCCGCACGTCGGGCACGGCGGTTCGTAGCGACCGCTGTCCAGATCGGCCAGCCGTCGCGGGCCAGGGCGCACCACACCATGATCGGCACATCGATATCGACCCTCGCCGTACACCACCATGCTCGACGCGAGGACGACGCGCCCGCGGAAACCGATGCTGTGCATCGCCCGCAACAGCACCGCCGTGCCGAGATCGTTGCGCGACACGTAGTCGTCCACATCGGCGAAGTCGACGCCGAGCCCCACCTTCGAAGCCTGGTGACACACTGCATCCACGCCGTGAAGCGCGTCGTCCCACGTGGAGGCATCGCGGATGTCGCGCCACACGTACGATGCCGACGGGTTCAAACCCTCGGGCATGCCGGCGTGCGCTGCCGGGTCGAGATCGTCGACGACCACCACCTCGTGGCCGGCGTCGACCAACTCGTCCACGACGTGCGAACCGATGAAGCCCGCTCCGCCCGTGACCACCACCTTCATTGCCACTCCTCCCCGATCACCGCTGCCCGTCCGATCACCGCTGCCCGTCCGATCATCGCTGTCCGTTCGATCTGCATGTCCAGCCGACGTTCGACCCTGTGTGCCGACCTGACCCTCCGGAGACCAACGTGCCCGACGTGATCCTGCCCGCCCTCGACGAAGCCGCTGCGATCGCATGGGTGCTCGATCGCATGCCCACGGGCTTCCGTCCGATCGTCGTCGACAACGGCTCCACCGACGCGACGGCCGAGTTGGCGGCCAAACTCGGCGCCACCGTGGTGCACGAACCGGTGCGCGGATTCGGTTCCGCGTGCTGGGCCGGCCTGCAGGCGGCCACCGACGACGTCGTGTGCTTCATGGACTGCGACGCATCGCTCGACCCGATCGCACTCCCCCATCTCGTCGCGTTCCTGGAGCGAGGCGACGCCGATCTGGTGATCGGCGAGCGCATCGCCGCCCGCGGCACGTGGCCCGCGCATGCCCGCCTGGCGAACCGCGCGCTCGCGTTCGAAGTTCGCCGCCGAACCCACGTGCCGCTCGGCGACCTGGGGCCGATGCGCGTGGCCCGCCGCGAGGGCCTGCTCGCACTCGGCCTGCGTGACCGACGATCCGGATGGCCGCTCGAAATGGTGCTGCGGGCGTCGCAAGCCGGGTGGAGCATCCGCGGCGTTCCGATCGCGTATCACGAGCGCGCCGGGCGATCGAAGGTCACGGGCACCGTGCGCGGCACCGTTCGCGCCGTGAAGGACATGAGCCGCATCCTTCGCGATGAACCATCCACGTACTGGTGACCCGAGCCGATCCCCATGCATGTCACCGTGATCGCCAAGGAACCCAGACCGGGGTTCGTCAAGACCCGCCTGTGCCCGCCATGCACGCCGGACGAAGCTGCCGCCCTCGCTGCAGCAGCGCTGCAGGACACCCTCGACTCGATCGACCGGCTCGCCGTCGCCTCGGACCACATCTCGGACCGGACCTCGGACCAGATCGAACGAGTGCTGCTGTTCGACGGCGATGCCAACGCCTGGGCCCGACCGGGATGGCAGGTGCTCGCTCAACGAGGAAGCGGTCTGGCTGCGCGGCTGGCGAACGCGTTCGACGACCTCGGCCCCGGTGTCATCGTTGGCATGGAGACACCCCATGCGGTGTCGTCGTTGGATGCTTCCCTCGATGCGATCCGCTCGGGGCGAGACGCGATCGGCCTCGCCAACGATGGCGGGTACTGGGCCATCGCACTCGGCGCGGTGGACCGGCGGGTGTTCGACGGGGTGCCGATGAGCGAGTCGCACACCGGGCTCGCCCAACTCCGCGCGCTGCACGCCCACAGCCGTTCCGTGCACCGCCTGCCCCTTTCCCGAGATCTCGACACCTATGACGACGTCGTCGATGCAGCGCGACGCGGCGCCAGCGCCCCATGCCTGCATGCGACGGCACTGAGTGTGATCGAGAGCGTTCACGCCAGGATCGGCACACCCGTCGGCGTGCGGTTCGATCCTGGCTGAGTGGATCCTGGCTGAGGTGATCCTGGCTGAGGTGATCCTGATGGAGCCGACCGGCTCCGACGAGATCATGCTCAACGAATGCCGAGGTTGGCGTCGTGGCCGTCGGGCATCCCCTTCAGCAGGCCGAGCAGTGCATTGGCCGGCACCGACAGGGGCAGGACCGTGCGGGTGAGCAGCAGGTCGGTGTCGAGTCGACCCGAGCGCACCGTCGGACCGAAGCTGCCCCAGAACGCGCCGTCGGAGGTGATCGTCAACTCGCTCGGAATGTCCTGGGCACGAGCGGTCACGCCGATGCTCAGTTCGTCGGCGCGACCACGGCGAACGATCGGGCGCACGAGGTGATCCTCCGGCGCGACGCCGAGGCCGGCGACCAGTTCCCGGAGCGGATCGAGTGCCGGATCGTCGAGGTCACCGGCGGTGGTGGTGGCGATCCTGACACGAACGCCGCGGGCGACCAGTTTCGGCACGGCCTCGACGACCTTGGTGAAGTTGTCGGGGCCACGGGCCATGTCGTTCACGTCGGGAAGGTGCGAATCGAGCGAGATCTGCACCGCGATGTCGGGATGGGCCAGCAGCGCGGCTCGTTCGATTCGTTCACCACTGAACAGGGTCGCGTTGGTGAGCACCACGATCGGCAGAAAGGAGGCCATCTCCAACACGGTCTCGGGCAACCACGGCAGCAGGAACGGCTCTCCGCCGGTGACGCCCAACGCGGTGAAGCCGAGCTCCTTGGCCTGAGCGGCGACTGCGAGCATCGTGGCCGGTTCGAGCTGTCGGCGCTCGCTGCGTGGGGACGATTCGGTGAGACAGTACGAACAGGCGAGGTTGCAGTGGTAGTTCGTGTACATCCACACGCGTCCGGGCAGCGTGCCGTCGGCGATCGCCTGGGCGATCGGCGACTCGATCACAGGTTCGGTCAGAGGTTCGGTCACGATGCCGGTCATGACACCACCGCCATGTCCGTCTCCACGCCGGTGTCGTAGCCCTCACGTTCGAGCCGCTCGATGACACCGGGTGACGTCGGCAGCTCGAAACCGGTCGCAAGGCGATTGAGGAGCATGGTCGCTCCGATGGTGACGCTCAGCTCGACGAGGATGTGATCGGGCCATGACTGTCGGGCCGTGTGCCACACGTCGTCGGGCACGGGTCCGCTGGCACCCGCCATCGCGTCGATCCACCGCACCAGCGCCTGTTCGGCGGCATCCGGGAACCCATTCTCCAACGGCACCTCGCCGCGCAGCGCACGCACCTCCCGCTCGTCGAGTCCCACGTCGAGAGCCACGGTGGTGTGGGCGTGGATGCAGTAGCGACACCCGAGCAGCGCCGACGTGCGCAAGATCGCGAACTCCTTGTGGCGTGTGCTCGCCGCGCCGGCACCGAGCGCAGCACCGACGAAGCCCAACGTGGGCCCGAGCAGTTCGGGCACGTTGGCCAGCGCCGCCACGATCGGGCCGGGGTCGCCGCCGGCGAAGAAGCTCTGGGCCGTCATCGGGGCGGTGGATGCGTCCAGCAGTTCGATCCGAGGCATGGTCCCCATCCTCGCGCTCTCTCCCACGCGTCGGATCCACCGCAGCGAGAGTTTCTCGATTGTTTCGGTCCGACGAGCTGCCGACGAAGGCAGCGATGCCTAGTGTCCACGACATGACGAGCGAGCCGGCTTCGCATCCAGACCGAGTCCACTGGGAGCGCGTGTGGTCGGCCACGGCCGCCGACGACGTGAGCTGGTACCAGCCGTCTCCGGAACCCTGACTCACGCTCGTGCGCCGCGTGACGGCGCCCTCGACGAACAGCGTGGATGCACCCCGGCCTGCCGAGGTACTGATCGTGGGGGCCGGTGCCTCCGCTCTCGTCGGCGCCCTGCTGGCCCAAGGTCTGCGCGTGACGGCGATCGACATCGCCAGTGCGGCGCTGGTGGCACTCTCGGGCGAACTGGCGAAGCGCTCGCTCGACCTGCAGGCGATCGACGACGGCCATCGACCACGACTGATCGTCGCCGACGCTCGCACGCTGCGCCTCGACCACCTGGTCGACGTGTGGCACGACCGGGCGGTGTTCCACTTCTTGGTCGACGACGACGATCGACGTGCATACGCCGAGTCGGCAGCGGCAGCCGTGCGGCCCGGCGGGCACCTGGTGATCGCAGCGTTCGCCCCCGACGGGCCCACATCCTGCAGCGGCTTGCCGGTGATGCGACATGACGCGGCGTCCATCGCAACCGCCTTCGAATCGGCATTCGATCTGGTGGAGAACTTCGAACACACCCATCTCACACCCTGGTCGGCTGAACAGCGCTTCACCTACGCAGTGCTGCGTCGCCGCTGAGACCGGCACCCGGTCGAGCAACCGGGCCGTCGCGTCCAGCCTGGTCAGGCGAGGGCTGCGAGTGCGTCGAGGGCACCGCGGATGAAGGTGGGATAGGCGTAGATCATCGATCGCAGCTCCGACACCGGCACCCGGGCGTGCACTGCGAGGCTGAACAGCCCGAGCACGTCACCACCGCGTGGGCCGACCGTCGAGGCGCCGACCAAGATGCCGCGATCGGCATCTTCGACGAGCTTCATCAGCCCCTCGTTTCCCGCGCCGTGCAGCCAACCGCGACTGGAGGTCGAACTGTCGACGACGCCGACGCGAACGTTCAGCCCGGCGGCTCGTGCCTGGGCTTCGGTCATCCCGACCGAGCCGACCTCGGGGTCGGTGAAGGTCACGCGCGACACGGCATGAGCCTCGGCCAGCCGAGGGTGCTCGACGCCCAGGATGTCGTCGACGGCGATCGCCGCCTCGTACACGGCCATGTGGGTGAACGACCCGCGACCGGTGATGTCACCGACGGCCCACAGCTTGGCGGCGCCGTCGACACGCATGTGTTCGTCGACGGTGAACGTGGGTCGCGCTGCCTCGTCGAGCCCGATGGTGTCGAGTCCGATGCCGCGCACGTTGGGCACCCGGCCCGCGGCAACCAACAACTCGTCGCTCCTGACGTCGCTGCCATCGGCCAGTTCCACCACCACCTCCTGACCGTCGCGCTGCACCGCAACGGCCGCCAGACCGGTCCTGATCGTGATGCCCTCCGATCGCAACACCGACGCCACGAGCGCGCTCGTCTCCGGTTCTTCGGGGGCCAGGATGCGATCGAACGCCTCGATCACCGTCACCTTCGATCCGAATCGGGAGAAGGCTTGAGCCAGTTCGAGCCCGATCGCGCCACCGCCCATGATCGTCAGCGACGCCGGCACCGAGCGGATCTTGAAAACGTCGCGGTTCGTCCACGGCCGGGCCTCGGCGAGGCCGTGCACCGGGGGCAGCGCCGGCGACGTTCCCGTGGCGATCACCACACCGAGCCGAGCGATGTACACGTCGTCACCGACCCGCACACGGCCCTCACCGTCGAGCGCTCCGCGGCCGCGCACGAACGTGCCACCCTTGCCGACGAACCGGTCGACGGCCACGGTGTCGTCCCAGTCGTCGGTGGCCTCGTCGCGGATCCGGTCGGCGACGATCGAGTAGTCGGGTGTCACGACCGCGCTCCCGGCCATCGTGTTCACCCGGCGAGCCTCGGCTAGCAGGTCGGCGGCGCGGATGATCATCTTCGACGGGATGCACCCGTAGTACGGGCATTCTCCTCCGACGAGATGGTCCTCGATTCCCACGACCGACACACCTGCCACGGCCAGTTGACCGGCGACGTCTTCGCCCCCCGGGCCCATTCCGATCACCACGACATCGACTTCATGTGTCTGCATGGAGATGCAGTCAACCCCGCCGACGATTCGTTACAGCGGAGATCGAACACAGGAACGGTGAAACGAATCGCTGTCTCGGTGGACCACGTGATCATGCGACCCCGAATCCCACGCCGCGGCGACCGGTTTCCCGACGCCGAACTCATCGACCACGACGGCCGACCCCGCACGATCTCGAGCTTCTTCGAGCCGACTCCGACCGACCGCTACCTCGGCTTCGAGCAGGGGTACCCCGCCGTGGTGGTCTTCATCCGCGGCCCGTTCTGCCCGCGCGACCATGTGCAGCTGCGATCGTTGGTCGGCGCCCAGCACGAGCTCGGGCTGAACGGCTGCGCGATCATCACGATCAGCGTGCAGCCACACGAGGTGCTCGCCGCGTTCAGGTTCGGCCTGGGTGCGTCGTGGACCTTCTTGTCCGACCCGTCCCGACAGCTGATCGGTGCCCTCGATCTGATCGACGAGACCGAGGGCGAGGAGGCGTTCGTGTCGCGACCGATGACCTTCGTGCTCGACGAACGCCGCGTCGTGCACGCCGTGTATGACGGGTGGTGGTCGATCGGGCGGCCGAGCCCCGAGGAGCTGCGCCGCGACGTACGCGAGATCATGTCGGCGACCAAGCGCTATCCGCACGAGGCCTGGGCCACGCCCCGTGTCACGCAGGTCCGC
The DNA here is from genome assembly GCA_031400715.1 of Actinomycetes bacterium. Classification (GTDB taxonomy): domain Bacteria; phylum Actinomycetota; class Acidimicrobiia; order Acidimicrobiales; family Ilumatobacteraceae; genus VFMC01. The sequence goes on along the minus strand of JANNQK010000335.1, from coordinate 5,057 downwards.
ATCCCTCAACAGACGTGGCTCCAGGCCGACGCGGCAGCTCCCACACCCGCACACACCGGGCACGTTGCATGGTTCGATCTCGGTCGCGGAATCGGTTCGATCACGCCGGACACCGATCACGGCAGTGATTCGGACGTGTTCTTCAGCTTCACCGCGATCCCCGGTTCGGGTTACCGGACGATACGGGCAGGTCAGCGGGTCGAGTTCGATCTCGCCGCGAACCCCTTCGGTCCGGTCGCGAGGCGAGTCGTCGCCATCAACATGGCCAATGGTGGGGGCATCGCTGGCCCATTCGAGGCGCCCGATGCTGTCCGATCCGATCCTCTTTGAGCTCTCACGCAGACGATGAAACCCGCACGCGGCATGTTGGCGGGCGCCTTCCCTGGCGCGCGACCCACCGCCGATCACCCATTGTCGTCTCGCGCGAGTCGAAGACCGCCGAACACCCAACGAGCATGAGTGGGGAAGAAGTTGCGGTAGGTGTCTCGGGAGTGGCCGGGAGACGTAGCTGAACTGCTGCCCCGCAACACGTACTGATTGACCATGAACTTGCCGTTGTACTCACCGACAGCACCAGCGGCCGGCTTGAAGCCTGGGTACGGCGAGTACGGGCTGGCGGTCCACTGCCACACGTGGCCGTGCCAGTCGGACGCCTCGGCCCGCGTTCGCGCCGTCGCGGCCGCGAGTTCCCACTCGGCCTCGAGAGGCAGCCGGGCACCGGCCCATCGTGCGAACGCGTCGGCTTCGAACCAGCTCACGTGCTGTACCGGCGCTGCGCGTTCTACACGGGCGAGGCCCGCGAGCCCGAACACCTCCCATTCGCCGTCCTGGCGATACCAGTACTCGGGCGCCGTCCAACCTGACGCCTGTGCCTGGGCCCAACCGGCCGACATCCACAGACCCGGCCGCTCATAGCCACCATCTTCGACGAAGTCGAGCCAGTCTCCGCAGGTCACCAACCGGTCGGAGATCTCGAACGGATGCACGAGCTCTCGATGCGCCGGACCCTCATTGTCGAATGTGAATCCATGATCGCTCTGATCGGTCTGGCCGATCTCGACGATCCCGCCGTCGAACCTGCGCCACAGCGGGCTGTGGTCGAGGCGGACCGGCAGCGCCCACGGCGGCTCGCCATATCCAGTCGGGAAGGGATGTCGGGACAGCGCATGTTTGATGTCCATCAACAACAGCTCCTGGTGCTGCTGCTCATGGTGCAGCCCGAGCTGCACCAAGTCGACGATCCGATCGTCGTGCGAGTGTCCCATCAACCGGATCATCGCAGCGTCCACGTGTGCTCGGTACTGGGCGATCTCAGCAATACCCGGCCTTGTGATGAGGCCCCGGTCGGGTCTGGCGTGTCGCGGCCCAGCTGTTTCATAGTACGAGTTGAAGAGAAACGCGAAGTCCGCTCGGAATGGCTCGTACCACGATGCATGAGGGCCGAGCACGAAGGTCTCGAAGAACCATGTGGTGTGAGCCCGATGCCATTTGGTCGGGCTTGTGTCCGGCATCGATTGGACCGTCTGATCCTCAGCACTGAGCGGAGCCGAGATTCGCTCCGTGGCAGTGCGAACCTCGACGAAGTCGAGCGGGGTCACGCCCTTGTCATCCTGTGCGCCATCGATATGCGCAAGTGTCTTCCTCATCGCATCGCCAACGTCAGTGCAAAGTCACCGTCCGAATCGGTCCACATGTCGGCCACATGCAATCCCGCAGCGGACAGCTCTTCAGCGACGCGCTGGATGCGAAACTTCGAACTGACCTCGGTGCGGAGATCCTCGCCAGCCTCGAACTCGAGTACGAGGTCGAGGTCGGGAACCGTCACCGTGTGGCGCCTGCGAGATCGCAACCGCATCTCGATCCATTCGCGACGCGTGTCGAACACCGCCACGTGGTCGAAGTCGTCGAGGTCGAAGTCTGCACCCAGCTCGTGGTTGAGCACGTTGAGCACGTTCTTGTTGAATGCTGCAGTCACTCCCGCGTGATCGTCGTACGCTCTGACCATTCGCGCGTGATCCTTCACGAGATCCGTCCCGAGCAACAGCGCGTCGTCCGGCGCCATCGATCGAGCGATACCGTCCAGCAGAGCCGATCGCTCCGCTGGCTCGAAGTTGCCGACGGTGCCCCCGAGAAATGCGAACAGCCGCCTACCACCTGTAGGCACAGAGCCGAGGTGGTGGCGAAAGTCGCCGACCACGCCGTGCACCTCGATGCCGTACTCGGCGGCGATCATCTCCGCCGACTCGCTCAGGGTGGCGTGGGCGATGTCAAAGGGGATGAACCGACACAGCCGGCCAGTGGCGGCCATTGCGTCGAGCAGCGTTCTCGTCTTCGCCGAGGTGCCTGAGCCGAGCTCGACAAGGGTGTCGGCACCGGCGGCTGAGACGATCGCTGGCGCCCATCGAAGGAGGATCGATTGCTCGGCACGTGAGGGGTAGTACTCGGGCAAACGAGTGATCTCGTCGTACAGGCGGCACCCGGTGTCGTCGTAGAGCCACGTCGGGGTCAGCATCTTCGGCGATGACGTCAGCCCGGCGAGTGCATCGGCGCGCAATCCGGCATTCCAGCCATCAGGCCCGAGCACAACATCGATCGTAATGGCGGGGTAACTGTTGGGAATCGGGGACATGTCATCCTCTTCATGAAATGGGGGTGGGGGTCATGGATCTGGCGCCGGCGAGTCGCGCCGTCGCGATCGTCGGGAAGACAACGGTCGACAGCAGGCCGGCCGAGACGAGCGCTGCAGCCGAGACGGGCGACACCGCGTCGACGGCCACACCGATCTGCGTCGCGGTCACGATGAACGGCAACGACGTGGCCTGCAGGAGACCTGCAGTGATCGCGTGTCTGCGACCGATGACACTCGAGTAGAGCAACGCCGGCACGCCGCGCACCAACAAGAGCGCCGCCAGGAACGCCGGCACCCGCAACAGCGCCGCTGGATCGTCGAGCAGCGATTCGAGGTCGAAGCGCAGTCCGCTCGTCACGAAGAACACGGGAACGACGAAGCCGAACCCGATCGACTCGAGCTTCAGGCGGAAATGAGGATGGGTGCTCGTGTCGGTGTCGACCAGGCCCAGCACTGCACCGGCCACGAACGCACCCAGAATGGTCTCCACGCCGACCCGACCCGCCAGTGCGACGAAGGCGAGCAGCAGCGCCACCGCGATTCGCACCCTGATGGCGGCGGTCGTGTCCTGCAGTCGCACCAACAGCTTGTCGATCCCCATGCTGCGGCTTCCGCGCGACAGTGCGACCGCGACAGCGACGGCAAACACCACGAAGAATCCGACGGACACCAGGCGGCTCGTCGTGCTGCCGCCGGACTCTGCGAACACGAGCGACAGGAGCAGGATCGTCGAGAAGTCGGCGATCGTCGCTCCGGCGAGTGTGAACTGTCCCAACGGCCGAGCTGCCTGACCGGTGTCTTTCAGCAGCGGCGCCACGATTCCCAACGACGTCGACCCCAGCACGACGGCCAAGAACAACGGGCTGGACACCCAACCGACGGAGTCGGCCGCCACACCGAGACCCAACCCGAGCAACAGTGTGATTGCGAAGCCTGCCAACGGCAGTTTCAACAGATCGCCGCGGAGACCACGTAGATCGATCTCCAGACCGGCCAGGAACAACAAGAACGCAAGCCCCACCAACGCCAGAACGGTGATCGGATCATCCACCGACACCCATCCGAGCACCGCTGGACCGAGCACGATGCCAGCGAGGATTTCGAGCACCACCGACGGGATCCGGATCGGTAGAACAGCCGCGACCAAAGGCGCGACGACGGCGACCACAGCGACGATCAGGAGATTGACGAACTGCAGATCGCCGGTCATCACGCCCCACGAAGCAAGAGGTCGGCCACGAGTCCGGTCCACCCGGTCTGATGCGACGCGCCCAGACCGGCACCCGTATCGCCGTGGAAGTACTCGTGGAAGGGCACCATGTCGTGCCAGAGCGGATCGGTATGGAACTTCTCGTACGAGCCGTGGGCCGGCCTCCGGCCACCTTCTCCATTGCGGAACGTCGCGACCAGGCGGTCGGCAATGTCGGCGGCCACGTCCACCAGAGTGTGCTCGCTGCCGCTGCCGACCGGGTGTTCGACGCGCACGTCGTCGCCGAAGAATCGACCGTATGCCCTCAGCGCGTCGACCACGAGGGCGTTCACCGGGAACCACACCGGGCCACGCCAGTTCTAGTTCCCACCGAACAGGCCGGTCGTTCCCTCGGCCGGCGCGTAGTCGACGCTCAGCTCCATCCCACCGAGTTCGACCGTGAACGGATGCTCTCGGTGCATCGCCGACACCGAGCGGATGCCGTACGGCGACAGCAGCTCTGATTCGTCGAGCAGTCGCTCGAGCAACCGGCACAGCCGATCCGGCCCGACGAGGGCGAGCAACTGTCCTTCCGATCCGTCGCGCACGTGTCGCTGGTCGATGTGGTGGGCGAACTGGGGCTTGTTCTGGATGAACCATTCGAGCTGAGCAGCGAAGCGCGGCAGCCGGCTGAGGGTGTCGCGGCTGAGCGTCGTGACCGCACACAGCGGCAACAACCCCACCATCGACCGCACCCTCAACGGAATCCGGTCGTTGCCCAGACGCAGCACGTCGTAGTAGAAACCGTCCTCGTCGTCCCACAGGCCTCGGTCGTGGATCGCCGTGGCGATGTAGGCGAAGTGCTCCAGGAACTTGGTGCACATGTCTTCATAAGCAGGCGAGCGCTCGGTGAGGACGAGCGCGATCTCGAGCATGTTCAGCGAGTACAGCGCCATCCACCCGGTGGCATCGGACTGCTCGAGCCGGCCGTCGACGGGTAACGGAGCCGACCTGTCGATCGGACCGATGTTGTCCATCCCCAGGAATCCACCCTCGAAGACGTTGTCGCCACTTGCGTCCTTGCGGTTGACCCACCATGTGAAGTTGAGGAGCAGCTTGTGGAACACCCGCTCGAGGAACACCAGATCGGGCGTGCCCGTACGCGCCGCGTCGATGGCGAACACCCGCAACGCGGCCCAGGCATGAACCGGAGGGTTCACATCGCCGAACGCCCACTCG
>JANNQK010000334.1:0-10372 GCA_031400715.1 Actinomycetes bacterium | reverse complement strand
GGGGGACCTGGCGTGACCGCGAATCTGGTCGACCCCCCGATCGGAGCCGAACACCGGCTCGACGCCGATGGGACGCTCGGGGAACGAGTGCTGATGGAACAGGGGTTCACCGACTGGGGTGGGTCCGCCGACGGTCTGCTGTGGTTGGTGAACGACGTCGACGGGTCGTTCGCCAGCTTCGACGGCACCGCACTCAACCGCACTCCCTCGTTCGCGAACCCAGGGACCGACCTGACCCTCGCCCTCGTGGGCGTCGAGCCCGTCGTGTTCGACCCGAGCACCTCGCGGTTGCGTTGGCTGCGCCGGAACACCTCGTTCGACCTGGGCTCGAACGAAGCGTTGTTGCAGGACTCCGACCCATCGGCCGAATGCGCCGCCGTGTTCACCCCGGGGAAGCTGACGTGCCTCACGCCGGACGGCCCCCTCCGCCAGACTCCGGTGACGGCGTCGATCGACGTCGCCGCGCGCTTCGACGCCCAGCTCATCGCGAACTCGACCGACGCCGTCATCGCTCGACGCGGCACCGGCGCGATCGCGATCATCGACTGGACCACGGGCGAAGCCACCACCGTCGAGCGCGACGCACCGTCGACGCGACGCTTGGCCTCCACCACGGTCACCGGCACCATCGTCGTCGACGATCCTGGTTCACCATTCGCGTTCAGCATCGACCGCGGCGCGTACGTCGTGCTCGACAAGTTCTCGAAACGCACGATCATCATCGGTGCCGACGGCGACTCCGCCCAAGGAGTCGGGAGGATCGACGAGAACGCCGACGTGGCCGGGGTGTTCACCGACGATGCGACCGACACGGCCCAGCTCGACGACAACGGCGTGAACGACGCCCCGCGAGCGAACGATGACGACGTGGTCACCCGAGTCGGCCGCTCGATCACGATCGATCCACTCGCCAACGACGTCGACCCCGAAGACGATCCGCTGTCGATCACCCAGGTCGACGTCATCCCGCCCGAGGACGGCGCGGCGGTCTCGCTCAACGGCACGCGGGTGTCCTACACACCACCGCCGACGTCCGCCGATCGGTTCGTGTCCTTCGACTACTCGATCGTCGACCTGGGGGGCCTCACGTCGTCGGCGACCATCCGCGTCGAAGTCATCGGGTCGGGTCGCAACACCGCGCCCGAACTCGACGACGATCGGGTGCAGACGACCGTCGGTGTCTCGGCCGACGTGCCGGTGCTCGACAACGACACCGATGCAGAAGGCGACCCGCTGACGGTGATCCGACTCAGCGAGCCCGAGCACGGCACCGCGGCCATCGGCGCCGACGGGTCGCTCCGATACGAACCCGATGCCGACTACGTCGGCAACGATCAGTTCACCTATCGGGTGACCGATGGCTATGGCGAGGAAGCCGAGGCCAGGGTGCTGGTGAGCGTGGTCGAGCCGAGCGCCACCGACCGGCCCCCCGTGGCCCGCGACGACCGCGCCGCCACGTCGGCAGGTGTTCGGGTGCGCATCGAGGCACTCGGCAACGACAGCGACCCCGACGGCGACCCGATTCGCATCGTCGATGTGGGCCAGCTCAGCGGCGTCGGGATCGACATCGTCGACAACCGCGCGATCGACGTCGTTCCCTCCAGTGCGATGTCGGGCCTGCTCAGCTTCTCCTACACGATCTCCGACGACGCCGGCCAGCAGGACACCGGCCGCGTCAACCTGTGGGTGGAACCCGTCGACATCGCCGCGGCCCCGATCGCGGTCGACGATCTGACCAGCACGGCTGGGGTCCCGGTGTCGATCGATGTCGTGGTCAACGACCTCGATCCCAACGGTGGCCAGCTCACGGTCGACGCGTGGGGCCAACCGGCCGACGGGCAGGGTTCCGTGGTCCGTCTCAATCCGACCACCTTGCAGTTCACGCCGGCGGCCGGCATCCAGGGCAACGTGCAGTTCACCTACACGGTGCGCAACGCGGCCAACCTCACCGCAGATGCCACGGTGACGGTCTCGGTCACCGCCCCCACCGGGTCGGGCCCGGTAGCCCAGGACGACGCGATACAGATCTACCCCGGCGACGTCGCGAACATCGCGCCGCTCGCGAACGATCGCCACCCCGACGGTCTGCCGTTCGACTTCGCCGGGCCGCCGCTTGTCCGGGCCGGGCGCGCCGTCGTGAACAGCGACAAGACGCTCACGTTCACCCCGCCCAACCAGTCGCTCTCGACCTACCGAGTCACGTACGCCATCCAGGACGCCAACCTCCGGCGGTCGACCGCCACGATCACGATCACCGTGGTCGCACGTCCCATCACCGAGCGGGCACCGCTCGCCAACAACGACGTCGCCCAGACGCCGTTCGGTACGGCCGTTTCGATCGACGTGCTCGGCAACGACGAGGACCCCGATGGCGATCCGATCCGCATCGAGAGCTACACCCAGCCCTCGTCGGGCTCGGTCGACCGGTCGGGTAACCGTCTGGTGTACACCCCCGGGCGGTCGACATCGGGCGTCGTCACCTTCTCGTACACCATCTCCGACGACACGGGCCGCACGGCCAACGCCAGCGTCACGGTGTCGGTCGCCGAACCCGTTCGGATCGCCCCGCAGGCAACCGACGACCTCGCCAACCTGATCGTGGGCACCAGCACCGCGATCAACCCCCTGTCGAACGACATCGATCCCGACGGCGCCCCGGGCGGCATGACGATCACCGGCATCGGCGCCCCGTCGGCCAGCGGCATCACTGCAGTGTTGACCGGGGGCCAGGTCCGCCTCACCGGGAACCAGGTGGGCAGCTACACACTGCGGTACACGATCACCGATGCCGATGGGCTCACCGCTGCCGGCACGATCAGCGTCGTGGTGCAGCCGGTGCCGAACACACCGCCGAACGCCGCCAACGACTCGGGTACCACTCTGGCCGTGCCGTTCACCATCGACGTGCTCGCGAACGACGTCGACCCGGATGGCGGCACGCTCACGCTCGTCAGCGTCAGCGCCGTGACACCGAGCGGCGCCGGCTCGGCAGCGATCTCGGGCGGCCAGGTGGTGTACACACCGTCGAGCTCGTTCAGCGGCGCGGCCACCTTCGGCTACACCGTGCGCGACGCCGGCGGCAGCACCGACACGGCCACCGTCACGGTGACGGTCACCGCCTGTCCCGCATTGCCCTCGATGCCGGCGATCGCGACGAACACCCGCTTCAACACCTCTGTGGTGGTCCCGCTGTTCGCCACCGTGCCGGTCGGCAACGCCATCAGCGTGGGCAGCGCCAACCAGGGTGTCGTGATCCTGCAGGGTGGCGGCACCGCGGCGCTGTACACCCCGCCCGCCACCTTCAACGGCACGGCCACGTTCACCTACAGCGCGCGCAACACCTGCGGCCAGGTCGCCAACGGCACGGTGTCGGTCGTGGTGAATCGGGCGCCCGTCGCGAATGCCGATGCGGTGGCGACACCACGGAACACACCCATCGCAACGGTCCCGGTGCTGGCCAACGACACCGACCCCGACCTCGACACGCCACTTCGCGTCGAGTCGGCGACGAACGGAACCGGCGGGACGGTGTCGGTCAGCGCCGGAGCGATCCTGTTCACACCGACGAACGGATTCACGGGCGTCGCCACCTTCACCTACCGAATCGCCGACCCAGGAGGCCTCGTCAGTGCGCCGGCCACCGTGCGCGTCACCGTCGCCAATGCGGCCCCTGTCGCGGTCGACGATGTCGCGACCGCTCCGACGGGCACCAGCCCGATCACGCTCAACCCGCTCACGAACGACACCGATTCCCCCGGTGACACCCTGATCGTGCAGAGCGCCTCGCTCGCGTCGGGTTCGGGAGGCACGGGAGTCGTCACGCTCACGAACACCAGCGTCAGCTTCGCTCCCGCGCCGACGTTCACCATCCCGGCGGGCAGCGCCAGCCGCACCGTCACCGTGAACTACGTCGTCGCCGACGGCACCGGCGGTGGCGCGCTGACCGACATCGGGGCGATCGTGATCACGATCACCAACCGGCTCCCGACCACCGTCAACGACTCGGCGACGCTCGATCTCTTCACGGCGACCAGCGTCGGCGTGAACGTCCTGACCAACGACGGCGATCCCGACGGGACAGTCGCGGGCCTCACCATCACCGGGGTGACCGGCTTTGCAAGTCCTCAATCGGTCACGTTCAGTGGTGGCCTCGTGACGTACACGCACGGGTCGAGTACGGTTCCCGCCGGACCGGTGATCCTCACCTACGTCATCCGCGATCCGAATCTCGGCGAGGCCAGCGGCACGATCACGATCACGATCACGAGTTCTGCACCTCCGCCACCGACCCTCCCTCCCCCACCACCAGGACCATGACCGAACAGATCACCGCCGCACCCATCCTGAGCCGAGACCAAGGCACCGCTGCCGTCAAGATGCTCGAGGCGTCGGTGTCGTCGGTGATCCGCGGCAAGGCAGCACAGGTCCGGCTGGCGGTCGCATGTCTGCTGGCCGAAGGCCATCTGCTCATCGAGGACAAGCCCGGCACCGGCAAGACGTCGCTCGCCAAGGCCATCGCGGCGTCGATCGGAGGCACCGTTCGCCGTGTGCAGTTCACCCCCGACCTGCTGCCCTCCGACATCACCGGCGTGTCCGTGTTCAATCCCACCAAGGGCGAGTTCTTCTTCCGCGAGGGCCCCGCGTTCACGAACATCCTGATCGCCGACGAGATCAACCGTGCGTCACCGAAGACGCAGGCGGCCCTGCTCGAGGTGATGGAGGAGCGACAGATCACCTATGACGGCGTGTCCCGACCCGTTCCGGCACCGTTCATGGTGGTCGCCACGCAGAACCCGCTCGACTTCCAGGGCACGTACCCGTTGCCGGAAGTGCAGCTCGACCGATTTGCGATGAAGATCTCGCTCGGCTACGCCGATCGCGAGTCCGAGATCGAGGTGATGGGTCGACGCCCGGGCCAGCAGATGATCGATCAGATGCCGCCTGCGTTCGACCCGCACCAGTTCCGCCTCGTCATCGCATGCGCCCGCGAAGTCGCCGTCGGTATGCCGTTGCGCGGCTACGTGGCCGATCTGGTCGAGGCCACGCGAACGAACCACGATCTGCGGCTCGGGGTCAGCACCCGCGGCACCCTGGTGCTCCTGGCCGTGGCCCGCGCCTTCGCGATGGCCAACGGACGCAACTTCGTCACCGCTGACGACATCAAGGCACTTGCGGTGCCTGTGCTCGCGCACCGCATCGCGCTCACACCCGAGGCAGAGATCGACGGGCTGTCAGAGGCCGCTGTCCTGCAGAGCATCCTCGACCAGGTACCGGTTCCGCGGATACCTCAGCCGCTGCTCGACCAGTGAGCCGGTCGGCGTCCCGGCTGAACCACAACGGAACGGCGGTCCTGGTGAGCGCCGTCGCTCTTGTCGCGGTCGGGGTGATCACGGGCTACCGCGAGTTCCTGATCCTGGCGGTCGTTGCCTCACTCGTGCTGATCGCCGCGGTCGTCGTCCCCCGTGTCACGTCCCCCATCGAGTTCCGGCGCATCGACACCCCGAAGTTCGTCCCGCGCGGTGCGATGGTGAGCATCACCCTCGAAGCCACCGCAGACCGCCTCGCCCCGCTCACGCGCATCATCGACCAGCTCTCGGGCCACGCGGTGCCGATCGATCTTCCCGAGATCGATCCGACCATGTCGACGATCGTCACCTACCGGCTGCAGGCGCTCCGGCGCGGCGCCCATCTGGTCGGCCCGTTGCTCGAAGAGCGCACCGATCCGTTCGGCCTGGCGGTGCGCACGGTGGAACACGACGTGGTCGACGAGATCCTGGTGCATCCCACGATCCACCCGCTCCGTCTGCCCGAGAGCGGCAATCGGATGCGCCAGACCCGAGCGACCGTGATGCGTTTCTCCGAGGACCCGCTCGCCGACTTCCGCTCGCTGCGCGAGTACGTGGTGGGCGACGACTCGCGGCTCGTGCACTGGGCGAGCACCGCGAAGACCGGCACGCTGATGGTGCGCGACCACTTCGAACTCCGTCGCACGACCAGATGCATCATCCTCGAGACCGTCGACCGTTCGGTGACCGATCTGCTGTTCGAGGACGCGGTCGAGATCGCCGCGAGCCTGGTGTGCGAGTCGTTGGAGAAGAACATCCCGGTCGTGGCGAAGACGCGCGATCCACATGCACCAGGAAGGGCCCGTCCCCTCCGCGAGCGGCAAGAGGCGCTCGAACTGTTCACCCGGGTCCAGCGCACCTCGCTCGGTGAGACGCTGTCGGTGGGGCAGTTGAAGCTCACGACCGATCCGGGCGACCAGATCTTCCTCGTTGCGGGTGCAGCATCGCCGCTCATCGCACAGATGTCCGCGACGGCAGCGTTCACTCAACGTCTGCACGTGATCCGGCTGCACGATCGGTCTGCGCCGTTGCCTCGTCTCACCGTGCGCCACACCGACAGCACCAGTGCCGAGCAGTTCGCCAGCCACTGGAACGGTGGACGGGTGAGGTTCTGATGGCCGCCGCCGTCGCTGTCGAGCCAGGTCGGAAGAACTGGATGGTGGCCGCCGCAGCCGCAGCCACCGTTGCGATCGCCGCACAGCAGTCCACCCGGATCTTCGGCGACGGGTACGCCGCCTGGGCCGTCGTCGGGGCTGGCCTGCTCGCTTCGGAGTCGATGGCGATCGTCGCTCGCACCCCGTGGTTCGTCCGAGTCGTCACCGCGCTGGTTGCGATCGCCGGCACCGGGGTCGTCGGCGTGCTCATGCACGACGGCAGCCTGCCGGACGATCTTCTCGACGCGATCACATCCGGGATCAACCAGGTGGTCGCCGCGGTCTGGCCATCGCCGACGTTGCCGGCCGCCGTCGGGGCAGTGGCCCTCGCCGTCGGCGTCGCGTCGGTGATCGCGGTCGAGCTCGCTCGACGCTCCGCCGCCGCGTCGTTGCTTCCCTCCCTCGGCCTCATCGGCTTGATCGCGCTGCTCTCGGCACCGGCAGGAGCGCCACCGATGTGGTCGGTGTCTGCATATGCCGTTGCTGCACTGCTGGCGTTCCGCTGGGAACGTGCCGGGGGACGCTCGCGGGTCGGCGTCGTGTGGGCTGCAGCCATCGTGGCCATGTCCGCTGCGCTGCCGCTGCTGCTCGGGGGGATCGCAGCGAGCGAGCGCTACGACCCACGCGACGCCCTGGAACTGCCGTCGGCCGCACAGGATGCGCTGAGCCCGCTCGCACGCGTCGAGGAGTGGCGCCTCCGTACACCGCAGGAGGTGCTGTTCAGCAGCGATCTCCCCAACCCGGCCCGCTGGCGACTGGTCGGGCTGACGCGCTACGACGGGAGAGCGTGGTTGCCCGCCAACGACTACCGGCGCGCGGGCAACCAGGTCGGCGAACCGATCACGGGAACGCCCGCCGTCACCACCGCCGTCGCGATCGGGTCGCTCGATTCGCTCTGGCTACCGACGGTGGGCAACGCCTTGGAGGTGTCGACCGACGTTCGCGTCGACGGTGGGAGGAGCGGGCTGCTCCCACCGGCCGAGCCCGTGGTCGGCACCACGTACTCCCTCGCCTTCGAGGTCACCGGAGTGCTCCCGGCGCAACTGTCCTCGGCTCCCGCAGGTGACGGCGCCGGCCCGGTCCTCGTCCCCGGGTACGAACTGCCGACTTCCGTCCTCGAACTGGCGACGACGATCACGGCGGGTACGCGCACCGACTTCGGTCGAGCTCAGGCGATCGCCACCTATCTCCGCGACCAGTACACCCTCGATCCCGACACACCGTCGGGTCACTCGATGGCGATCCTCGAGCTGTTCCTGGATCGCACTCGTCGAGGTCGGGACGAACAGTTCGTCGCCGCGTACGGAGTGCTCGCTGCCGCCGCAGGTCTTCCCGTCCGCATCGCCGTGGGCTTCGACACGGTGATCACGTCCGATGGCGGTACCCAGGCGGTCTCGTCGGCCGCCATCGCGTGGCCGGAGGTCGAGTTCCCCGGATTCGGCTGGGTCCGGTTCAATCCGGTGCCGGACATCGAGGCCGATGTCCCGCCGGCCGCGGGAGAAGGCGCCATCGCCCCGGTCGACGACGCCGTCGTGCCCCCGCCGCCGACCACGACGCCGAGCGCGACCCAGACGACAGCGCCCGATGACGATGCCGATGCGACCACCGAGGTGGTGGACGACGAGGGTGTCTCGCGAGCCGCCGTTCAGGCCATCGCCGGCGGCCTGGGCCTGCTTCTGGGCATCGTCGGCTATGTCGTGGTGGTGCTGGGCATGAAGCGGCGCAGGCGACGGCGACGACGCTTCCAGGCCGTCGCCGCCCGCCGAGCCCGCGGCGCGTTCACGTCGGGCGTCGACGTCCTGATCGACTCGGGGGCGCGCACGCTCCGGAGTGCCACCGACCACGAGTTGGTTCGTGTCGGCGGGCGCACCGTTGGCGACGCCGCCGGTCTGTTGGCGCCGGCGGCGGAGGTCGCGACTGCCGCCGTCTTCGATCCGCGCGGGGCCGATCAACACGACGCGGATGTCGCCTGGGAAGCCGTGGAGCGGTTCGAGGATCAGGTCGCGGCCCAGCTGGGACCGCTGCGGTGGTGGCGGGCGAAGCTCAGCCTTCGGTCCTTGAGGCGGAGCCTGTCCGACTGAGCGGCGCCCCGAACGAGACGCCGGGGTCAGAACCGATCGGGGTCGACAGCGCTCGGTGGCGGCCGGTTGTCCGTCGTCGGATGCGGTGGTCGAAACGGGCTGTCCGGGCCTGAGAGGCCACCGGGGCCGGCAGGCTGTCCGAGGTGTCTGGATGGCGTGGACGACGTGGACGACGTGGACGAGGTGACCGGCGAACCGGGAGACAAGGCTGGGCGTTCGGTCTGGAACGCGAACCCGGTGACGCCTCTCGTGGGCAGCGACATCGGCGTGTTGAGCAACAGCGCGCTCACCAGACCGATCGTGACCAGCCCGGGGCGGATGAGCACGCCTTCGGTGAGACTCGCTGTCACCGTGGCCGTCCACATGCCGAGTGCGGCAGGGACCACGGGGGAATTGTCGCCGGCCAGCACCCGCGACACGACCCGAACGATGCAGGCCACGTACGCGACCGCCACGAGGATCACGCCGATCGCGCCGTACTCGAGCCACTGGTCGAGCAAGCCCTGGTGAGAGCCGATCACGGTCCATCCCGAGGCGTGGCGTAGGTCGGACAAGCTCGCCGTGGTGGTCTCCCAGAAGCCTCCAGGGCCGTAGCCGACCCACCTGTGCTCCTGGATCGCTCGCCAGGAGTACCGCCAGATGACGGTCCGCCCGGTGAGCGTGGCGTCCTTGCCGAACAGCCCGAAGATCTGCTCGCGCGCCGACACCACCACAGCCACGAGGCCGATCGCGAGTGCGCCGAACATGAACGTGCTGCCGCTGCCGCCGCGCCGCCGCTCGGCGACGATCCGGCTGCTCAACCATTGCATCACGGCGATGGCTGCGGCTGCGATGATCGACGTGGAGCTCTGGCACAGTATCAACAACACGACCACGAGGGCGGTGTACCCGGACCGCAACCACGCCGGCTTGAGCGCAGCGCGCACCGCAAAGCCGAGCACGAGCGCCGCCCCCAGCGAGTTCTTCTGGTAGAAGAAGCTGCGCAACCCGAGATCGGACAAGCCGACGTCGCTGCGGCCGAGCGAGAACGCGTCTGCCGGGCGGAACACCGCGTCACACAGCACCAGCACTGCCATCACGACCGACGCCTTGGCGAGGAATGCCAGCACGCCGCGCGCATCGAAGATGCTCGCGGCAACGTGCACCGACACGACCAGCGCCAAGTTGAGCAACACCTGCCGGACGGCTTCGACGGGGTCGCCCGCCGTCCAACCGACGGACATGATGACCCAGGCGAGGATCGGAACGATCCAGATCTCGATCCGGATCTCCCGCACCGGTTTGGTACCGATACCGAGCAGCGCGCACCCGAAGATGGTCATCGGCACGAGCGCCATCTGGATGTACCACATGTAGTCGAACTCGATCAACGAGCCGATCGAGCTGAGGAAGATCGCGATGCCGACTGCGAAAGGAATGCGACCATCGGTCGCGCCGACCGCCGGATGCTGGGGACGTGCAGGCCCGCCCGTCGCGGTGATCGGCGGCAGCTGCAGCGAGGTCATGACGGGCGGCGGGGTTCCTGGCTGAGTTGCACCTCGGCGGGTGCTGCCACGATGGGGGCGGCCGACGAACGAGCTCGTCCGGCGGGCGTGCCCACGGGCAGGAGTTCGGCTCGCGATGCCCGGATCTGGTGGATGACGCCGACAAGGGCATCCATGCGCTGGCGCTTCATCGGCATCGTCAAGACGACCGCGTCGGCAACCTGGGCGAGTTGCACCGTCGTGGCGGAGTCGAGCAACGGACCACCATCGAACACGACGACGTGGGCATGTCGCGAGGCTGCCTCGAC
>JANNQK010000333.1:0-1682 GCA_031400715.1 Actinomycetes bacterium | reverse complement strand
CCGAGCGCAGTGGGCTCGGCGATGGTCGTGTCTACCGAATCGCCTCCACCGTCACCGACGGCCGCGGCGGCTCGTGCACCAGCGTCGCCACAGTCGGCGTGCCCCACGACCAGAGCCCGCGGTCGAACCCGGCAATCGATTCCGGCGGTATCTACAACAGCCTCGTCTGAGCGAGCTTGACGTAGACACGAAGGAGATGAAGCGTGGGGGCCGTCTTCGGACGGCCCCCACTCGCGCGAGCGGGGCCAGCGAGGCGTGCGCGCTCGGCGCCTAGCCCTTCTTCTGTTCCAGCAGGGCGGTGACGAGCTTTCCATCGGCCTTGCCCTGACTTGCCTTCATCACCGCGCCGACGAGCGCACCCATCGCCTTGCCCTCTCCTGCGCAGAACTTCGCCCACGCGTCGGGTTGGGCCGCGATCGCCTGATCGACCAGTGATTCGAGCGCCGATGTGTCCATCGCCTCGAAGCCCTTGGCCGTCGCGATCGCCTGGGCGTCGCCCCCGCCGTTGGCGACCAATTCGGCCAGCACCGTCTTGGCCTGCGTGGCGGTGAGCTTGCCCGACATCTCGAGCTTGGTGAGCAGCGCGAGATCGACTGCAGGCACCGACGGTTCGCTCCCCTGCTCGGCATACGCCTCTTTGACGTGCACGACGGCGCGGCCGATGTCGCCGCCGACGTGGCCCACCGCCTCCACGTACCGGTCCTGCCCACGCTCGACGACCACCATCACGGCCTCGCTGTCGGGGGCCATGCCGGTGAGCTCGGCCAACCGCAGACGACGAGCGCCCGGCAGCATCGGCAGGGCCTCACGCACATCGGCGATCCACTGTGCACTCGGCTCGAGCGGCACCAGGTCGGGCTCGAGGAAGTAGCGGTAGTCGTCCGCGTCCTCCTTCGTGCGCAACGTGTGGGTGCGACCGTCGTTCTCGTCCCAGTGACGTGTCTCCTGGCGTACGGTCTCGCCCGCGCCGATCATCGCGATCTGGCGACGCGCCTCGTACTCGATCGCGCGACCCAGCGAGCGAACGCTGTTGACGTTCTTGATCTCGCAGCGAGTGCCGAAGGGCGTGCCGGGCAGGTGCACGCTCACGTTCGCATCGCAGCGCATGCTGCCCTCTTCCATCTTCGCGTCGCTCGCGCCGATGGCGACGAGGATCGCCCGCAGCTCGGTCACGTACTGACGCGCCTCCTCGGCGGTGCGTATGTCGGGGCGGCTGACGATCTCGACGAGCGGTACACCCGCACGGTTGAAGTCGATCAACGAGTAGTCGCTGCCGTGGATGCGGCCACCGGAGCCACCCACATGTGTGCTCTTGCCCGTGTCCTCCTCGAGGTGGGCACGCTCGATACCGATGCGCACGCCGTTGGGAAGGTCGAGGAACCCGTCGACGTTGAGCGGCTGGTCGTACTGGCTGATCTGATACGCCTTGGGCATGTCGGGATAGAAGTAGTTCTTGCGGTGGAACGTGCACGCCTGGATGGTGCAGTTCAACGCCGCGCCGATGCGCATCGCCAGCTCCACTGCGTGCTTGTTGAGCACCGGCAGTGCTCCCGGCAGGCCGAGTGTGACCGGGTCGATGTTGGTGTTCGGCTCGTCGCCGAACCGGTTCGGGCTGGCGCTGAACAACTTCGTGGCGGTGTCGAGCTCGACGTGCACCTCGAGGCCGACGATGAGCTCCCAGC
>JANNQK010000332.1:0-11973 GCA_031400715.1 Actinomycetes bacterium | reverse complement strand
GTTGGTGTCACCCGAGACGAGGTTCGACGCCAGCGAGATGAAGGCGATGCGATCGCCGTCAGCGCTGATCGTCGACTCGACCGAGCGGGCGTTGCTGTTGGTGGCACCGGCGGCAGTGACGCTGACCCGGGTGATCGCCTGGGTGTTCCGGTTGTACAGGAACACGTCGGACTCACCGTTGTCGTCGCCCGATACGAGCGTCGCCGAGGTGGATCCGAACGACACGTAGTTGCCGTCGCCCGAGATCATCGGGTGGTTGCCAGCTCCGTTGCCGCCGGGCAGCACAGCGGTGGTGCCGGCCCCGACGTTGCGGATGTACACCTCGAAGCCGTCTTCCTCATCGAATCCGTCGGTAGCGCTGTTCGCGAGGTTGTTGCCTCGGCTGTGGAACGACACGAGGCTGCCGTCGGCGCTGGGTTCGGCATCATCGGAGGTGCCACCGAAGACCTGGGTCTCCGAGCTGGTGACGCTGATGCGCTGGAGTGAGGCGGGCGTGCCGCGCTGCACCCAGAACACGTCGCGCTCACCGTTGGTGTCACCGGTGACGAGGTTGTCGGCATCAGAGCTGAACACGATGACCCCACCGTTGTTGCTGATGCGCATGTCGAACGAGCCGATGAAGCCGTTCGGGTTGCCGTTGTTGCAGCCCCCGACCGGGGCACACGTTGCCTGTGCCCCGGCTGCGGTGACCGTCACGCGGGTCGGGCCCGCAACGATCGCCGAGGTGGCCGGATTGATCGTGAGGATGAAGCCGTCCTGTGCGCCGTTCGTGTCGCCGGCGACGATGTCCGACCCTCCCGATTGGAACGTCACATAGGTGCCGTCGTCGGAGATGTCGGGGTAGGTCGACGGACCATTGCCGTTGGTGAGGCGTGCGGTGGTACCGGCGCTCACATTGCGGATGAACACGTCGTATGCGCCACCGTTGGTGTCGGTGCCGTCGAGGCCGGTCTGGCTCGACTGGAACACGACCAGGTTGCCGTCGGCGCTGATGGCCGGCTCGGTCGCCGACGCGGTGCCGCCTGCGGTCTCAGAAGAGGTCTGGCTGATCAGCTCGACCGTGCCGGTCTGCAGATCCTTGCGGTAGACGTCAGCGACGTCCTCGGTGTCTTCTGGAACGAGTTGCTGGAACGTCATGAACGCCACGTAGCGACCGTTCGAACTGATTGCAGGACCTTCCGAGTAATAGAAGGTCGGGTCGTTCAGACCGTTGGCCAGCGTGTCACCCGGGATGAAGAACAGCGGGTTGCCGAGCGAGTTCGTGGTGCTGCCGTCGGCGACGGGCGTGCCTTGCGCGCCGCCCGTTCGGGTGCTGACCCGGGTGATCGGGGCGGTCACGGCCGGAACCGTCGTGGTGGTGGTCGTCGTCGGGGTGACCGAGTTGTCGGGGAACCAGGCCAACACGTCGACGATCACATCGGTGCTGCCGGCCAAGTTGAAGATGCTGACTTGACCGTCGTTGCCCACGGGCAGGAGCACCATGTTCGGCACGGTCTGGCCAGCGGTGAAGTTCAGGTTCGAGGCGTTCGGCTTGGTCGCGCCCTTCGGGTAGACCGTGAGGAACGAACCCAACGTGCCGCCGGTGGCGGTGACGTTGAGGGCGACGGCTGCGACGCCCGAAGCGGGCACACCGCCGCGGCCGACGACGGTGACGTTCTGCACGGCACCGGCACCGAAGGAGCCCGTGGCGTTGAACCGGTTGTCGATGGTGGCGAGACCGCTGCGGGTCTCGAGCAGGCGGGCGGGGTTCACGCCGTTGATCGATGCAGTCGCCGACGGGAACCAGGCGAGCACGTCGACGATCAGATGGGTGTTGCCGCCCTGGTTGTACAGGTTGATCTGGCCCGCGGTGCCCAGTGGCACGATGACCATGTTCGGCACCGTCTGGCCGGGCACCACGTTCAGGTTCGACGCGGTGGGCTGGGTGTTGCCCGTGGGGAACACGGTGATGAACGAGTTGCCGGTCGGTTCGGTCGCGGTGACGTTCAGCGCAACGGCACCGGCGGTGGCGCCCGCAGGCACTCCGCCTCGGCCGGCGACGCTGAGCGTCTTGACCGTGTTCGGCCCGACAGCACCCTCACGCCGGAACAGGCCGTCGGCCGTGTCGCCGTCCGACCGGGTGTCCATGAGGCGGGTCGGGGTGAGTCCGTTGACGCTGCCGGCGGGGAACCAACCGAGCACGTCGGCGATCAGGTGGGTCGAGCCGTTGAGGTTGAACAGGCTGATCTGGCCGGAGGTGCCCACCGGGACGATGACCATGTTGGCGATCGTCTGACCGGCCGACATGTTCAGGTTCGAGGCGTTGGGACGGGTGGCACCCGCGGGGAAGACCGTGATGAACGAGCTGGCGGTGGGCTCGGTGACGGTCACGTTGAGGGCGACCGCCGCGACTCCGGTGGCCGGCACGCCGCCTCGGTTGGTGACGGTGAGGTTCAGCGTGGAGTTGGCACCGACGACGCCGCCGCTCAGGGCCTGACCGTCGATGGTGGCGATACCGGGTCCGGCGGGACGTGTGTCGAGCAGACGGGCGGGGGTGAGTCCCTGGAACACGGGGTCGCCGGGCGCAGCTGAGGTGGTACCACCCAGGGTGGTCACCACTCCCGCCGCGACCAGGGTCGTGGCCGCGAGGAAGAGACGTGTCTTCTTTCGGATCATTCCCGAGAGGTTAGTGAGATCAGCACCCAGGTCAAGCGCGGGGTGTGGATCTGTGCAAAACCTTGACGGTGGATTCGGCCGATCCGGGTACGACCTGTCGTGGTCGTGGGGGGTGAGGCCGGTACCAGACCCCAGGCGACATACCCGAATGGGGGACGCTCCGTGGTCGCATGTGTGATCGTGAACACGGCACGGTGGCCGCACTCATGGTGGGCCGCGAGGACTGCGTCAGTCGAGGCCCTCGAACATCGTCAACACGTTGGCCGCGGCGACGCCGACCCGATGTCCGGTGCGAGCGATGAAGCCGAGCTGCACCCCCGTCGCCGTATCCCGGGCGGCGAAGAACTGCTCGTGGCCCGCATCGTCGACCACCACGTTGGTCAGCAGCGACGCCTCCGCGTCGACCAGGCACGCTCGCGCATAGCCAGCGTTGAGCACCTCGATGGCGACATGTTGGATGCCGCCGCCGTGACGCTCGAGGTATCGGGCGACCGCGGGGGACGCCTCGCGACCGACGAGCACGACGGTGACGCCACCAGCGGTCAGCGCCGTGATGCCCGGCACGTCCCCGCCGGCGAGCGGTGTGGGATGGAATCCGAACGTGCCGGTGAACGAGGCGACGGCTGCGTCGAGGTCGTCGACGGCGACCACGAGGTGATCGATGCGTGTGGCCACCGTGTCGAGGCCGGAGCGGATGCCGTCAGGTGCCGCCACCTTGTCGGGCGCCGCATCGGGGCGGTGTCCGACGACTTCGATCCGGTGCGTTTCGGCCAGCAACACCCGGAAGAGCTGTTCGGCGAAGTCGGGGTCGACGCCGGCATCGATCGCGAGTTGACGTCGAGACGTCACGACGTCGCGCACCCTCGTCGGCTGGATGACCGCAGTGCCGGTGCCGCCCTTCACCTCGGCCACCTCCTGGCACACCGCCAGGCGTGCCGCCACCACGCGGACGAACTCGCGGTCGAGCTCGTCGATGCGCGTTCGCAACTCGGCCAGGTCGGCGCTCGGGCTGTCCGTCATCGCGCCGACGATAACGACACGGACGCGCTCATCGGCACCCGCGCCGTCGGTTCGAACTCGTGTTACTCGGGGTGGGGGTGTGGGACTCGGGTTGGGGTGCGGGGGTACGGTTGGCGTGTGGCGGTGAAGCGGACCAAGAGCGCGCGGGCCGCCCGCAAGCGCAAGCGGCGGATGGATCGTGTGGAGCACGACCTGGCGCCCGAGCAGTGGGCTGCGCTGCAAGACGCGTGGGGCGGGTGCGCGTACTGCGCCGCCTCCGATGTGCCGCTGCAACGCGACTGCGTGCAGCCGATCTCGCGCGGAGGTCGCTACACGCTCGACAACGTCGTCCCCGCCTGCCGATCGTGCAACGCGAGCAAGTGCAACGAGGAGGTCACGCACTGGCTGCGCCGCACCAAGCGCGGTGACCGCGACTTCCTGTTACGTCATCTGGAGATCGCACGTGCGATGGCGATGCGCTTTCCGGTGCATGCGGGCGACGAGTGATCAGGCGTCGGTCGTGCGCTGCGAGGCGTGCCAGTGGAGCAGCCAACGCTCGAGCAACGTGATCAGGCCGAGCCCGATGGTGCCCAGTACCACCATGCTGAACACGGTGGCCCACAGCGCGTCGCCGATGTTGTTCGCCGCTGCTCGCTTGCCGATCGCGCCCAGTCCTTCGTCGGAGAAGTTGCTGCCCTCCACCAGATAGCTGACGATGAGCGCGAGGCCGATGGAGTAGCGCGCCGTCGTGAACAGCGACGGCATCGCCGAAGGCAGTCTCAGACGCCACATCACCTCCCATCGCGGCGCATCGACCGATGCGAACAGCTCGCGGCTCGCCGGGTCGGCCCCGCGCATCCCACCGACGGCGGCGAACACGAACGCAGGGAGGCACACGAGCGCGGTCGTGAAGTAGGCGGGAGGATCGCCGGCGCCCAACCACAGCACGATCGAGGAGATGTATGCCACGAACGGCGCCACCTGGATCAGGACGAGCACCGGCGCGGCCGCTCGCTCGGCGAACGGCGACGCGACCAACAGCGACCCGAGCAGCAGCGCAACGCCGAGGGCAGCCAGGAAGCCGACCAGTGCGTGCCGAGTGGTGATGAGCGACGCGGACGCGAAATCGCCGGGCGCCTTGCCGAAGTAGCGAAGGATGTCGCTCGGGGCGGCGAGCACGAAGGGTCGCACATCTCGAATCCGGATGAACGCCTCCCAGACGGCGAGGAACACCGCGACACCCACCACGGGCGCCACGACACGCAGGTGCGGCGACGAGCGGCGAGGTGCCCCGCTCATCGCATCGCTCCCTGCAATCGGTGGCGCAGGTCGACGCAGACCTCGGCGAACACCGCGGTGTCCTCGAGTTCACTGTTGCGGGGGCGCGGCAGGTCGATCGGCACGTCGGCGACGATCGTTGCCGGCCGCGGCGAGAACACGAGCACCCGGTCGCTCAGGTAGGCGGCTTCGCTGATCGAGTGGGTGACGAACACCACCGTTGCCGGGTGGCGGTCGAGCAGGCGGGCCAGCAGGTCGCGCATCTCGGCGCGGGTGATCTCGTCGAGCGCGGCGAACGGTTCGTCCATCAGCACGAGCGGTGCGCCGAGCGCGAAGCCGCGCACGAGTGCCACGCGTTGGCGCATCCCACCGGACAGCTCGTGCGGGTACGCATCGAGGAAGTCGATCAGTCCCACCTCGGCGAGGAGCTCGAGCGGATCGGGATGGCCCACCGGCTGACGCCGCCGGTTCACCTGCAGGAGCAGCCGTGCGTTCTCGGCCACGGTTCGCCAGGGCAGCAATCCGGGTTGTTGGGGGATCACCGCCACGCGCTTCGCACCGCGCACCTCGGCCGGCGGCTCACCACCGATCGTCACCGAGCCCGACGACGGTCGTTCGAGACCGGCGATCATCCGCAGCAAGGTGCTCTTGCCGCACCCCGACGGACCGACCAGCGAGACGAACGAGCCGGCCGCGATGTCGAGGTCGAGTTGCTCGACCACCGACAGGTCACCGAATCGCTTCGCCACGCCGCGAAGCTGCACATCGACGCTCACGACGCCCTCGCTCAGGACCGGTAGGGCAGGACGAGTCGCTCGATGTGCTTGGCGAGGACATCGGTCTCGATGTTCACCACGGCTCCAGCACCCTTCACACCGAGCGTCGTGACGTGTGCTGTATGGGGGATGACGGCCACGCGGAACGTGTCGTCGGTGAGGTCGAACGCCGTGAGGCTGATGCCGTCGACGGTGACCGAACCCTTCTCGACGAGGTACCGCATGTTCTCGGTGGGTATGCGCACCACCAGGTCGGGGGCGGCCTGGACCACGGTGCCGACGCAGTCCACATGACCCAGCACGATGTGGCCCCCCAGGCGATCCCCGAGGGCCATCGGTCGTTCGAGGTTCACCCGGTCGCCCGCAGCGAGGCCGGCGATGGACGTGCGCGCCAAGGTCTCGTCGCTGATGTCGGTGCTCCACCACGACCGGCCGTCGTCGTCGGTGCCACGATCGACCAACGTGAGGCAGCACCCGTTGACGGCAATCGAGGCGCCGAGATCGGAACCCTCGAGCACGATCGAGGCAGCGATCGTGAGACGGACGCCGTCGCCCCACTCGCCTGCGTGAACGGTGCTGCGCAGCACCGTGCCCAGCTCCTCGACGATCCCGGTGAACATCGGCCCGAGTGTACGGACGCCCGGCGCCGGCCACCTCGTCGGACTGGTCGGGTGTTCGAGCTGTCGTTGGGAAGCCGGCGCGCTGGGCGATAACATCGCTGCGTCCGTCAGGGACCCCTCCCGTCAGTTCGGGAGATCAGGCCTCTCGCGCGATGCCGACGCACCAACCGGTGCCGGCGACCTCCTTCTGGAAGGCATCACACATGGTCGACAAGAACAGCACCATCGGCGCGCACAAGCTGCACGACACCGACACCGGTTCCCCCGAGGTGCAGATCGCACTGCTCACGGCTCGGATCAACGAGCTCACCGAGCACCTGAAGAAGCACAAGAAGGATCACCACAGCCGCCGTGGTCTGCTGATGATGGTGGGTCGTCGCCGGCGCATGCTCGACTACGTGAA
Source organism: Actinomycetes bacterium (assembly GCA_031400715.1). Lineage (GTDB taxonomy): Bacteria > Actinomycetota > Acidimicrobiia > Acidimicrobiales > Ilumatobacteraceae > VFMC01. Next base: position 5,242 of record JANNQK010000332.1, on the reverse strand, counting down.
GAACATCGACGTCGCCCGCTACCGCGCGATCGTCGCGGCCAACGGCCTCCGCCGCTGACCGCGGGGCGGTCCACCCGCCCGATCCGAGGACCAGCCACCACGAACCCACACGAGCACGGACCCCTCACCGGGTCCGTGTTTCGCTTTTCTCCCAGCTCAGCACACATGCCCGACCACCCGGTCGCGGTGGTATCCGCCCGTTTCGGCACCCGCGCTGGTAGTCTCCCGTCGATACATCAACCGAGCGGATCAGTGGATCGGTTGTCAGTCGCCTCAGCCGAGGCTCCCGTGGGGGGATCGTCCAACCGGACACCCGAGCGGTAGCAGGCTCGACCGTGCCGACTGGGAACCGGCCTCCGCTCCAACCGTCGAGGCGAGGGATACAACTCGCCCGACCGAAAGGAGCTCGACATGGCAGACGCCATTCGAGTGTCGGGTCCCGTTGCGGGCACCGACAAGACCCTCACGTTCGAGACCGGCAAGCTCGCGCTGCAGAGCCAAGGGGCCGTCGTGGCCAGCCTTGGTCGCACCACCGTGCTCGCCACCGCGAACGCCGCCAAAGACGTCCGCCCAGGCACCGACTTCTTCCCGCTCACCATCGACGTCGAAGAGCGTGCGTATGCAGCGGGCAAGATCCCTGGTTCGTTCTTCCGTCGTGAAGGCCGGCCCACCGAGGACGCGATCCTCACCTGCCGCCTCACCGACCGCCCGTTGCGTCCGGCCTTCCCGGAAGGCTTCCGCAACGAGACCCAGGTGGTGCTCACCATCCTCGGCGCCGACATGGCGAACCCGCACGACGTGCTGAGCATCAATGCCGCGTCGGCTGCGCTGATGATCTCGGGCATCCCCTTCGACGGCCCCATCGGCGCCGTGCGCATCGCTCACAGCCAGACCGGCGAGTGGATCCCGCATCCCACCTACGAAGAGGGTGAGGCCAGCACGTTCGAACTCGTCGTGGCGGGTCGCCAGCTCGACAACGGTGATGTCGCGATCATGATGGTCGAGGCAGGCGGTACCGCCAAGAGCTTCGACTACTACGCCAACGGCGCCCCGAAGGTCGACGAGGCAGCCCTCGCCGGCGGCCTCGATGCCTGCAAGCAGTACATCAAGGAATCGATCGGGCTGCAGCGTCAGCTCGTCGCCTCGGTGATCGCCACGCACGGCCCGATCGTGCCGATGACCTACACGCCGCAGCTCGACTACGGCCAGGACGTCATGGATGCCGTCGCACCCGACGCAACCGCCCCGCTGGCCGTGGCCGCGGCCATCGCCGGCAAGGCCGAGCGCAACGCCGCCACCGATGCCGTCGCTACCGCCGCGATCGCCAAGCTCGCCGGAGAGGGCGGCGCCTTCGCCGGTCGCGAACGCGAGATCAAAGAAGCGGTGCGCAGCCTCACCAAGAAGGCCGTGCGCAAGCGCATCGTCGACGAAGGTGCCCGCATCGACGGTCGCGGTCCTCGCGACCTGCGTCCGCTGAGCAGCGAGGTCACCGTGCTCCCGACGGCGCACGGCACCGGCCTGTTCCAGCGTGGCGAGACCCAGGTGATGAACGTCGTCACGATGGCCATGCCGCGCATGAACCAGCTGATGGACACCCTCAGCCCGGAGACCCACAAGTACTTCCTGTTCCACTACAACATGGCCCCGTGGGCCAACGGTGAGACCGGTCGCGTCGGTTCGCCGAAGCGTCGTGAGATCGGCCACGGTGCGCTCGCCGCGCGTGCGCTGATCCCGGTGTTGCCCAGCCAGGACGACTTCAGCTACACGCTGCGCCTCGTGGCCGAGGTGCTCGCCTCGAACGGGTCCACCTCGATGGCGTCGGTCTGCTCGGGTTCGCTCGCGCTGATGGATGCCGGTGTGCCGATCCGCGCTGCCGTCGCCGGCATCGCGATGGGCCTCGTGTACGCCGAAGGCAAGTACATCACCCTCACCGACATCCTCGGTGCCGAGGATGCCTTCGGCGACATGGACTTCAAGGTCGCCGGCACGTCCGATGCGATCACCGCCCTGCAGCTCGACACCAAGATCGACGGCATCCCCGCCGACGTGCTGGCCGCCGCGCTCGACCAGGCCAAGGAAGCTCGCACCGAGATCCTCGCCAACATGAACGCCTGCATCGCCGCCCCGCGCGACGAAGTGGCGGCCACGGCGCCGAAGATCATCTCGATCACGATTCCGATGGACAAGATCGGCGAGGTCATCGGGCCCAAGGGCAAGGTCATCAACACGATCCAGCAGGAGACCGGCGCCGACATCGCCGTCGACGACGACGGCTCGGTCGGCATCGTCACCATCGGTGCCGTCGAGGCCTTCCGCATGGAAGAGGCCAAGGCCCGCATCCTCGCGATCGTGTCGCCGCCGATGGCCGAGGTGGGCGCCACCTACCCGGGCAAGGTCGTCAACATCACCAAGTTCGGTGCCTTCGTCAACATCCTCCCCGGTCGTGACGGTCTGGTGCACATCTCCAAGCTGGGCCGCGGCAAGCGGATCAACTCGGTCGAAGACGTGCTCTCGCTCGGTCAGGAGATCGAGGTCGTGGTCGAAGAGATCGACGAAAAGGGCAAGGTCAGCCTCACCCCGACCGCCGCATGGTCGGCAGCCGGTGGCGAGGGAGATGGCGGCTCGAACGGTGAGTCGTCATCGAACGGCGACTCGGCTCCCCGCGAGCGTGCCCCCCGTTCCTCGGGCGGGTCGTCTCGCGAGTCGAGTGGTTCCTCCAGTGGGTCGTCGGCCCCGGCCGGTGACGTCGTGTCGTTCGACGACGCGTTCGATGCCGAGCTCGCCGGCGAACTGGGCGATCTCGGTCCTGGCGGCGAGGCCGGCGGCAATGCCGGTGCGGGTGGTGGCGAGCGCAGCGGTGCAGACCGTGGCGGCCGCGGCCGCAGCAACGATCGTGGCAACGATCGCGGTGGCGATCGTGGCGGCCGGCGTCACCGCTGATCTGTCGACAGCGAACAGAAGTACCAGAACCGTTGACTGATCTCCGGATCACACAACTCGATTCAGGCCTGACGGTGGCCACCGAACGCGTGCCAGGCACGCTGTCGGTGGCCGCCGGCGTCTGGGTGGCCATCGGTGCCCGCGACGAGAGCGATGCGATGAGTGGCGCGAGCCACTTCCTGGAGCATCTCCTGTTCAAGGGCACGGATCGGCGCAGCGCGAGCGACATCTCGCGCACGATCGACCGCTTCGGCGGCGACATCAACGCGTTCACCACCAAGGAGTACACGGCGTACTACTGCCGCCTTCCCGACCGCCATGCGGTCGCAGGCATCGACCTGCTCGGCGACGTGCTCACCAGCCCGGCGCTGCGTGAGAGCGACGTCGACATCGAACGGCAGGTGATCCTCGAAGAGATCGCGATGGACGACGACAGCCCCGACGATGTGGTGCAGCGGCTCTTCGCCGAGCAGTTGTACCTCGATCACGCGCTCGGACGCGAGACCGCCGGCACGCCCGAGACGGTCGAGTCGCTGACCCCTGCCGAGGTGCGGGCGTTCTTCGAACAGCACTACACCGCCGGGTCGATGGTGGTGTCGGTGGCGGGGCCTCGCGGACACGACGAGATGGTGTCGATGGTGACGAGCGCATTCGGCAATGTGCGGCACGGCGACGGTCGAGTGGGCCGCATCGCGCCCACGGGCAGCGGGACGAACGTGAGCGTGAGCGACGACACCGAACAGGTGCATGTCGTGATCGGCGGGCGCGGGCTCGACCGGACCGACCCGGAGCGCGAGGCGCTCGATGTCGTGAACCACGTCCTCGGTGGGGGTCTCTCGAGCCGGTTGTTCGAGGAGATCAGGGAAAAGCGCGGCCTGGTGTACTCGGTGTTCTCCGGTCATGCCTGTTACGCCGACACCGGCTCGTGGTCGATCAGCACCAGCGCACAGCCGCGGCATGCCCCCGAGGTCATCGACCTGGTGATGACCGAACTGCGCACCCTCGTCGATCGGGGCATCACCGACGAAGAGCTCGACATCGCCCGCGGCTACCTCACCGGTTCGTACGAGCTCGGACTGGAAGACACGGGTTCGCGCATGGCCCGCAACGGTGGGCTGTTGTGCACCAGGGGGCAGATCATCGGGGTCGACGAACAGGTGCAGCGCTGGCTCGACGTCGATCAGGACGCAGCGAGGCACGTGATCGAACGCGTCTTCGCAGCCGAACCGATCACGGTCACCGTCGGCCCCGCCTGAGCCCGCCCACTGACCGGGCCGCGATGGCTGACGCGGTCATCTTCGGTGGCCACGACCGGCGACCGAGGGTCAGCTGGGCATCGCCGGGGGAGGCAGAGGAGCGTTCGGGGGAGGAAGGTTGCTCTCCTGCGCCCGCTCCTGCTTGGTGCCGAGCACGGGGGTTCCCTCGGCTTCGAGCGCCTGCAGTTGGGCCACCAGGTCGGTGATCGCCGCATCGTCGGCGGCTTCGGCTCGGCCGGTGCGCTGGCGGTAGAGGATCCGCCCCAGATCGTCGAGCAGATCGTCGGCCTTGCGCGTGTCCTTCAGGTCGTCGATCTTCTCCTTGGCCTGTTGCGACAGCTGGGTCGCCTTCTCCTTGGCTTTGTCGAGGAAGCTCATCGCGCCATTCTGCACCCTCGTGCCTGTCGTGTCAGATCGCTCCCGCGACGAACCGTCGCACCGAACGGCTCAACGATTGAGCAGCACGGGGATGCTGCGCGGGCCGCGCACCTGCCCGTTGGCCCAGGTCGTCGACTGGGTGGGGTCGAGGGAGTAGCTGGGGAAAGCTCGCAACCACTCCTGGATCCCCACCAACAACTCGAGGCGGGCGAGGTTCGAGCCCACGCACCGATGGATGCCCAGGCCGAAGGCCACATGCCGGTTCTTGGCTCGATCGAGCTGGAACTCGTTCGGGTTCTCGAACGCCTCCGGGTCATGGTTCGCAGCCGGAAAAGTGACGAGCATCTGGTCACCCGGATGCACGGGGCATCCGGCGATCGTCGTCTCGCCGATCACCTTGCGAGCCATCGTGACCGGCGCGTAGTAGCGCAGCACCTCTTCGGATGCGGTCTGCCACAGCATGTCGTCGTCGGGCACGGCGACGAGGCGCGCGACCGCGTCGGGGTGCTGGGCGAAGTGCCACAGACCGGAGCCGATCGCGCTCCACGTGGTGTCGATGCCGGCGATGATCAGCAGCCTGATGTACCCGAGCTTGAGGTCCCAGTCGACCGGTTCGCCGTCGATCTCGGCGTTGGCGATGAACGTCAGCATGTCGTCGCGCGGGTTCA
>JANNQK010000331.1:0-23361 GCA_031400715.1 Actinomycetes bacterium | reverse complement strand
GCACAGCTTCGCCCCGGCCGACGACGGCGGGCACCTCACGTTGAGCAAGGACCGCAACCTCACCATCCAGGAGATCTCCCGGCATTCACGGCACGACGCCGATGCCTACGACCAGTACGGCCACGACATGGCCCAGATCATCCAGGCCGTGAAGCCCTTGTTCGACAGCGTGCCGCCCAACCTGTTCAGCGGTCAGCCGGAAGACGCCCTGGCCCTCGCCGAGTTGGCCAAGCATCTGAAGCAACTGCCCCAACGGGTGCTGCACAACTTGGTTCGCCTGCTCACGGGCAGTGCGGCCGACTTCCTCGACGACTACTTCGAGAGCGAGCTGCTGAAGGGCTTGCTGTCGTCGTCGGGCATCATCGGCACGAAGGTCGGCCCGCGGTCGCAGGGCTCTGGCGTCGTGTTGCTGTTCCACAACATGGGTGAACAAGACGGCGTGTTCGGCAACTGGGGGTTTCACAAGGGTGGTAACGGTGGCCTCACCCAAGTGCTCGCACGGGCGGCTCAGTCCTTCGGCGCCGAGATCAAGCTGGAAGCGGCGGTGTCGAAGGTGGTCACGGCCAACGGACGCACCACCGGTGTCGCACTGGTCGATGGCACCGAGTTGTTCGCTCCGATCGTGGTCAGCGCGCTCGACCCTCGTCGAACCTTCCTCGAACTGGTCGAGCCCCGCGAGCTGCCCGAAGACCTGGTCGAGAACATCCAGCGCTACAGGTTCCAGGGAACGTCGTCGAAGGTGAACTTCGCGCTCGACGCGCTGCCGGTGTTCCCCGGTCTCGACGGCACCCAGTTCCGTGGCTTCACCAACATCGCGCCGACGATGGACTACCTGGAGCGCGCTTTCGACGAGGCCAAGTACGGCTGGTACTCCTCGAAGCCCTACCTCGACTGCTGCATTCAATCGACGATCGACCCCGACATGGCGCCGGCAGGCAAGCACGTCATGTCGTGCTTCACGCACTACACGCCCTACAAGCTGAAGGGAAGCGACTGGGACACCGAGCGAGACAACCTCGGCGACACCGTGCAGCGCCGATTGGACGAACTGTTCCCCGGCTTCTCCGAGCTGGTGCTGCGACGAGAAGTGGTCACGCCGCTCGACATCGAACGCACCGTCGGGCTGTCGGAAGGCAACATCTTCGCCGGTGAGCTGATGTCGCCGCAGCTGTACTTCTTCCGCCCTGCCCCGGGTTGGAACCAGTACCGCACCCCGATCGGCGGGTACTACCAGTGTGGGTCGGGCACGCATCCCGGTGGTTGCGTGACCGGCGGACCGGGGCGCCTCGCGTCGCAGCAGATCGTGCGCGATGTCGCGAACGGGAAGACGTCTTCGAGCACGGTGGTCGCCGAGTGAGGCCCGCGCTACGCTGACGTGATGAATGTTGCGAGCGCAAGTAGTTCTCCTGACGTTGGCGTCGACGGTTCTATTGGATCACCCGTGTTGCAGCGGTTCCCGATCGGGTTCCAGTGGCCGACGATCGACCCGTTCTTGTTCTGCGTGCACCACCTCGACCACTACCCGGCGGGGAACGCGGTCCACGGACCAGCTGCGTCGTTGGACGGGCGAGACCTCGGCCAGGACTTCGCCGGCAAGGACGGTTGGCGGATGTACCACGGCGACCGCGTGCCCGGGTTTCCCCAGCACCCGCACCGGGGGTTCGAGACGGTCACGTTCGTTCGTCGCGGTCTGGTCGACCACAGCGACTCCCTCGGCGCCGGTGCGCGTTACGGCGGGGGTGACGTGCAATGGCTCACTGCCGGCAAGGGCATCGTTCACAGCGAGACGTTCCCGCTGCTCGACGCCGACGGCCCAAACACCCTGGAGCTGTTCCAGATCTGGGTGAACCTGCCGGCCGCCGACAAGTTCGCCGAGCCGCACTTCTCGATGTTGTGGGCCGACGACATCCCGCACCTCGAGGAGCGCGACAGCGAGGGCAGGCTGGCGGAGATCACCGTGGTGGCCGGATCGATCGCCGGTCTGGTTCCGCCTCCACCTCCGCCTGCATCGTGGGCGGCGATGCCGGAGAACGATGTCGCGATCTGGCACATCCGGTTGGAAGCGGGCTCCACATGGGTGATGCCGGCGGCCGATGGTGCCGACACGGTGCGAGTGGCCTACGTGTTCGATGGACAGGGCGCCGACGCACACGCCGGCTTCGATGGCGACCGTGTTGCGGTCGGCAACGGCGCGATGCTGGCCTGCGACCGGGATGTCGTGGTGCACAGCGACGGTGGTGCCGAGGTGCTGGTGCTGCAGGGCCGACCGATCGGCGAGCCGGTCGCCCAGTACGGGCCGTTCGTGATGAACGACCGTGCGGGCATCGAACAAGCCTTCTCCGACTACCGGAGCACCCAGTTCGGCGGGTGGCCCTGGCCGTCGGACGAACCGGTCCACGGCTCCGACCCGCAACGCTTCGCACGACGCCCCGACGGCGTCGTCGAGCGTCCCGGTGCAGCCGAGGGCGACAGCGTTCTGACGACATCGACCACCTGACGCGACCGATGTGATCACCAGTGCGGCGGTCAGCTGGTGCTGTCCGCCGCCGTGGTGTGGTTGTTTGGGTTTGGTTGCTGGGTTCAGCTCCAGCTGGAGTCTGACCAGCGGGCGCCTGACCAGCGGGCGCCGGACCAGGTGCCGGCTGACCAGCGGGCGCCACACCAGCGGGCTCCTGACCAGCGGGCGCCGTCCCAGATCATGGATGTCCAGCGGGCTCCTGACCAGTCGTTGTCGGTCCAGTCCTCGTCAGTCGAGTCGTTGTTGGTCCAGTCGAGGCTGCTCCAGCGTGCGCCTGACCACGTGTCGCCTGTCCAGCGGGCGCCGTTCCAGGTGCCGCCGGTCCAGGTCGTGCGGTTGGTGGTGAGGGTGGCCATGGTGGTGGGGTTCCACGTGGTGCCGAAGATGTCGATCTCGCCGGTGAGGGTGGTGGTGCCGTTGGAGACGTGGTAGGTGCCGCGTGCTGCTTCGAGGGTGCCGAGCCCGGTCGCGGCCGACATCTGGGGTGTTGCGATGGGGAGTTTGGCGTTGACGTCGAGCCGGGCCGAGCCTGACCCGGAGTACCAGGAGTTGACTGCGGTCGCGAACAGCAGTTGCCCGTCGGCTGTTTTCTTGGCGGTCTCGATGAGGACGACCGGTTGTGCGGTCGCTCTCAGGTAGGCCTTGATCTGGTCGGGGGTGGCGGTGGGGAACTTCGACACGAGCAGGGCGGCGAGGCCGGACACGACGGCGGTGGACTGGCTGGTGCCGCTGGCTTGTTGGAAGCGGGTGCCGATCTTGCCGGTGGTGACGTTCTGGTCGACGAAGCCTCCGGGCACCCGCAAGCTGACGACCGACACGCCGGGAGCGATCACGTCGACGCCGCGGGTGGAGGTGCCGTGCTGGGCGAAGGACGGGACCACGTCGTCGAGGGTGCCGACAGTGTTTCTGGGGTCGCTGGCGCCGACGGCGATGACCAGTGGTGACATGGCCGGGTTGGCCAGGTTGTAGGTCATGAGGCCGTCGTTGCCTGCGGCGGCGACGACGACGATTCCGGCCTTCCAGGCCTGCTCGGCGGCGAACACCAACGGGTCGAGCGTGGGGCTCTGGGTGGAGTCGGTGCCGAAGCTCAAGTTGAGCACCCGGATGTTGAAGCCGGGGTCGTTGCGGTGCTGCACGACCCAGTCGATCGCGGCGATGATCTGCGACACGTCGGCGGCACCGTCGAAGGCGCCCGCTTTGACGTTGATGATCCGGGCTTCGGGAGCGACACCGACGAATTTGGTGGTGTCGGTGTAGGCGCTGCTGCCGAGGCACGTCCTGCACTTCCTTGCGCTCGTACCGGGTGCCACGTCGGAGCCGGCGATGATGCCGGCCATGTGGGTGCCATGGCCGAAGGCGTCGGTGTTGCGCAGGGTGGGTTCGACGTTGTCGAACGACAGGTCGGGTCCGTCGATGACCTTGCCGGTCTGGTTCAAGCCGGGAACCTTGGCGACGCCGGTGTCGATCACGGCGACGTCGACGCCCTTGCCCGTGAAGCCGGCGTTCCACATCGTCTGGGCGCCGGTGATCTGGGTGATCGCCGACATCGACGTGGTCGATGCGGGGTCGTAGCCCAGCGTCGGGTCGACGGCCATCGGCGTCACGTCGGCGTCGGGGCTGACCGCGGCGATCGAGTTGGTGGCGGTGAGGTCGTCGAGCCGGGCCTCGTCGATCGTGCCCGAGAACCCGTCGATCACCGGCAGCACCCGTGTGATGTCGCCCCCGAGGGCGACGAAGCTGTGGCGTGCGCTGGCGACGTCGCCGGCCTCCGCCCGAACGATGACACCGATCGTCTCATGCGAGGCGTCGCTGTCGGGAGCGGCCGATGCCGCCAACGGCGACATCGAAACGACCGAGAACGCCGCCACAGCAAAGGTGGCAGCGAGGCGGTTCATCACCAACGAATCCCCGACATCATGGCGGGGGCAGAACCGCCACCGTCGTACGGCGAAGATGTCACCTTCGTCGTCGTCGTGACGGTCCCGGCCTCGACGACGCCGCTCGTGGCGGCGACGGAGGTGATCGTGATGGCGACCAGTGCCGCCTTCTTCAACAGGTGCTTCCGTGCGTTCTTCATGATGTGTGGTCCGCGCTTTCGTGTGTGAGGGGGGTCCACCCCGCTGTTTCGGGGTGCCACAATTCAGACACCACGAGTGCCCGAACACCAGGCAAGGGTCGGACAAGCCAACAGCGGCCATTTCGTCGCACTGCGTGGTGAAACCCGACCACCGCCACATCGCCTGTTCACACACCGTGAACCCACCAAACCCATACCATGAAGGGGTTTCCGGGAGAACACGCCGCGAAGAGTGACGTTTCAGTCCCCCGAACCATCAACACAACGTCAAGACCACCACACCGCCCCGGCCACACCACCCCGTCGCCATCTCCACCACGAATCACACTCACCGCGGTCGCCCACCACACGACCGGAGGTCTCGGTACCGCCGGTCGGCGATGGCACACGTTCGCCAGCCAGGCGCGTCAGCTGTGCAGTGCCCGCCTGACGAGTGAATCGACGAGCGACTCGTCGTGCTCGAAGGCGCTGGCTCGGCTGACGAACTGGCCGCGACCGTCCTGGCCGAGGACGGGTCGGACGCGAGGTCCGCCGCCGAAGGTGAGCACGTCCGCGCGTCGCCAAGTCCGCCATCGCGATCCGACTCCACCATGCCGCGTCAGGTGCGTCGCCTGCCCAGTGCGGGTCGCCGCGGAAGGCGGTGGTCATGGCGAGCGCATGCCAACCGCGTTGACGGACCTCGTGCTCCCACGCAACGAGGTGGTCGTTGCCGCGCCACCATGCCACCGCGCTCGACCAGGTGGCGATCGACGCTGCGGCGAACTCCATCGGGTTCCAGAGCACCCCGCTGCACACCTCGCGCAAGGCAGGGTCGCGTCCGCCCAGCGGGCCGAGGTGCAACGCCTCGCGCATCAACCCGTCGTTCACCGGCGTGTTGTCCCACACGAGAGGTGCGCGGCCGGTGATCTCCGCTCGTCGTCGCGCATCTGTTGCATCGCGCCAGGCATCGCGGTGTCGAGGCTCGGCCTTCGCGGCCCACACGTAGTGCGTGGCGCCGGCGCCGTCGAGACGGTCGAACCATGCCAGCCGCTCGTGGTGCGTCCACGGCCGACCGTAGAAGCCCTCGATCAATCCCCGGATGCGCATGCGACGCTCTCGTTCCGATCCGATCCTTCCGGCCGCTCGCGATCCTGGCCGCGATGCCGGCGGCCCGCTCGCCCGAACTCGGCTGCATCGACGGATGAGGCCAGCGATACCGGCACGGGGTCGACGAAACCCTTCACGAACACCGATCCCAGCGACTCGAACGCCACATCATGGAATGCCCCCGGGCCGCCGGCGGCCTCGATCACACGATCCGTGACCACCACTTCACCCGCGCCGGCAAGGTCGCTGACTCGCGACGCAAGGTTGACATCGCGCCCGATGATGTCGTCGCCTCGCCGCTTCGGCGCACCCCAGTGGATGCCGATTCGAACCCAGAGCGGCATCTCGTCGACGCACGCCGATGTGAAGTGCTGCTGCAGGTGCAGCGCCGTCACGATGGCATCTGTGGCGTCGTCGAACCACAGCATCAGACCATCGCCGAGCTCCTTCACGATGCGAGCCCTGCTGGGCAACGCGTGCCGGACGATCGTCAGCTGTTCGTCGACCAGGGCCAGTGCGGCGTCGTCGCCGTGCAGGTCGGTGAGCTCCGTGAACCCGACGATGTCGGTGAAGACGATCGCCCCGGCCGGGTCGCCGGCCGGAGCGATCATTGCGAGGCGACCCGGATCGCGCCGGACATCGTCCGGACGTCGAGCGTGGCACCCTCACCGGTGGGCACGTCGCGGCGGATGCGTCCGGTGGTGGATGTGAGCCGCATGGTGGCAGGAGAGCCCTCCGGCACCGTGATGTCGACCGTACCGCTCATCGTGCGAGCCAGGACCCGGGCGAACAGTTCGCACCCGAGTGACACGGCACCGCTGATGGTCTGCACGGCGGCGATGGTGGCTCTGCCGACGTCGACGCGGGCCGACGCGGTCGAGATGCCGATGTCGTGCGCCGTTCCGACCGACACTCGTCCGCTCTTGGTGACCACGCGGCACGAGTGGATGCACGACTCGATCGCCACCTTGCCCGACATGGTGCGCACGTCGGCGTCGACGGCTCGTTCGATGACGACGGATCCGCTCTGGGTGATCACCTTCACATCGGCGACGTGCCCGCGCACGCTGACGTTTCCCGACGCGGTGCTGAGCACGACCTGAGCGTTCTCGGGGCAGACGATCGTGACGGTGCTGGCGCGCGGTGAGATGTCGACGCTGCCGTCCGCTCGCTGCGTGACATCGCCACCTTCGACGCTCAACGGGGCACCAGGGTCTCCACGCAACTCGACACGAGTGGAACGTCCGGAGACACGAAGCACGAGCTGCGGTGCCGTGTCAGCACCCATGCCGGTCCCTGCGCCCGTCCCCATGCTGGTCCCCCCATCGGTCACCACGTGGGGATCATAGGTGCGCACGCGGAGTCCGAACCCGTGCCATCGGACACCCGGTGCAGCCGTCAGCGGCGATCGCTCGTCAGATGTCGAGCGCGGCGCGCAGCAACTGCTCACCCAGGAAGTCGCGAGCGATCCGGGCCGACGCATCCGGCGTCCAGTGCACGCCGTCGGGTCGAGCATCGCGATCGGTCGTGAGCTGTTGCTCGTCGAGCCACGTGGGCAGGTCGACCACGGTCACCGTGCCGTCGGAGGCGGCGGCGATCTCGTCCATCGCCTGGTAGAGGACCTCGTGTCGAGCGGGATCCTCCTGGGTCTGCCCCGAGCTCCACCAGAACACGTTCGGGATCGGCTCACGAACCCAGACCACGCGAGCTGCGCCGGAGTCGAGCAGACGTTGCGTGATGGTCGCGAAGTCGTCGCGGATCCGTTGTGCGTAGGCCGGATCGACGGGAGAGAGCGACTCGTCTGCTGCCCAGCGACGATCGAGCACGTCCCACGACGTGGTGAGCAGCATCACGACATCGGGGGCGAGACCTCGAACCTGTTCTGCCAGTCCGGTCTCGGCCCACCGATCGCACCGAGGGTCGACCTCCGTCCAGTCCTGCACCATGAACTCACCGCCCCGCACGAAACCACATCCCTTCTCGGCCAGGATCGACACCTGTGCGAGTCGAGGGTTCTCGAGCGCCCACTGGGCGAGCCCGAACCCGGTGGCCTCTGCCGTCGAATCGCCCGCGACCACCACGCGCATCGGACGGGAGAGCGCAGGGATCGGCGCGAGGGTGGTCGTGGTGGACGACGGCGCCGCGTCGGGCGTCGATGAGGTCGACGGTGTGGCCCCGGTCGAGTCGGCCCCGGTCGAGTCGGCGGAGGTCGAGTCGGCGGAGGTCGGGTCGGCGGAGGTCGGGTCGATGCTGCTGGACGCGGGCGACGACGGCGGCGTCCATGCGAGAGGTGGATCGGCGTCGGTCACTCCGACCAGTGGAGGGAGTGCGCCGTCGACGACCGGGTCGATCGCCGCTGCGTCGGCGGTCTCGCTGCGGCCCCAGTAGTCGCCGGACCCGGCAGGAACGACCAGCAGCGCCGTGGCCGCCACCGCGGCCGTGGCACCGAGCGCGATCGCGCCGATGTCGCGTGGCCGGCGGATGAGTCCGTTGCGGACAGGTCGCTCGAACAGGGAGAAGCTCAGCTGCGCGAGCGCGATCGTGAGCGCGAGCCGCAGTGCGAGCAGGGGGACGGCGTCGAGGTCGACACGTGGCGCGTCGATCACGACGAACACCGGCCAGTGGTACAGATAGACGCCGTAGCTGATGCGGCCCAGCCATGCCAGCGGCGCGATCGACAGGGCGCTGCGAACCGGACCCGGAACCTGCAGACCGACGATCAAGAGCGCGCTCACCACTCCGACCAGAGGGAGTGCTCCGCGATAGGCGGGCCCGCCGACGGAGGGGAAGGCGACGAAGGCGGCGCCAAGCGCGACGAGCGTGGCCGGCGCGACGAGTTGCCAACGCGACGACAGCGTGCGGCCGGCGACCAAGAACGCCGCCAATGCGCCGAGGAGGATCTCGGCAGCTCGCGCCGGTGTCGCCCAGTAGGCGGCGTCGGGTCCCCACACGGCGGCGATGACCGGAGCGGCAGCCGCGAACGCCGCCGTGATCGTCGCCACGATGACGGTTCGCCCTCGATGGGTGCGGCCGAGCCGCGCGATGCCCAGGAACGCCACGGGCCACACCCAGTAGAACTGCTCCTCGATCGCGAGCGACCAGTAGTGCTCGAGCGGTGATGCCTGCCCCGCGGCATCGGCGAACAGTTGTTGATACGAGCCGTCTCCGGTCAGGAACACCCAGTTCGACACCTGGAACAGAGCGCCCAGCAGATCGCGACGAAGCGTGGCGACACCGGCGAACCAGTCGGTCGTGGTCGACAGGATCGCGATGATCGCGATGCACAACAGGCTTGCCGGCAGCAGACGCTTCGCGCGCCGAACGTAGAACGCCGACACATCGATTCGTTCGGTGACGTCGTGCTCGGCGATGAGCAGGCTCGTGATCAAGAACCCCGAGAGCGTGAAGAACACCGACACGCCCACGTACCCGCCGCCGAATCCGGCGACCTCGCCGTGGAAGAGCAGGACCGCGAGCACGGACACGGCACGAATGCCGTCGAGCGCGGGTTGGTGGACCATCCGGGGGCGGTTCATGCCGGGTGCCATCCTACGGAGCCGGCGGCCGTGCCCCGGCTATCGTCGCCCTGTGACCCTTCGACGCTCGCCGGCCGTTCACGTCACGCACCCAACGTCCGCAACGCCCGCAGCGCTCGGAACGCCTGGCCGGTGGAGGTCGGCGTTCGGCACGGTCGTCGTCGTGGCCGTGTGGGCCAGCACCGTCGTGGTCGGAGTCGTCGGGGTCGTCGGGGCCGGCCTGATCGGAGCCGCCGTGCTCGGTTCGGGTTCGGTCGATGCGGCCGGGGGAGAGGAGTCGTTCCAGATCAGCGCCGCAGGGCCATTGGGCGCCATCTCCGTGATCGGCGACTCCGTGCTCGTGGGCGCGGCGATCGAGCCGTCGTTGCCGACAAACCTTGCCGCGGCGGGGTGGGGGCCGATCCGCTTTCGAGCAGGACTCGGGTACAGCGCCGGCAACTTCCAGCCGAGCGGCAGCCGCTTCTCCGTGGCCAACTGGATCGGTTGGTGGCGAGCCGAAGGATGGGACGCACCGAACGTCGCGGTCAACCTCGGCAACAACGACGTCGGCTTCTGCAGAGCGAACGTGACGTGCAATGCCGACTCGATCCGGTACGTGATGGATGCGATCGGGCCGACCAAGACGGTGTGGTGGAGCAAGATCACCCGGCTGTACACCCTGCAGGCGGAGGCCGATGCGTACAACGCCGCGCTCGAGCTGGTGGCCGCCGAGCGACCGAATCTCCGCCCGTGGGACTGGCCTTCCGCACAGACGGCAGCAGGCATTGCCCTGTCGTGGGATGCGATCCACCTGCGCGATGCGGCGGCGTACCGCCAGCGGTCGGCGATGATGGCCGAGAGCATCACCGGCCAGCTGGCGTTTGGTGAGCGCCGCGGCTCCGACGCGGCGCTGCCGATCGCGTCGGGACCCGCTACCGAGTACCTGCCCCTTCCGCCCGTCAGACTGCTCGACACCCGCGGCGTGGCGGGTGGTCGGGTGTCCGGCGGTGGCCAGGTGGTGATCGATCTGACGACGCAGGTGCCGGTCGGTGCCACTGCCGTCGCGGTGAACCTCACTGCGGTCGACCCCGCAGCCGCTGGATTCCTGACCGGCCATCCCTGTGCGCCCACCGTGCCGACCGTATCGAGTGCGAACTACGCGGCGCGCACGAATCGAGGCGCGCTCGCCGTGTTGCCGTTGAGCGCCGACCGCCGCCTGTGCGTGTTCACATCGGCTTCCTCCGACGTGGTGGTCGATCTGCAGGGCGTGTTCGTCGTCGAGGCCTCGCGCCTCACGCCACGAACACCCGAGCGCCTTGCCGACACTCGCCAGACGGGTCGGCCCTCGGTGCTGCGGCTCGACGTTCCGCTGCCCACCGCGTCCGATACCACGGCCGTGGTGCTCAACCTCACCGCGACCGGCGCGTCGCGGGGCGGCTTCCTGACCGCATACCCATGCGGCGGCCCGGTGCCCGTCGTGTCGAACCTCAACTTCGGCACGGCCGAGACGGTGGCGGGTGCGGCATACGTGCCGCTGGGCGACGACGGCGACGTCTGCGTGTTCTCCAACGTGCAAGCCGACGTCGACATCGTCGTCGACCTCACCGGCGTGTTCGGCCCGATCGGTGCCCTCGCGTTCACGTCGGCCGTGCCGACGCGCACCTATGACACCCGTGACGGCACCGGGGGATGGCTCCCCGTCCACGGCGGCGGGCAGACGACCGACGTGCGCGTCGCCCCGCCAGGTGCGGCCGCGGTCACCGGGACGCTCACGATGGTGGCTCCCGCTGGGCCTGGATTCCTGACCGCGTTCGGGTGTGGCGATGTGCCGCCGACGTCGAACGTGAACGGCCCGCGAGCCGGGGTCTTGGCGAACTCCGTCACGGTGGGCCTCGCATCGGCGGGTCGGCTCTGCGTGCGGTCGTCGGTGGCGTCGCACGTCGTGTTCGACACCACGGGGTGGTGGGCTCCATGACCCGGGCGCGACGGATGATCGTCGCCTTCGTGCTGCCGGCGCTCATGGCTGCGGTGGCGTCGTCCCTGCCGGTGTCGGTGCTCCCGACCCCGACGGTGGCCGCCGAGCCCGTGGCGGGTAGAGCCGAGGTCGCGCCGCGCGATCGGCGGATCTACATGGTGACGGAGTCGGTGGGTCTCGGAGCGAGATCGGCCATGCCGGTGGCGTTCGGTCCCGACTGGCAGGTCACGGTCGACGGCACGCCTGCCCTGTTCGTCGAGCAACTCGAGTCGAAGCACGTTCGTGCACGGATGGTCAGCGATCCGTCGGTGTTCGGCGACGTCGCGATCGTGGCCGGCGGTCACAACTATCCGTACTGGGACCCCGCACGTTTCGATCGCTCGGTCGACTCGATGATCGGAGCGCTCCGCGAGGCGGGCGTGAAGCGGATCTACTGGGTGACTCTGCGGGAGGTGAAGCCGCAGTTCGTCACGCCGTCGGCATGGCGGCAGGTGCAGCCCTACTTCTGGTACTTCCCGGAGGTGAACCGCCGTCTCGAGGCTGCGGTGCAGCGGCACCCGGATCTGATCCTCGTGGACTGGACGAGCGCCGCCGACCGCTCCGACATCACCTACGACGCGATCCACTTGAACACCGTGGGTGCCCGTGTCTACAGCGAACTCGTGCGCGACACCGTGTTGGTGACCGCGAACCTTCCGGCCCGCAACAGCGTGACGCGGGTGATGGTGCGCGGTGTGAACGGGGTGCCCGCGGACGCGACGGCCGTGGCCGTGAACCTCACGGTCGCGAATCCAAGGGCCAGCGGATTCCTGACGGCCTTCCCGTGCGACGTGCCCCAACCGGTGGCGAGCAATGCCAACTTCGTGCGCGACCAGGTGGTCGCCGCGGCCGCGATCGTGCCGATCGGGGCCAGCGGTGAGATCTGCATCGCCAACAGCGAGCAGACCAACGTGATCGTCGACGTCACCGGGGCCTTCCCCTCGGGCAGTGGGTTCACGCCGGTCACTCCCATCCGTCTGGCCGACACTCGTGAGCCGGCGAATGCGGCCCGTCGGGTCCCAGGCACGACGCTCGTCGTGGACGTGGGGGCAGCGGCAGGGGTGCCGGCCGGTGCGCGAGCGGTCGCCCTCTCGGTGACCGCCACCGACGCTGCTGCCGCGGGCTTCGTCAGCGTGGGTCCGTGCGATCGTCCGCTCGGTAGCACGTCGAACGTGAACGTCGGCGCCGGAGCGACGGCTCCCAACCTGGTGATCACGCAGACCGACGCGGCGGGACGAGTGTGCGTGGTGTCGAACGTGGCCACGCACCTGCTGGTCGACCTGTTCGGGTCGTTCGATGCTGCGGCCGACATCGGAGTGGTCGCTGCCGACCGGGTGCTCGACACGCGGGATGCTGGGGGGTCACGGGTCGTTGCCGGCGGGGTCGTGAGGGTGCCCGTGAGCGGTCGGTCGGGCGTGCCCACCGCCGCAACCGGCGTGGTGCTCAACCTCACCGCGGTGAACCCGGGTTCCGCGGGTTTCCTGACCGCGTACCCCTGTGATGCCCCGCTGCCGACGGCGTCGAACCTGAACGTGACACCCGGTGCGAACCGGGCGAACCTCGTCATCGTCGCTCCCGGCAGCGATGGCGCCGTGTGCGTGTTCAGCTCGGCTGCCACCGACCTGGTCGTCGATGTGCTCGGTTGGGTGGGCGCCTCGTTCGTCGGGCTCACGCCGTCACGGCTGTTCGACACGCGAACGTAGGTCCTCGACCGCCCGCGGATGGTCGCCCTCGGCCGCCGACGTTTCTTCTCGACGGCTGCAACGGTTCGGGGTCGTCGTGCGTGGAAGATGTAGCGACATGCGCGCCGAACGGCAAGCGGCGAACCGAGCGGAGAGGGGGTGACGGTGGAACGGGTGAACTGGGCTGGCGCCGAGGGCGTCTACGCGATGGCGTACCGCGATCTCCTCCGGGTCGCCTTCGTGCTCACCGGGTCTGGCGCTGCGGCCGAAGACGTCGTGCACGATGTCTTCTGTCGAGTGGGCCCGCGCATCTCCGAACTGGACAACCCGGCCGCGTACCTACGTGTCGCCGTGGTGAACCAGTGCCGCTCGATCCATCGACGGATCGCACGAGCCCCACGGCTCGATCGTTCCCCGGAGATCGTCCTCGACACCGGGATCATCGAACTGCGCGATGCTCTGCGCGCATTGCCTGTTCGGCAACGAACGGCGATCGTCCTGCGGTACCTGTGCGATCTCCCAGAAGCCGAGATCGCCGGCATTCTCGGCTGTCGTCCGACCACCGTGCGCACGCTGGTCCATCGAGGTCTGGCAGATCTGCGTACCCGCATCTCCGACCCAGCTCGAGACCCAGCTCGAGACCCAGCTCGAGACGAGAACGTCGCGACCATCGAATCGACGGTCACCCCACCAACCGAAATGTTCACCAGGAACGAGACCACCCATGGCTGATCCGACACCTCTGTCCCGCCACGAACATCCTGACGACGGCTTCGAGTTGTTGCTGCGCCAACGTCTCGTTCAGCTCGCCGATCATGCTCCGACCACCGTGCACAGCCTCGACGAGATCCGGGTGCTGCACCACTCGCGGCCGAGGCGGCTGGATCGGCGTCATCGTCGCACCGCCGGTATCGGCGCCACGATCGCAGCCCTCGCCGGAGCGATCGGGTTCACCACGATCGCCCTGTCGGGAGCCGGAAATGCGGGGGCGGCAACTCCCGAAGACGCCGTGCGCGAGTTCATCACCGCGACTGCCGACGAGGACATCTTGGGCATGATCGATCTGATCGATCCGGCGGAAGCCCCTGCAATGAGGACGGCCGTCGATGAAGGGCGGGCCGAAGCAGTCGGAGCCAACCTGATCGATGAGGGGTTCAGCCTCG
Source organism: Actinomycetes bacterium (assembly GCA_031400715.1). Lineage (GTDB taxonomy): Bacteria > Actinomycetota > Acidimicrobiia > Acidimicrobiales > Ilumatobacteraceae > VFMC01. The sequence goes on along the minus strand of JANNQK010000331.1, from coordinate 9,306 downwards.
ACGGCTTGGACGGTCTCGACCTGTCGTTCTCCGATCTCGACCTGGTCACCGAGTCGCTCGGCGACGGTCTGGCCGTCGTCACCGCGGTGGCCGGCTCTGCATCATGGACCTTCGATCCTGCGCTGTTCCCTCTGGGCCAGCAGTTGCAGGAAGCCTTCGCCGGCGACCTGGTCCTCACGACCCGCACCGCCCGGCTGGACGAACTCGTGTCACCCTCGATGCTGGCGACGGTCGAGCGAGATGGTCGCTGGTTCGTCAGCGTGAGCTTCACCCTTGCCGAGTACGCCCGTCAGGCAGCCGACCTCGCCTTGCCCGCCACGACGCTCACCGCGGTGGGGGCCGACACGCCAGAAGCCGCGGCCGACGAGTTCTTCGCGAACCTGGTCGCACTCGATCTGCCTGGAGCATTCGCCACCGCCGCTCCGGGTGAGGGAGATGCTCTGCTCAGGTACGGACCCCTGCTCATCAGCGAGTCAGCCGACGCCATCGCCGACTACAGGGCGTCCGGTTTCGACCTCCAGTTGAGCGACGCCGGCTACTCGGTCGCAGGTGAGGGTGCTCGCCGCACGCTGTCCGCCGAGACGTTCACGATCTCCGGCACCGTGCCCGAGCCGGCTGTCCACGGTTTCTACGATCCGACGTTGCCGACGGTGGTGTTCGCGTACGACGGCTCGTCGGTATCGGTGATCGACGCCGGCGTACCGTTCCCCACCACCACCGAGGGGCTCGAGTTCGACACGACGTTCGACTTCCCGGAGGGGGAATGGAACCAGACGTCGGTCGACGCTGCGGGCAACGTGATGCCGCTCCCGGCGCTCCCTGCGTCGGACGGACCCGATGACATCACGATTCGACGTTCCGACGGCTGCACCACCTGGTCGGGTGTTGGCGCGCAATCCATGTTCGATCCGGAGCGCATGGTCGGCGGTTCAGGAGCCAACGTGTCGAGCACCGAGGCTTCGCCGAGTGGCGCCGTCGACGTCAGCGGTTCGATCGCCGTCGAGGAGGATTCGTCGGCCGACCAAGCCGGCGACGACATCGCGGTCGGACAGGCGGTCGAGGTCCCCGGCTTCGAAAAGCTCGACGATCGGACCTGGCGGTCGTGCGCACCGGATGCGGGCGCGTTCGGCCTGCTGACGCTCGTCGGCACAGCGGGGCTCACGGCACTGCCGTCGATCGAGGTCGTCGAGATCGACGGCCTCTGGTACGTGTCTCCGATCGGCACGCTCGCCGACGTCGTGCTCGATCTGATCTCGTCCGTGCGAGCATCCGGTTCGCTGCTCGACAGCCAGGTGGCGTGGTTCGTCCTCGGGACCGATGGTGCATCGCTCGAGGCGATGCTCGTCGGCGCCCGAGTCGGCCAGTTGACGGTCGAGTGCCAGGCCCTGGTCGAGTCGGACGCGACGACGGTCACGGGCCTGCGCCAGGGCGATCTCGATCTCGGCACGGTGCGTGCCTGCGTCGCCGGCACGGTGTACCAGGATGGGTACTCCAGCTTCGACGACGGCACGACGTTTCTGCCTGTCGAGCCGGCCACCGCGCCCGACACGGCGGCAGGTGGAGTTCCAGCGAGCACCAATCCACCGTGATCCGCTGATCCTGGGCGGGTGCGCGGCGCTCGCTGGTCAGCCCTCCATGGATGATCGGTGCTCGCCGTCACCACTGTTGATCAGCGGTCGAAGGAGGCGAGCGAGTTCCTCGTCTCGACCGGTGAGCCGTCTCGTTCGCGGAAGCTCGGAGCGGTCGTGCTGGTCGGCCGATGCTCGCACGGGTGCCGGGGTCGCCGGCTCGGGTGTGTGCGTTGGTGCCACAGCGGGTGTGGGCGCGACGGGTTCCGCTGCGGCGATGAGCGGGCCGGCGACGAGCGGGTCGGACACCAGCGCGATCGGATCAGGGGCGGCATCGACGGCGATCACGAACTCGATCGTGGCGCGGCCGCGTTCTCGTGTCGCGAGATCGTCCAGCATCGCCACCATCGACGACGCGCTCAGCGGTTCGGACACGAGGAACCCTTGGGTGTAGTCGCACCCGATCTGGGCCAGACCGATCACCTGTGATTCTTCTTCCACACCCTCGCCGATCGTCTCGAGACCGAGGTTGTGGGCCATCGTCACGATCGTGCGCGTGAGCGCGTCGTCGGAACGCTTGCCCAGCGACTGGACGAACTCCCGGTCGATCTTGATGATGTCGAGCGGGAGGCGCTGCACGTAGGCGAGGGAGCTGTATCCCGTGCCGAAGTCGTCGAGCGCGATGCGAACGCCCATCGTGCGGAGACCGACCAGTTCGACGGCCACGCCCTCGGGGTCGTCGATCAGCATCGACTCGGTGATCTCGAGCACGAGACGCGATGCAGCGAGGCCGCTCTCGGCGAGCGCCTCGCGCACATGCTCGACGATCGATGCCCCTCGGAGCTGGCTCCCCGACACGTTCACGGTGACGAACAACGACTCGTCGTTCCAACTCGCGGCAGTCATGCACGCCTGGCGGATCGACCACCAACCGATGGGGATGATCACCCCGGTCTGCTCGGCGATCTCCACGAAGTCGTTCGGTGCCACCGCGCCGTACACGTGGTGATTCCAACGGATCAGGGCCTCTGCGCCGACCAGCCGACCGTCGCGCAGGCGAACGATGGGCTGGTACACGAGCGCGAACTGGTCGCGGCCCAGTGCCCACATGAGATCGCGCCGGTACTCCTCGGTGCGTGCCACCTCGTGCTCCAGCTCTGCATCGAAGATCTCGATGAACCCTTTGCCCTTGCGTTTCGCTCGATACATCGCGAAGTCCGCGTTGCGCAAGAGGGCGGAGGCGTTGTCGCCGTCGGATGGTTGGGCGATACCGACGCTGCACGAGGCGGCCACGGTGTGGAACTGGCTCAGGACGACCGGCTCGCGAAGCTCGGCAACGATCGTCGATGCGAGCGATGCGGCCTGATCTGCATTGCCGCTGGTGAGCAGGGCGGCGAACTCGTCTCCGCCCAGCCGGGCGACGAGTCCTGAGGAAGCGGGAATGCACCTCACGAGGCGATCGGCGACCGTTCGCAACAAGACGTCACCCGACTCGTGCCCCATCGTGTCGTTGATGATCTTGAAGTCGTCGAGGTCCATGAACATCACGACGGGCCGTCGGTCGTGGGCGAGATCGTGCGTGAGCCGTGACAGGAACTGGGCGCGGTTCGCCAGTCCGGTCAGTTCGTCGTGGTCGGCTCGGAAGCTCAGCTGGCGCTGCAGTGTCCGGGTCGTCGTCACGTCGCGCATGGTGATCACCACACCCGCCACGGCCACGTTCTGCATGAGGTTCACCGCCGTCAGTTCGAGCAGCCGCGGGCCCCCGCTCGAATGATGTGCGGTGACCTCCACGGACAGCGTTCCCTCGGGCGGCTGCGTCAGGATTCGGTCGGCCGCCATCTGCCACGACTCGACGAGGGGTTCGAACTGCAGTTCGTGCAGGCGTTTGCCGACCCACGTCTGGCTGTCCACGCCGAGCGTCGTCTCCACGGCGCCGCTCGTGTAGGCGATGCGCTGGTTCGCGTCGACGAGCACGACGATGTCCGACGAACGCTCGACCAGCGACGCAAGGCGGTCCTTGCCCCGCCGTTCGGTGAGATCACGGACGCTGAGCGCCAAGCCCCAGAGACGCATCAACGCCAGCACGGTCACGAGCGCCGTCACCGCGCCGGCGAACAAGACGGTGGAGCGTGCCGCGTCGTCCGACACGATGAGCGCGATCAGCACGACTTGTGGGGTGAGGGCGCACAGCGCGATCGTGGCCAGCCGAAGGCGGTCGAGTTGGACGGCTTGGTGTGCGATCTGGGGCCGTCTGGCTCCGGTCTTGTCGATCGCGGCGAGGGCGAACAGCAGCAGCGACACGGCGGTGAGCGCGTGGATGACCAGCGTTCCCTTCTCGCCGTTGGCCATGTACGACCAGTAGCTCAAAACGTTCGCGATCAGGCGTGTGACGAGGCCGGCGAGCAGAACTGTGAACGATCGGCTGCGTGCCTGGTAGCCGAGTGACAGCCGTGCGGCCAGAGCGACGAGGACGAGATCGGACGCGGGCAGCGCGAGCGACAGGATCCGGTCGGCGTCGGTGAGGGTGGAGCGTCCGAGCGCGGGTTCGACGACGAAGACCCACATGGCGAGCGTGGCCGTCAGGGACACGATGGTTGCCTCGAGCGCGAGGTATCGCTCCCGGATCGGGGATCGCTGGGAGATCATGGAGATCAACCCGAGCGCGATGAGTGTGCGGTCAGGAGCCCTGAGCAGACCTGACAGGCCGTCGAGGGTGGTCGCGTCCCAGGTGCGGTCGGCGAACGCGAGCAGGTACGACCCCATGGTCATCGCGCAGGAACCGGCGATCGCCAGCCAGGCGACCCGGTCGCCGTCGACCCGCATCCGTGCTCCCCACAGGGCCGCGACAGTGGCCAGCAATGCGGGGATCAGGAGCCACCGTTGTGCCTGGTCGAACGGCACGCGCGTTCGCCACGCGTAGGTGGCGAGGGCCGCGACCGCAGCCGCCACCACCAACCACACCCACGCCCGCCGCTTCACCACCGGTTGTCATCGGCTCTGCGGTCCGTCAGCTTGAACTCACCGGGTGGTCGCGTCCGGCAAGGTCTCCGCAAGTTCGGCGCAGTGGGTGGCCGTCCGGGTCAGCTGAAGTCGGCGTTCAAGAGCGCGAGGGTCAACTCGGGCTCGTCGGCGAGCAGACGCTGCAGCCGGTACTTGTTCTCGAACAAGGCCACGGTTGCACCGTCGCCGCGCCGCAAGATGCGGATCCCACCGATGGACCTGAGCCGTTCCGCGCTCTTGGCGTCGGTTGCCCGGATCGCCTGGTACGGCGAGCCGGTGAGCTCGACCGGTGCATTGAACTCGTGTTCCAACCGATGGGCGAACACCTCGAACTGCAACTGGCCCACGGCGGCGAGCACCAGGGACGCGTCGCCCATGTCGGGATCGCGGAGCACCTGCACCACGCCCTCCTCCTCGAGCACCTCGAGACCACGGCGGAACTGCTTCGAGCGACCGGTGTCGAGCGGGCGGGCACCGGTGAACAGTTCGGGGGCGAACGAGGGCAGACCGGGATACGTGACAGGGTCGCCGTCGAACAGTGTGTCGCCGATGCGCAGGTCGGTGGCGTTGACGAAACCCACCACGTCGCCCGGATACGCCTCGTCGACCGTCGTTCGCTCAGCGCCGAACACGGTGGATGCGTACTTGGTCGCGAACGGGCGGCCGGTGCGGGCGATCGTCATCGTCATGCCCCGCTCGAAGTGCCCGCTGCAGATGCGGGCGAACGCCAGGCGATCGCGATGCGACTTGTCCATGTTGGCCTGCACCTTGAACACGAACGCGCTCGTTCCCGCGTCGATCGGACGGCCATGGCCGCCGTTGTCGAGCCGCGGGGGAGGGGAGGGAACCAACTCCACAACTGCGTCGAGGAGGTGCTTGACGCCGAAGTCGGTGAGCGCCGAGCCGGCGTACACCGGCGTGCTGCTGCCGGCCAGGAACGAGGGGAGGTCGACATCGGCGCCGACTGCCTCGAGGAGATCGCACCCGTCCATCGCCCGCTTCCACGCACTGCCGCCGATCGACGCTGCCTGTTCGAAGCTCATCAGCTCTTCGGGCGCCATCGTCGCTCCCCGGGAGGTGCGCGTGAATCGACTGAACAGGCGGCGGCGACGATCGATCACACCGAGGAAGTCCTCGCCGTCGCCGACCGGCCACGTGGCCGGGGTGGGGCGCAGGTCGATCTGCGTCTCGATCTCGTCGAGCAGTTCGAGCGGATCACGACTCGGTCGATCGAACTTGTTCAAGAAGGTGATCACGGGAAGATTGCGGCTGCGGCACACCTCGAACAGCTTCAGTGTCTGCGGTTCGATGCCCTTGGCAGCGTCGAGCACCATCACCACGGCGTCGACGGCTGCGAGCACCCGGTAGGTGTCCTCGCTGAAGTCCTTGTGGCCGGGCGTGTCGAGCAGGTTGAACATGTGGTCGCGGTACTCGAACTGCATCGCCGCCGACGTGATCGAGATGCCGCGGGTCTGTTCGAGCTCCATCCAGTCGCTCGTCGCCGAGCGACCTCCGGCCTTGGCCTTCACCGAGCCGGCGGTCACCACGGCGCCTGCGTTGAGCAGGAACTTCTCGGTCAGGGTGGTCTTGCCCGCGTCGGGATGGCTGATGATCGCAAACGTGCGGCGACGCGCAGCTTCGACGAGGAGATCGGCGGACTTCACGACGAACCAGGCTACGGCCACCCCGCCGCCCTCACGCGTGTGCGCACTTCGGCACCGGTGGGGTTGGTTTCTGCGCACACGCGCGGGCGGGCTCCATACGTGTGCGCAGTTCGGCACCGGTGGGGTTGGTTTCTGCGCACACGCGGGTTGTTGGTGCGGGGTACGGTCGCGGGATGCGTCTCGGAGTACTGATCTTCCCCACCGACAAGGGCATCCAGCCGATCGAGTTGGCCAAGGAGTGCGAGGCGCGGGGCTTCGATTCGTTGTGGTTCCCCGAGCACTCGCACATCCCTGTCTCGCGTCGCACGCCGTGGGGTGGACGAGAAGGTGCACCGCCTCTGCCCGAGGAGTACTGGCGCACGCACGACCAGTTCCTCGCGCTCACGGCAGCGGCGGCCGTGACCACCGATCTCAAGCTCGGCACGGGCATCACCCTCGTCGCCCAGCGCGATCCGCTGTGGCTCGCCAAGGAGGTTGCGACCCTCGACCATCTCTCGAACGGGCGCCTCCTGTTCGGAGTCGGGTTCGGGTGGAACCACGAGGAGATGGAGCATCACGGCGTCGATGTGAAGCGGCGCCGCAAGGTGGTTCGAGAGAAGATCCTCGCCTGCAAGGAACTGTGGACCAAGGACGAGGCGAGCTTCGATGGGGAGTACGTGAGGTTCGAGGCATCGTGGTCGTGGCCGAAGCCGGTGCAACAGCCGCACCCACCGATCGTGCTCGGTTGCTCGATCACCGATCTGCACGTCGCCCACATCGTCGAGTACGCCGACGGTTGGATGCCGATCCAGGGCCGATTCGACATCGGTGAGGGATGGGCAACCATCCAACGGGCGGCCGAAGACGCGGGTCGCGACCCGTCGACGATCCAGCTCGGTGTGTTCGGTGCCCGCCCCGACGAGGAGAACCTCGATGCGTTGCAGGCGCTCGGTGCGTCGTGGGTGGCGCTCGGTCTGCCACCCCTCGATCGTGACGCAGCGCTCACCACTCTCGACCGCTACGCACCGCTCGTCGCCAAGTACAACGCCTGACCCCGAGCCACGGGCGTCGCCGATCCGGTCGGGGCGAGCTCACATGAGCAGGGCTGCGGCACCCAGCGCGATCGGCAGGTGGAACGCGCGATCGAGCCAGACCTCGCTGATCTGCGTACCGAGGTCGTTGCCCATCTCGAAGGTGCCCACGGTGGATGCCGGAGCCACGAGCGACCACAGCGACACCAGTTGGGCGTCGTGCCACAGGTCGTCCCAGGTGTACGCGTCGGCGGCGATGCCTCGGTCTGCCAGGCATGCCACGAGTTGCTCGTGATAGCGGCGCATCACGTCGATGCCCCACGACTCGAAGTCGTCGATGGTGACCGACGATCCGTAGAGGTACATGAGGTCCTGCATCGGGTTCGACCAGGTGCACAACTGCCAGTCGATGATGCACACGTCGCGACCGTCTGCGTCGAAGAAGAGGTTCACGGCGCGCACGTCGGTGTGGGCGAACGTGCGTGCTCGCGCCGACATGCGGGTCATGATCGACTCGTACTGGTCGGCGACGCCGGCGCCGATCGCGATGGCCTCGTGGCCGAGCCGCGTGCCGAACCGCTCGGCGACCACGGGCATCGCCGATCGCATGATGCCGGGCACAACCGCCATCTGCACCGGATGATCCGTGCGGGGCAACCACTCGCTGCTGCTCAACCCTTCGTCGTCCCACCAGTGGGCGTGCATCGATGCGAGGGCGTCGACGACCGTCTCGGTCTGGGTGCGTGTGAGCCCGGCCACCTGATCACCGATGGTGCGCCCGACGACCTCGTCGATCAGGAGTGCGAACGCTCCCGCCTCCGGATCCATGTCGGCGTGCACCACCCGCGCGTAGTCGAGGCGGGGCGTGTGTGCGGCCACGTGGCGCAGCGCCCGGATCTCGCGGGCATAGAGGTCGAGCGCGATGCCCACGGCCTTGTTCTCTGCCGCGTCGGTCGGGAACTTCGCGACCATCGTCGCGGGCGCGGCCGTGGGCGAGGAGAACGTGGGCGTCACGCGGTGCACGGTGCCGAACACGCCAATCACGTCGCCGATCGGTTCGAGCGCGATCGTCGTCACCTCGACGTCGGCTTCCAGCAGCCCGTTCTGGCGCAGCACCGCCGTGAGCCAGTCCGTCGTCATCGCGTCAGCTGCGTGCGGGATGTTCGTCATGACGGGCGAGCGTAGGTCGCAACGCGTCCGTCATCTCGATCGTGACGCCGGGCACGTCGGAACGAACGGCGTCGGTCGTCGATCGAGGGCGATCCGAGGGCGCCACCATCGTCGACCTGGGCTCGGAACCAGATCGGGATTGGGTCAGAGGAGTTCGGACGCGCCGGCATCGGCTGTCGGTGACCTCCGGGCGCAATCGAGGGCTTGCTGAACAATTCATGTCATCCACGTTGCGACTATTGTGGTTGTGTGACAAACTGCCGTCGCGGGAAAAGCTCTTGGAGGTTCGGGCCGATGAGTTCAATCATGACAACGTCTCAGTCGTCGCGGTCAGCGGCACCCTCCGTCGGAATCCTCGGCGGCGCACGGTCCACGTCTGCGCTCGTGATGGTGCTGTTGGCCTTCGTCGGCCTGGCGCTCACGGGCTGCACCACGGAGTCGAAGTCGACCAACCTCACCGACCTCAACGAGGTGCGCGCTGCGGTGGGTCTGGGCGAGCTGGTCCGCTCGCCCGAGCTCGACGCCAAGGCCCAGGGTCAGGCGGACCGCATGGCCAACCGCGGCACGATCTTCCATTCGTCGAACCTCGCCGCCGGCGTGACCGAGGGCTGGACGTCGATCGGCGAGAACGTCGCACTGGCCGGCTCGGTCGACGAGGCGCAGCGTGCACTCGAGGCATCGCCCGGGCACTACGCCAACATGGTGAACCCGGTGTTCAACAACGTGGGCATCGGCGTCACGGTGCGTAACGGCGTCACCTACGTCGTACAGATCTTCGTCAGTCGCTGACCGCGTCGGGACCTACGGCAGGGTCAGCGCCAGGATCCGCGGCAGGCTTGGGCTTCTTGGCCCGACTCGGGGCGACCCGCGGCGGTTCTCCGGCCATCTTCGGAT
>JANNQK010000330.1:0-4012 GCA_031400715.1 Actinomycetes bacterium | reverse complement strand
GGGCGCGTCAGATGCGTCGACGAAGCTCGTCCAACCCAGGGCCGGAGAGCTCGTCGATCGCCGCTGTTCGCCCGGCGAGGCTCATCATCACTGCCGCGGTCCCGCCGACGATCACCGGGCCCGAGCCGTGCGACCAGTCGAGGTCGTCGACCTCGAGACGGAGTCCGGCCAACAGGTCCCGCTTCCCGAACGCGCGAGCACCCTTGGGTGAGACGAGCAGATCGAGGACGACCCTTGCGTGCTCGGCAGGGATGTCGTGGTGCAACCCCAGCGGGCGCCGGATGTCCTGGCCGTGCACAACGAGGTCGGTGAGCGGCGCCTCGGGACCGAACCCTGGAGGGGTGAACCGGTGTTGGGCGTTGCGTCGCAGGTCGGCCACCAGCTCGGCGACCGGACGGGCATCCGACGTCGCATACCTGGAGGACAGCTTGTCGAAGTCGAACCGGTTCTTGACCATCATCCAGACCATCTTCGGCAGCGACACGTGGAACGGCATCGTCAGGTGAGCAGCCACGTCGCGTACCCTCCACCCCGCACACAGACTGGGGCACACCCACTGCTCGTCGGAGAGCCCGGCCAGATCTTCGGCAAGGCCGATCCGTTCTGCGGCAATCATCGACCACACGTCCATCGCCACATCGTACGAGTCAGCGTCGCGGAGGGCGAGCACGCCCGAACCTGAACCGCGCCGGACGAGCCGGTTCCGCGTCCGAGCGATCGGCGATGAGCCGCCCACCTGACGCATGTGTTCTACCGCATGCCAGGACCTGGATACTGTGCGCACCTTGGGGGTGAAGCGGGCGTATCAGGAGGTACTGGCTGTCCGTGATGCGCGTGCGCTGATCGCTGCGAGCGCGGCATCTCAGCTCGGCGACTGGCTGTACAACGCTGCGCTCCTCGGCTACGTGTACGCAGCAACAGGATCGGGCGCGTGGGTGGGCGCGGCAACGATCAGCCGACTCATCCCGTACGTGCTCCTCGGGCCTCTCGGGGGGATGGTGGCCGATCGATACGACCGGCGCACCGTGTTGCTGGTCGGCGATCTGGCCCGTCTCGTGCTCATGGTGGTGCTCGCCGCTGCGGTTGCTGCCGACGCGCCCATCATCATCGTGATCGCGTGTACTGCGCTCGCGTCCGCTGCCGGCACCGCCGAGCGACCGGCGGCGATGGCGTTGCTGCCACGGCTGGTCGGCGAGGCGCGCCTCGGCCCGGCGAACGCGCTGCTGCACACGGTGCAGGACCTCGGTGTCGTCGTCGGGCCCGCACTCGGCGCAGTGCTGCTGCTCATCGCCCCGAGCGAGGTCGCCTTCCTCGCCAACGCGGGCACATTCGCCGTCTCGGCACTCTTCGTGTCGTCCATCCGGCGCTCGCAGGCTCCGCGTCGGGATCGGGCAGCCGAGAGCATCGGCGGTCAGCTCGTCGACGGTCTCCGCGCCGCCCGGGGAACGCCCTACCTCGTGCCGTTGTTCTTCGTCGTCGCGATGGGCGAGTTCACCTACGGCGCCCAGACGGTGCAGTTGGTCCTGTTCGCCGAACAACAGCTCGACCTGGGCGCGTCGGGCTACGGCTGGTTGCTCGCGGCGGCGGGCGTGGGCGGCGTGCTGAGTGCACTGGTGAACCCGAGGCTCACGTCGAGTCGGCGCGTGTCGACGATCGTCGTGGTCACCGGAGTGCTGTTCGGGATCACACAGTTGATCTACGCGGGAACGGATCTCCTGGTGGTGTCCTTGCTCGCGACCGTCATCGGCGGAATCGGTCTGGTGGCGGGTGAGGTGGTCGGCGAGACAGCGATCGCCCGCATCACCCCTCGGGACTCGTTGGGCAGGGTGATGGGTCTGTTCGATTCGATGTCGGTCGCGGCGATGGTCCTCGGGGCGTTGCTGGCCTCCGTGCTCGTCGAGGCAACGACGCTCGCCACCAGCCTCGTCGTGCTGGGCACGTTCTCGCTCGTCGTCGTGGTGGCCTGCCGTGCGTCGCTGCGGGGCCTCGACACGGTCAACGGGCAGCGTGCCGATGCGATCGCGTCGCGGGTGGCCGTCATCGAACGGCTGCCGATCGTGATCGGGGCGCCGAGGATGGTGGTGGAGATGCTTGCGTCGTCTGCCCAGATGTGCACACTCCCGCCGGGTGTGGACGTGGTGGTGCAGGACGCGCCGGCCCATGCGTTCTACGCCATCGTCGACGGCGGCGTCGTGGTGCATCGCAACGGTGAGGTCGTGGTCCACCTCGGCTCCGGCGATCACTTCGGCGAACGCGGGCTGCTCGACAACTCCCCCCGCAACGCCACCGTCACCACCGAGATCGACAGCACGTTGCTCCGCATCGAGGGCGACGCGTTGCTCGAGTCGGTCCAGATGTCGCCGACGATGGTCAGCGCATTCGACAACGGTGCGAGGCCGACCGGAGGCGATGATGGTGGTTCCGCCGGGCACCCGACAGCACTCGTCGACGATGCCGACTGGATCGAGCGGTGACAGTCGGCGGCGCCACGGTGGTCGTCGTCGGGGCGGGCTACCCCGGCAAGCGGCGAGCCCTCGCTCGCCTGGCCGAGCTCGGTGCTCGCCTCGTGATCGTCGACGAACCGGGGCATTGGTCGGCACAGCTGGTCGACGACGGAATCGCCGCGCAGTGGCTCGGCGCGCCTGTCACCGGCGATCCCGACACCGACGCTGCTGCGATCCTCGGCGCGCTGGCTGGTGCTGGAGTGAGCCCTGCCGGAGCGTTGACGTTCTGGGAGGACAGCATCTGCCCATGCGCCCGGGTGGCCGCTGCGCTCGGACTGCCGACGAACCCCGTGGACGCGGTCGACTCGGCGCGCAGCAAGGTGCGCATGCGCGAGCGCTCGGCCGCGCTCGGCCTTCCGACGCCGAAGGCACGTCGCGTCCGATCGCTCGACGAGCTGTATGCCGCGTCGGCCTACGTCGGCTTTCCCGCCGTGGTCAAGCCGGAGTTCGGTGCATCAGCAGTCGGCTGCGTCAAGGTCGAGTCCGCCGATGATCTCCCCGGCGTGTACACGCTCGTGCGATCGGTCGTCACACCGGCGTCCGACGCCATCTTCCGCGCCGGGAACGATCTCATGCTGGAGGAGTACCTCGATGGGGTCGAGTTCGACGTCGATCTGGTGATGCATCGCGGCGAGTGCGCCTTTTCCAGCGTGTCGCAGAACTGGCCCACGCACGAGCCCTCGTTCCAGGAGACCGGCCTGCACTGCCCCGCAGATCACGACCGCAAGGAGGTGCGGCGCCTGGTCGACCTGTCGGTCCAGACCGCGCAGCTGTTCGGACTCCACCGCGGCGTGCTGCACATCGAGGGCAAGTGCACGCGGCGTGGACCGCGCATCGTCGAGGTCAACGCCCGAATGGGTGGCGGCCGGATCCACGAGATCGTCGAGTGGGTCTGGGGGGTCGACTTGATCGAGGCGCACTTACGGGCGTCGCTCGACCTGGCGCCGAACCTGAAGCCGAGCCGCAAGCCGATGTGTGCGGCCTCGAACATCATCGTTCACGCGTCGGGACCGGGCACGCTCGCAGGGCCCGCGGCACCGACGGAAGCGCCACCTGGCTGCCTGCAGTACACGGCCGACGTCGATGCGGAGATCGGTGACGAGGTCGTCGGTCCCGAGGCCGTGTTCGCGACCGTGTTGGCCGAAGTGTCGCTGTTCTGCAAGGACCCGCGAACGGCCCGTGCGGCGGCAGACGCCGTGCTGAGTGCGCGTCCGCGCATCGAGCGCGCCAGCGGCGCCTCCTGACGCAGCACAGCCAGCAGAGTCTGCTTCGACGAGTTCGAGCGATCAGCCGATCAGGAGATCCACCTTCTCCGGCTCGAGCTCCACCACCGTGCATCGGGAGATCTGGCCCTCGCGCACCACGAATCGCAGCACTCGAGTGCAAGGACAGCCTGTCCACGATCTCGGCCAAGAGCGGGCCATCTCTCGAGGCTGACCAAGCGGATGACTCCACATCGAATTCCCCGACTGATCGACGTGGTCAGACGGCCTTGGGGATCTTTCGCG
>JANNQK010000329.1:0-28477 GCA_031400715.1 Actinomycetes bacterium | reverse complement strand
GTGATCTGCGCGATGGTCCTGGACAGCGGTCACGCCGCCCTGGGCGAAGTCGCTCAGGTTGTTCCCAACCCGATCGACAACCCCGGTGATCGCTCCTGCGAGTGCGTTGGAGGGGGCCGGCATCCGGCATGCGGGGATGGCCTTAGCCCACCAGGCGCCCGAGCTGGCCGAAGGCCGCGAGGCAGATGCCTAGCCGCGGTAGCTGCGCGAGCGCAGGCGCATCAGCCAACCGATCACCAGTCCGGCGAGAGCGGACAGGATGATGACCAACCAACCGGGTGCGGTTGCCTCATCGATGAGGTAGCCGACCCGTACGTCCGCACGGTTGTCGAACGCCACAGCAATGAGGATGACGACGAGCGCCAGCACCACCAGAAGGCGGAACATGCGTCCGGCGTCGCGGCGGTGGACAGCTCCGCTCGCCCGGTCGATGTCGTCACGATCTGCCATCAGACTTGCTCGATGACAGTGGAGTTCCTCGCGTCGCGGGGCGTCATCAGGGCGGCAAGCACCACGACCACTCCGGCGATCACAGCCAGCCATCCCAACGACGACTCGGAGCGACCGGGGTCTCGATCACCGCTGCAGTGCGCTCTTCGTAGGGGCCTTCGTCCAATGTCATGGCGTGCTCGGTTCTTGCGTTGTGAGAAGCGTCTGGGTGTGGGCCGGTCACCACGCGATGGTGCCGGTCGTCCACATGGTGGGGAAGAGCGCGAGGGCGAGGCCCAGGGGTACGAGCACGAGCGTGGGCGTACCACCGCGACGTGAGCGCAACCCGTGCTTCCAGGCCGGGCCGGCAGCACCGATCACAAAGCAGATGAGTGCGGCGAGGTAGAAAAAGAAGGAGATTTTCGAGTCCATAGCGGCCACCGATCAGGTGAGAACGAGGATGAGGATGATGATGACGAGCAGAGTGCCCAAGCCGATGTACATGGTGGTCCTTTCAGCTGCCGAGTTGGCACTGACGAAGATGCCCAGAGCGCGGTCTGCGTAAACATGCGCGTGACGTGTCATCGGCTACGGCACGGCGGGCGGCTGCGTCGACCTCGGGCTCTCTCGCTTGCCTCGACCCGAACCTGGTCGGTGGTCGATCGGCACGAACAGGGGAGCACCGGCTCTCATCAGATTCTCGGTGTGGCGAGCGGGTCGGGAGTCCTGCTGGTGACCGCCACTTCGGAGTCGGCCAGTCGTTCCGCAGGCGACATCTCATCCTCGACCGGGGTCGGGCCACCGGGCATGACGTCCGTCTCCGAGACGTGCCACGCAGGGCTGTCGCCGGCGGTCTCCACGTTGAAGCCATGTTCGAACACGAGGCTTCCGCCGAAGGCGGCACCCACGGCGACGAGTGCGGCCAAGATGATCGAGATGACGAGGATCGGCCCGGTGGGGTGGACGCGAGTGTCGTAGCCGTTCAGTCGCAACGCGATGTCGACCAGGGCAAGTGCCGTCACGAAGATCATCGTCAACGCGTGGGTGTTGGCGGTCCTCCGTGCTTGCGTTCCTTTCTCGGTCGAACGCAGCCAGTCCCAGAAGCCCGTCAGGGCGGCGAGCACTGACACGGCAGCACCGCCGATGAACAAGAAGGTGCCGGCGCGGAAGAAGTCGCGACTCCAGGCCTGATTCCGGCCGATGGTGGCGATCACGTCGAATGTCGCCGCGAGGATGTACGCGGCGATGGGGATGTCGGTGAGCGGCGGGTGTGTCGGTTTGCCCGACCATCCGCGTAGACCCTTGAACGTCCTGCCGCGCATCGTCAGCGTCGGTCGTATGGAGAACTTGCGCATCGTCGTTCGTCCGATCTCGATTGGCGCGCCAGGCTGCTGGAAGCGCGCGGGTCCCGCACTCAGCCCTACCCCATGTCACTGCCCGCGAAACCGGCAGCAATGCGCTGAACCCGCGCCGGCCGGGGGGGCGGTGCCGTTCGGACAATGGCATCGGGTACCTTTCGGACAGCGGCATCGGGTACGGCGCTCCCCCTCAGAGATCGGTTGAACGATGATGCTCATGTGCTCCATCGGGTCGAATGCCGGCGACGGTCCGGCGTGGCACGTGTCCGAGACCGACGTGATGCCCGGCGATCTGGTCCCGGTGGCGGATGAGTCGTCGCCCGCTGACCTACTGCCCGACTCCGAAGTCGCCGTCACCGAGAGGACCGGCCCACTCGCTTCATCACCTCGTGACGAAGGTCCGGCGAATGAATGACATCGACGCGGCGGATGTGCGAGCTGCGGACGAGGCCGAACGGTCACGCATCTGGGCTGATTGGGTCACCGAGTTCGGCCGCACGGAGGCATCACGGCGGTGGCTCGCCATCTTTGCCGCAACCGATGCACCGCGCACTGGGTGATCGCAGCGGGCGTCGTCCTGGGGCGCGTTCGAAGAAGCCTCGGATCGGTGCCCGTCCGCCGTCGGTCGGCGACAGGTCGGCGGTCGACCTGCCTACGATGGACGTCGCAGGCGATCGGCGATCGAGAGAGCGAGGGCCCGGATGAGCCCCAGCACCGCGCAACCCAGCCCCTGGGTGTTGGCGACCGAGCCGACCAGTCTGGGCGATCCGACGAACCTGATCACGTTGGTCGATGGGCAGACGTTCTGCCTCAGCGGCCGCTCTGGTGACTTCAGCAACAACCCGACTCACGGCGTGTTCTTCGCCGACATGCGCGTGCTCAACCAGGCGCGGCTGCTGGTCGGCGGATCACCCGTCGAGCCGTTGGCGGTCACGCTGGCCGACGCCAGCACCGCCACCTTCGTCGGCCGATCGCAGCCGTTGTCACCGTCCGAACCGCGGTTGTTGGTCGTGCGTCGCCGCAGCCTGGGGTCGGTGTGGCAGGAGGAGATCGAGCTGCGCAACACGGGCGGCATCGCGACGTCGGTCGCTGTCGAGATGCAGGTGGCAGCGGACTTCGCCGATGTGTTCGCGGTCAAGGAGGGTCGGGCCGGGGTCGAGGGGGCTCACTCGGTGGAAGTGGATGGGCAGAGCCTGCTCTTCGGCTGGCGGCTGGGCGATGTTGATCGCACGACGAAGCTGACCGTTGCCGGTGTGGAGGCCGAGGTCTCCCCGAAGGGCTTCGCGTGGACGGTGCATCTCGAGCGTCATGAGGTGTGCATCGTGCACTTCGATCTCACGGTTGCGCTCGGCGGCCGGTGGATCGAGCGCGTCGACCACCACCCCAACCTGTCCAATGCGGCTGCGCGCAACCGCCACTGGTTGGCCGCCGTGCCCACGCTGCGCACCGTGGACCGCAAGCTGGGGGCGGCCTATGACCGCTCCATCGCCGACATCGGAGCGCTTCGGTTGCATGATCCGTCGGGGCGTCATCGACCGGTCATCGCCGCCGGGGCGCCGTGGTACATGACGCTGTTCGGTCGCGACGCTCTGATCAGCTCGTACATGGCCTTGCCGATCGATCCGTCCCTCGCCCTCGGCGTGCTCCAGGCATTGGCCGAACTGCAGGGCACCAACGTCGACCAGATGACGGAGGAGCAGCCAGGACGGATCATGCACGAGACCCGCAACCTCGGTGTCGAGGCGTCCACGCTCACGGGCGGTAGCACCTACTTCGGTTCGGTCGACGCGACTCCACTGTTCGTCGTCCTGCTCGGGGAGCTGTCCCGTTGGGGGCTCGCCGAGGAGGTGCTCCTCGACCTGCTTCCTCACGCCGATCGAGCCCTGGACTGGATGCGTGAGTATGGCGACCGTGACGGCGACGGCTACCTCGAGTACCTGACGACCTCGGAGCGGGGGCTGGTGAACCAGGGATGGAAGGACTCAGGTGACGGCATCCGCTACCACGACGGACGCATCGCTGTCGCGCCGCTGGCGCTGTGCGAGGTGCAGGGATACGCCTACGCGGCATACCGCGCCCGCGCATCCATGGCGGCGCGCCTGGGGCGTGCCGACGAGGAGGCCGAGTTCTCATTGCTGGCCGAGCAGTTGAAGGAGCGCTTCAATCGCGACTTCTGGGTGAAGGAACACGGGTGGTTCGCGGTCGCGCTCGGTCCGGACAAGGAGCAGGTCGACTCGTTGGCCTCGAACATGGGCCACTGCCTGTGGAGCGGCATCGTCGCCGACGAGCACGCCGCGGAGGTGGCCCGCCGCTTGATGTCGCCGCCGATGTGGAGCGGGTGGGGCATTCGCACCCTCGCCAGCGACGAGGCCGGGTACGACCCGATGAGCTATCACTGCGGCACCGTGTGGCCTCACGATGGTGCGTTGTGTGCAGCGGGGCTTCGCTCGTACGGGTTCGCCGCGGAAGCGCTCACCGTCGCGCGTGGGCTGTTTGCCGCGTCCGACGCCTGGAGCGGGCGACTGCCTGAGCTGTTCAGCGGCCTGGACGAGGCCGACGTCGGCACCCCCGTGCCGTTCCCCACGTCGTGCTCGCCGCAGGCGTGGGCGGCCGCCACGCCGTTCCTGCTGCTGCGCACCATGCTGGGCATCGAGCCCGACGACGACGTGGGGCTGACGATCGATCCGATCCCGGGTGCCATCGACGACGACATGCACTTCCTCGGCGTCCGGCGGCTGGAACGAAGGTTCGATGTTCGCGTCGACGAGGGCAAGGCGACGATCACCGAGTGGGCCGAGGATCGCGTCTCCTGAGATGCTCAGCGCAGCTCACACGACGATCAGTGCGGTCCGCTGCCCGAGCCATCGCCGTGGGGCAGATGGCGTCGGAGGGCCTCCGCGACACCGAGGCCCGACGCGGCCGACGTGAGCTCGACCCCGGCAGCGCGCACCGCTGCATCCGCGTTGGCCACGCCGATGGCGATCGCAGCGATTGCGAACATCGGGAGGTCGTTGGCGGCGTCACCGATCGCGATGACTCGTTGCTGCTCCGCGCCCAGCTCGGCAACTGCCGCCCGCAGGCCAGTGCCCTTGTCGCAACCCTCGGGTGCCAGCGCGACGGAACCCTTGTTGACGACGAGGTGACGCTGGCTGCCGGTGGACACGCGCACCGCCTCGACCGTCGCGATCCAAGCAGAAGGGGCGCCGACCACGACGTGGCCCACGTCGAGGTCGGGAACTCCCGCCGCGAGCAGTCCGGCCACGACGGCCGGCTCGACCGGCTCGGCGAGCAGCACCAGCTTCCCGGTGGCCACCTCGACGAGCACGCCGCCCTCCTCGCACACGACTCGATCGCACAGGACGAGCACGGTTGGCACCACGCGCTGCAGGCTCTCCCAGCGCCGGCCGGTGACGATGATCAGGGTGTGACCGTCGGCGCGTGCTTGCTGCAGCGCCTGTGTCGCCGCCTCGGCCACCACCCCGCCGTCGTACAGCGTGCCGTCGACGTCCACCGCGATCACCATCTTTTCCATCGTGCTGTCCTAGTCGGTCGTTGGCTCGATGTGTGGTCACGGTCGAAACGGGGCACTAGTCATCCGAGGAGCGTCGTGGGAGACTGCTCCCTGCCGCCGTCGAGCCGGACCGACGGGCAGGGAACGACCCAGCACCTCCGACGAACAAGGGGCACGATGTGGTCAGCGATCTGAACGGCGGGCAGCCCACGAGGTCTCTGGTCGTCGCGGCGAATCGGCTCCCTGTGGAGATCTCCGCCACCGGTGACGTCACCGCCAGCCCCGGAGGCCTGGCCTCGGCGATGTCGCGTGTGGCTGTCGCGGGCTCCACATGGGTCGGCTGGGCCGGCCCCGGCGCAGGTCGAGTTGGACCGATGTCTCTGGGCGGCGCCCGACTTCACCCCATCGCCCTCTCGGCCGGCGAGGAAGCCATGTACTACCAGGGCTTCTCGAACTCCGTGCTCTGGCCACTGTTCCACGGTCGCCTGCGCCGCGAGGAGATGAACCGCGCATGGTGGCGCACGTATCGAGGGGTCAACGAACGCTTCGCGATCTCCATCGCCCGCAACGCTCGGCCCAACGCCACGGTGTGGGTGCACGACTATCACCTGCTGCTGGTGCCGAAGATGCTGCGAGCTCGCCGGCCCGACGTGCGCATCGGGCTGTTTCTCCACATCCCGTTCCCGAACGCGCAGATGTTCTCGATGTTGCCCTGGCGACTGGAGGTGCTGTCGGGAATGCTCGGCTCGGACCTGATCGGGTTCCAGGTGGCCGACGACACGGCGAACTTCATCAACACGGCTGAGCGACTGCTGCCTTCCACCGCAGACGGCCACGGCCTCCGCATCGGATCGCGCACGGTGGAGGTGGACACCTTCCCGATCTCCATCGACTTCGCCCGCTGGGACGCCTTGGGCGACGAAGCGGTCGACGCTGCCGCCGCGCTCCGTGCCGAGCTGGGGGTGACGGCCGTCTTCCTCGGCATCGATCGACTCGACTACACCAAAGGCATCAGCCAGCGTCTGCAGGCGTTCGAGGAGCTGCTCGACGAACGGCGGCTGGAGGCCGAGGACTGCGCGTTCGTGCAGGTCGCCGTGCCCAGCCGCACCGACGTGCCTGCCTATCAGGACGAGCGAATCGAGGTGGAGGCGCTGGTCGACCGGATCAACGTGCGGCACCGTCGGCACAACGGCCTCGGCCCGGTCCAGTACATCGAATCGTCGTTCGACGACACCGGGTTGGCAGCGTGGTATCGAGCGGCCGATGCACTCGTCGTGACGTCGTTGGCCGACGGCATGAACCTCGTGGCCAAGGAGTTCGTCGCAGCTCGCGGCGACGGTGACGGGGTGGTCGTGCTCAGCGAGTTCGCCGGGGCAGCTCAGGACCTCGTGGAGGCTTTGATCGTCAACCCGTACGACATCGAAGCGATCAAGTCAGCGCTGATGGGCGCGGTCTCGATGGCACCCGAGGAACGGCGGGGGCGGATGGCGTCCATGCGCGACACCGTTCGCCACCACGACGTGCATCACTGGGCGGACCACTTCCTCGAACGACTGGAGGCGGTGCCGCGTCCGCGACGTCGCTACTCGTTCCCTCGGTGGCCGGACATGACCAAGCTCGTCGGGAAGGCACATCGATGGCGTGCCGTTGCACACAGGGGTGAGCGGTGATGCGGGTCGGGCTGATCGCACCAGCGTGGCTGCCGATTCCGGCTCCGGCCTACGGGGGCACCGAGACCGTGGTCGACACCCTCGCGAGGGGACTGCGTGCGGCGGGGCACGAGGTGCTGCTCGTGTGCCATCCGGACTCGACGTGCGATGTGCCTCGAGCGTCGGTGGTGCCGGCCGCCGACACGGTGCGAATGGGCCGCGCCAGCATCGAGCTGGAACATGCGATCGGGGCCTACGAGCTGGTGCAGGGCTGCGACGTCGTGCACGACCACACACTGGCCGGCCCCCTCTACTCGGCGCGATTCCCGGATCTCCCCGTCGTGGCGACCAATCACATGCCGTTCACGCGCACGATGACGGCGATCTTCGGTGCAGCAGTACCGCGTGTCGGGCTGATCGCCATCTCTCACTCGCACGCCGCGTCCACGACGCTGCCCATCGCCGGAGTCGTGCACCACGGCGTCGATCTCCGTGAGTTCCCCGAGGGCGCCGGAGACGGTGGCTATGTGGCGGTGCTCTCGCGCATGACACCGGAGAAGGGCATCCACCGGGCCATCGCGATCGCGCGTGCGGCCGGCGTGCAGCTGCAGATCGCCGCCAAGATGCGCGAGCCGCACGAGCGCGCGTACTTCGACGAGTTCGTGCGGCCGCACCTCGGCGACGATGTCGTGTACCTCGGAGAACTCGGCGCCGCCGAGAAGCGGAGCCTGCTGGCCGGCGCGGCGGCGTTGCTCAACCCGATCAGCTGGCCCGAGCCGTTCGGGATGGCGATGGTGGAGGCCATGGCCTGCGGCACTCCCGTCGTGGGCTGCCCGCAGGGCGCCACCCCCGAGATCGTCGTCGACGGGGTGACCGGCTACCTGAGCGACGACGACGACGAGCTGGCAGCCGGCGTGCGTGCGCTGCGCCTCATCGAGCGCGGGGCGTGCCGCCAACGCATCGCCGAGTTCTTCTCGGTCGAGCGCATGGTGGAGGGTCACCTGCGCGTCTACGAACAGCGACGACGACTCCGAACAGCCTCGTCGCCACCAGCACGCCCGACGGCACCGACAGCGAGCTGACTCATCTCGAGGTGATCACCGAGGGTTCGTCCGACGGTTGCGACGACAGCGGTGATGATCCTGGAACCTCGATGATGACCCCGCGTACAGATCCACCGACCGGAACGTGCAGAAATGTCTGTCGACCGCAATCCACGGGTTGCTCCGCCCCGAACAGTTGGTCGACGAGCCGATCTCGCGGTTCTCACAGTGGAGGAGTCCGCCCATGACCATCACACGACGATCGCTGATCGGCGGTGGCGCTGCGCTCGCAGGAGCAGCAGCGGCCACCCTCGCCAGTGGAGGAACAACGAACGCGTCAGCGCCCATCGAGTTGTCAGCACAGGAACTGGCGATGCTCGACATCCCGGTCATGCTGTCGGTCACCGACGCCAAGAGGGGCGACATGGAGATCCTGATCGGTGAGCAGGCGATCACGTTCACCGACAAGGCACTGGTCGCCAAGTTGGCCCGCACATCACGCAAGGCGGTGAAGTGATGTCATCACATCGCGAAGCACCATCGGTTTCCAAGGACCCGGTGGCGGACAACACCGACGTGTACGCCTTCAGAACGCCTGGCGACACCGTCACGCTGATCGCCTGCTACCTGCCCGGCCAGTCGCCGGCCGGAGGCCCGAACTTCTACGAGTTCGGTGACGACGTGCTGTACGAGATCAAGATCGACAACGACAACGATGCCAAGGAGAACGTCGTCTTCCAGTTCCGCTTCAAGACGGTCAACACCAACCCGAACACGTTCCTCTACAACACCGGGCCGATCGGTTCGCTGAACGACCCGAACTGGAACCGTCGCCAGACCTACACCCTCACGCAGGTGACCAAGAAGGACGCCTCCGGCCGCCGCGATCGTGATCGCGACCGCACCACCGTGTTGGGGACGGACTTGAAGACGCCGCCGGTGAACGTCGGTCCGCGCTCCACCCCGAACTACGAGGCCTGGGCCTCGGCGGCCGTACACACGTTGACCCACCCGACCACCGGGCAGACCGTGAAGGTGTTCGCCGGCCAGCGCGCCGATGCTTTCTTCGTCGACCTGGGCTCGATCTTCGACCTCGGCACGCTGCGGCCGTTCCAGGGTGCTCATGTCCTGCCGTTGCCAGGGGTGAGCGATGACGGCGTCGATTCGCTCGCTCAGGCCAACGTGCACGCCATCGTCATCCAGGTGCCGATCGCGATGCTCACGTCCAACGGCTCGGTGCCCACCGATGTCATGAGCCCGATGTCGACGATCGGGGTCTACGCCTCGGCCTCGCGTCAACGTGGGTCGACCATCCGCAACGGCCAGCGCACCAGCATGGGCCCGTGGGAGCAGGTGTCACGTCTGGGCAACCCGTTGTTCAACGAGGTGATCGTGCCGCTCGCTCGCAAGGACGAGTGGAACTCCACCGACCCCAGCGGCGACAGCGTCTTCGCCCCGTACGTCGCCCGCCCCGAACTGGCCCGCCTGTTGCCGGTGCTGTACCCGGGTGTGTTCCCGAACCTCGCCGGGCTCGACGCCGACAGAGCCGACCTGTTGGCGATCCTGATGACCGGTCTTCCCTCCGGCGTGGTGCCGGGGTTCCAGAACTACACCGGTCCGACGCAGGCCGACCTGCTCCGTCTGAACGTGGCCGTACCGCCCGCAGCTGGTACACCCAACCGTCTCGGTCTGGTCGGCGGCGATCCTGCAGGGTTCCCCAACGGTCGCCGGCTGGTCGATGATGTCACCACGATCGAGCTCCGCGCTGTCGCCGGTCTGACATACCCGCTGGTGGCGCCTTCGTACACGGCGGACGGTGCTGCGGCGGCGATCGAGGACGGCACGTTCAACAACCCGGGCCGAGTGTTGCTCAACGACTTCCCGTACATGGGCACGCCCTACAGCGGATACTCGGTGGGCACATGAGCGGAGGCCACGCTCACATCACCGCCCACACCCATGCCCACGCGTGGCGCGATCCACACGCAGCACCAGGGTGGGCATCGGTGCTCGACATCGGCGGAGACGTCGGTGCGGTGACGGCCCGACTGTCCGACGACACCCCGTCGGGTGAGCTGATGGCCTGTCGACGCGGTGATCCGGCAGCACACTTCCACACCGGTGTCCACTTCCGCAGCCTCGAGGGAAGCGACGGCAGCGGCGACGCTTGGATCGCGGTGTTTCCCGAGGTGCTCGCCGGCGCCTACTCGCTGCTCACCGACGAGGGTGTGGAGCACACACCGTTCGAGGTGACCGGCGGCCAGGTGACCGCACTCGACCTGCGCCTTGCGATGCCGGCCAGCCGGGGCTGATCGCCCTGAGCTGATGAAGAGGGGCGGCTGCCAGCATGGCTGGCGGCCGCCCACCCGGCTGCGGTGGCTGGGCGATGTCGCACGGTGCCGCCGGCATCAGGTGAAGGGGAGTGATCCGCCGATCACCAGATGCTGTTCACCCCGGTGACTGCGGCGGTGTGCCGTCGAGTGGATTGTCCCTTGCGATCGCGGCTGCCAGTTGCGAGCGGTTCACCATGCCGGTCTTGGTGTAGACGCTGGAGAGATGAGTCTTCACCGTCTCGCGTCCCATCACGAGTTGTTCGGCGATCTGGGGATTGGTGAGGCCGTTGCCGGCGAGCCGCGCGACGTGAACTTCGGTGGGGGTCAGCGCACCCCAGCCGAACTGCGGACGATGCCGCTTGCCTCGCGCCCGCTGCGCATATTCCACCGCCTCGTCGAGGTCGAAGGTGGAGCCGGCGGCAAACTCGCGATCGAACACCTCATCACCGAGTCGAGCCCGAAGCGCGGCCCGGGCCGCCTCGATCGAAGAAGCCTCCGGTTCGAGGACGGCCACCACACCGGTCGTCGCCCGTGCGATTGCAGCGGCACCGAGCAGCCTCGCCGCCTCGACGTCCCAGCCGTGGGCAGCGTCGACGGTGGCCAGGAGTTCGAACACAGCGATCAGCTCGACCGGCCACGGCCCAGAGCGAGCGGCGACGAGGGCGCGGTGGGCATGCTCATCGGCGCCGGCAAGGTCGCCCGCACCGAACCGCAGCCAGCCGTCGCGACGTTCGACGGTGCTCACGGCGATGGAGGATCCGAGCGTCACCGCGACTGCGCGGGCGCGCTGCATCACCTCGGCAGCGGTGGCGTGGTCGCCGCGCATGGACGACAACGCGGCGACATGGTCGGCGACTTCGGGCAGATGGTTGTCCGGCGTCAGCTCGAGCACTCGCTGGAGCTCACCTGAGTCTCCCGCAAGTCGGGCAAGCACCGCGATGCCCCGGACCGAGAAGATGATGGCCATGTAGTCGAAGAACTCGATCGCCCTGAACCAACCCTCCCACGCGTCGCGCTCGGTCGTCGGATCCCGCCGCCCGATGGCCACGCGTGCGTTGGACAGCGCGCCCAGTGCCCATGCCTCCGTCGAAACGTCAGCGAGCTGTTGGTTGGCTGCCCTTCCAGCGGCCGCGCGGTCGGCAGCCGCCTCCGGGCGACCGCAGTCGAGATCGAAGGTCGCCCAGGCCGAGAGTCGCATTGCCTCGCACCGAGGGCACTCCTCGACGATCTCGATCGCGGCGCGCGCGAACCCCGCCTCGGCAGATCGACGGTCGCCGACGAGCGCGGCCCACAGCGCCCCACCCCAGATCGTGACATCGGCATCATGGTGGTTGTTCACACCCCGGCAGAGCGCTTCGACCTCCGGCGCAGCCGCGAGGGCAGCACGGGGATTCGCGAAGCCGAGTTCGGTCAGCTCGAGCGACGCTGCGTAGGCGCGGATCTCGTCGCTGTCGATGGCATCGGCCACCGTTCGCGCCGCGGCCAGCAGGCTCGTCGTGCGTTCTGAATCGCCGCGGTACTCGCAGAGCTCCGACCATCGAACAAGCAGGAGTCCGCGTTCGCGGGTTGTCGTTCCGGAGAGCGCTGCGTCGACGCGTTCCATCCACTCGTCAGCCTCGGCGACATGGCGCACGCCCAGCGTCGGGAGCGCGCCAAGCGCGGCCCTGGCGAGACGCTCGTGGTCGCCGATGTCGATCAGCCTCGCGAGTGCGGCAAGGATGTCGCGGCGCTCGCGCTCGACGAGATCGAGCAGGTCGACCATCGTCGGGACGAACAGCGGCCAGCAGGTCTCGGCCCGTTCGGCGAACCATGCCGTATGACGCGCGGCGAGCGATGGGTCGCCGCCGGTCGTGGCGAGCGCGTGGCGACCGAACTGCCGAACGGTCTCGAGGAGTCGGAAGCGGGGGTCATCCGGCTCGTCGACCACCTGAACCAGCGACTGCCCGACCAGTCGTTCGAGATGATCGAGCACGTCCGCCCGAGCGAGCTGATCATCGCTGCACACACCCTCTATCGAGTCGAGGGAGAAAGGGGACTCGAAGATGCTCAACCTGCGCAGGAGGAGCTGCTCGTCGGGCCGCAGCAGACCGTGACTCCAGGCGATCGAGGCTTCGATCGTCTGGTGACGTTGCAGCGTGCTGCGCGTCCCGCCTGCCAGCAACCCGATCGCGTTTTCCAGACCGGCGAGGATCTGTTGGGGGGTCAGCACCTTGCAGCGCGCGGCGGCGAGCTCGATCGGCAACGGGATGCCGTCGAGCCGCGTGCAGATCGCGGCGATCGAGCTCTCGTTGATCGGTGAGATCCGGAAGTTGTGGCGAACTCGTCGCGCACGGTCGACGAAGAGTTCGATGGCCTCGTCCGGCAGGGCCAACGGTGGGATCGCCCAGACCAGGGCACCCGCAGCGGCCAACGATGCCCGACTGGTGGCGACGAGGTGCACGTTCGGGCACGCGGCGACGATCGCGTTCGCAAGATCGACTACCTCGTCGATCATGTGCTCGCAGTTGTCGAGAATGACGAGACAGCGTCGTGTGCCGAGCCGGCCGGTCAGCGCCTCGATCGGGTCAACCCGGTCGTCGGGCAGGCCGAGCACCTTGGAGAGGCTTGCGGCGAGCAGTCGGGGATCGGACACGTTCACGAGGTCCAGCCACCAGACACCATCGGGGTGGCGATCGGAGCGCTCGACGCTCAGCCGATGGGCGAGACGTGTCTTGCCGGCACCGCCCGGTCCCACGATTGCGACGAGACGCCCGACGTCGAGAAGCGCGTCGAGTTCCGCGAGCTCCGCGGCGCGACCGATGAAGCTGTCCGCGTAGGTCGGCAGGTTGGTCGGTGTGGCCCGGTCGCGACGCACCTGCGGGCCGATCGGTCCGCTGTCGTCCCACGCAAGGTGCCACAGCTGATCCGGTCGTTGCAGGCCTTCGAGCTGATGGAGGCCGGCGTCGATCAGCAGGGTCGCGTCGAGTTGATCGATGGCGAGCGCGCGGACGAGATCTGACACCAGCACCTGACCACCCCTGGCGAGCGACCGGATCTGAGCGGCTCGGATGATGGCCGGACCGGTGTAGCCGGCTTCGGTGAGTCGTGCCTCGGCGGTGTGGATGCCCATCTGGACGAGGAGGGGTGACTGCGTCGGCCAATCGGCCTTCGCCAGTGCCTGCTGGGCGTCGAGGGCCGCACGGACAGCGTCCGAGGCGCATGCGAAGGCGCCGACGATGGTGCCCCCATCGCCCTGCCCGCGAGATCGGACTCCTCCGTGTTTCATGATCGCCTCGTCGACGAGCCGGTCGTGCTGTTCCATCGCCGCTGCCATCGCAACGGGTTCGGCCTCCCACCTCGGCGTCGACGCCTCGACATCGGTGAGCAGCAAGGTCACCGTGCCGGTGGGCAGGTCGGTCGTCGAGGCCACGTCGTCCATCGTGCCAAGGATCGCATCGATGCGCCACGGCAACCTCCCCCGGGTGGGGGAGGTAGTTCCCCGCCGGCGCGACGCACAGTCCTGTGGCAGCCGAATTCGTCGGCAGCTTCGAACCGGAGGAGGTTCTCATGAAGAAGATCAGGGTGATGGCAGCGGTGGCAGCGCTCGGGGTGCTCGGGGTGCTCGGTGGGATCGGCGGGGCCGGCCCCGTCGGGGCATCGCAGGGCGCGGTCGTGGTGAGAGGCACGCAGACGCCGGTCCTCGGTCAAGAGGGCGTGTACACGATGAGCGGCAGTCTGATCGGAGACTGGTACACGACGTCGTTCGAGGTGCTCGGGTTCACCCCGTCCGGGGCGTTGCGCGGGGCCGGCACCGAACTGTTCGACGGTTGCTACGACGCCAATGGGAACGGTTCGTGCGGCATTGGGGACCCGATGGGCACCATGACGTTCAGCTTCACGTACACCGGCCGTTTCGACGTCACCACCGGTGCGTTGTTGCACGGGCGTTGCCACCACCCGGTGACAGGCGGCACCGGCGGCTTCGCCGGTGCGTCCGGCGTGCTGAGCTTCCACGACGATCCGGTCACCGGATGTTCCAGCTACAAGGGCAACCTTCGGTTGTGATGCCCTCGTCGATGTCGCCCGACGCTCTCACCGTTTCCGCGGTGTGGCGTCGGGTGGCGTCGGCGCCTCACCTCTGCTCGGGTGATCGAACCCGGCGCTTCGGGGCTACAGCAGCCCGGCGTCGCGGAGCAGACCGATCATCAGGTCCGGTCGGCGTGTGTAGATGCCGTCGACACCCATCTCGATCAGATCCTGCAGATCGTCGGGGTCGTCGACCACCCAGGTGAGCACGGCGACGTCGTGACGATGAGCGAAGTCGAGGAAGGCGGTCGTGATCCGTCGCGTGCCGTCATCGGTGATGAACGCGGGCTGGCTGACGAGCTGGTTGGTGACGAAGCTGGGGTCATCGGCTTCACGCGCTGCTCGGGTCGCGGCGCGTTCTGCGCTCGTGCCCGATGTGCGCACCGTCGGGCAGAGTGTGCGGAACAACTCCACCTGTTCGTCGGTGTCCACGCCCACGTACACGTCATGGGTGCGACCAAGGCGAACCAGCAATGAACACACAGGCTCCACTGCGCCGGTGCGTTGATCTTTCAGATCGAGCGTCACCAGGGTGTCCGGGTACTGGAGGAGGATCGATTCGATGGTGGGGATCGTGATGCCGAGGCCGCGAAACGGATGGTCGCCATCACGTTCGAACGCCCATCCGGCATCAAGAGCCGCGAGTTCGGCGTAGGTCTTGTCGAGCGTGCTGCCCGTGCCGTCGGTGGTGCGGTCGAGCGAGGCGTCGTGAAAGGCGATCGGCACCCTGTCGGCGGTGATCGACACGTCGGCATCGATCACGTCGCCACCCATCGCCATGCTGCGTTCGTAGGCGTAGAGGGTGTTCTCCGGGTACAACCCATCACCGCCGGCGTGCGGGATGACCAGTGGCCTCCCGATGCGGAACGGGTTGTCGCTCACAACCGCGACGATCGACGGCGGTGGCCCCGATTGCGTGGCCGGGTCCGAGGGTGTACTGGTGCACGATGCAGCACTGCACCCGATGATGCCCAACAGCAGCGCGCAGGCGGAATGGGTTGTCTGCCGCGTTGAAAGTCGGGGTCGTCGGGGATGGTCGGGGATCGTCAGGACAGTACATGTGCGCCACCCGATGTGTTGGCGTGGCGTGTGGAGTGCGTCAGGTGAAGGGGCGCGATCCGTCGATCACCAGATGCGCACACGAGACGGGATCGTCGCCGTCGATGTAGGCGGCTTCGTTGGGCATCCACACGTCGAGCCACGTGCTGCGCGACGACTCGCCATCGCGGGCCACACCTCTCGCCAGACGGACATCGGCCGGAGTGTCGACCCACACTCTGACGGAGAGGTCGTCCCGGAACATCTGATGCAGGGCGCAGACGCCCTCCACGATGATCACGCCGGTCGGGTTCAACGTGCGGCCCGGACGTGACACCTTTGCCGCCCAGTCCCACCCGTCGAACACGACGGTCTCGCCGGTGAGCAGCGGATCGAGCACCGATCGGCGGAGTCGGTCGAGGTCGAACATCGTTCCGTTCCAGAACTCGTCGGTCGCAACGATCTGGGCGTCGACGATCCGGGCCGTCACCGCTCGTGCCAGCGTCGACTTGCCGGCAGCGCCCGGTCCACCGATGCCGACGAGAACGAGCGGGGCCGACGTTCGACGCGCCCCGATCGCGTCGATGACACGTTCGATCGGCGGTGGCTCGTGCGCCGAGGTGATGTCTATGGCGTCGGCACCTTGATCGCGTCGAGGTCGACCTTCATCGGCACGGTGCCGGGTGTTGCCGGCATGGCAGGTGCAGCCAGCGCGTTCGGCATGTTCGGCTGTGCCGCGGGTTCGGGTTGCTCCTGGTAGGGCTTGCCCTTCGGGTTGTTCGACGTGTCGAGGTACGGGGCGAGATCTGCTCGGCCAAGGAGCGTGTCGAGCGCCGCTGGTTCACCCTCACACGGGAACACCGTCTCGATGTCGAGCGGCGCACTCGTGGTGAACTCGTTGCCCTGGAAGCAACTCGGCCCGTCCTCGGGAACGAGCGATGTGAGATCGAATCCTCCGGGCGCAGTGTCGCGGATGACGTTGTCGACGACACGATGTCCGAACGATGGCCAGTACGTGTCGATGGGGTTCGGAGCGATGGCGATGCCAGCTCTCGGATGTCCCGTCACGAAGTTGCGTTCGATGATCGAGTCGAGCCCGCCAGGGATCACGATCCCGACGCCGAAGACGGCGTCGAACTCGGCTGTCTTGGCCTGCGAGGCGTCGCCGTTGCCGTTGTCGACGACCCTGTTGCCGATCACCGTGACCCGGGCGACAGGCGGGTACTTCTCGGAATCGAGCGTGTTGGGCACGATGCCAGCCCGGTTCTTCTGCCACAGCGAGTTGACGATCACGACCTCGCTGGCATTCGTGCCCGAGTAGCCGAGTTGGTTGTACTCCGAGACGACGTCGGTGATGAGCGCGTCGCACTGCTCGCACTGACCGATGTAGAACCCCGAGTCCGGGCTGCCCGACGCATACGAGTGATCGAACTGTCCGTGGACCGAATCGAACGCATACACGCCGTAGTCGCCGTTGTTGACGGCGCTGATGTACGAACCTCGATACCCGCTGACACCCGTCCAGAAGAAGCCGTTGGCGGTGAAGTTCTTCGCGGTGATGTTCTCGATCGCGACACCATCGGCGAGCACCTTGAAACCGTTGGAGAGCTCGAACTCGCCATCGAGCACGGTCTCGTTGCGGTCCTCGCCGCGGATCACGATGTCGTCCGTGGTCACCTCGACGGCCTCGTGGTACACGCCCGGAGCGACGAGCACCAGCGCGCCTGGCGCCGCACGATCGACGGCTTCTTGGATGGTGGGCACCTGCGATGGCACCTTGATCGTGCCCTCCAGCTGGGTCTGCTCCTCGGCGTCCACGGCTGCACCGTCGGTCGACTTCGGCGGATACTCGCCATCGCCGACGACCACCGTGCCGACCATCCCCTCGTCCTTCGTGCCATGGATGTCGCAGAAGTACTCGAACACGCCCGGCTCGTCGAAGGTGAACTCGTGTTCGTCACCAGGAACGAAGGCCTGCTGGCCGACGCCGAACTGCTTCGATGGTTCCAGCGGGACGATGTTGTGGTCGTTGCGGCCGACGTTGGTCCACACGACCTCCGTGCCAGGTCGCACCCGGATGACCGCATTCGCACCGAAGGTGTTGTCGTTGGCCTCCACCTCGACCACCGGGTAGTTCTCGTCACCAGACGGCGCTTCGGTCAGGTCGACGAGAGCCAGGTCGTCTCGAGTGGTCGACGCTGTGGTCGATGTTGCGGGGGGCTCGACGACCGTCACGTCCGAAGGATCATCGGCGCAGGCGCTCGCCCCGGTGAGCATCGTGAGTGCGAGCAGGGTGCGGAGCCGCAATGTTCTTGTCATCGGCTCGGGACAGTAGCCAAGCCGCGCCGGTCACATGCAATGTCCGTGGCCGCGCCGCTGAGCGTTCGGCACGCACTCAGCGCGGCCCGTTGCCTGGTCAACGCTCCCGAGTCCCGCGCAACAGGATCGGCTGGCCGTGCGGGGTGCGCCCGGCGGCCTCGTGCCATGCCGCAGCGGTGGCGTCCAATTCGTCGGTCGTGGCGATGGAACGGCCCACGACGAGAGCCTCGACCGCACCAAGCCACTGTTCGTAGTACGGCGTTGCAGGCTCGGCAGCGAGGCGGGCGCTGAGCTCGGCAGCCATCTCCGGCCACTCGAACGCGCCCTTGGCGTGCAGATCCACGGCGAGGGCGAACGCGGTCGCCTCCCAGGGTTCTGCAAACGGTGGTCGCTCCCGCAGGTCGAGGGGGAGGTCCGTCGGGTCGAACGGCGCGGTCATCGGACTGGTTCCAGAGCGGGCTCGAGGTAGGGCTCGAAGGCATCGATGCTGACCGTGGAGTTCGGGTCGGCGCTACGACCCCACAGGTCGGCTGCACGGAAGACCACGGTGTACAGCCATGTCGGATTCGGCGCGCCGAGCGCGTTCGCATCGGGATGGACGAAACACCCGACCACCCGTTCGATCGTCCCGTCGGCGTTGCGCGCGTAGCGGGGGAGGCGGGTGTGCCCGGTGGGGTGATCGTTGATGGTGCGGACGTGTTGCCCCGCTGCGAAGCGAGCAGGCTGTGAGACGTCGCGCGTGTAGGGCGAACCCGACGCCAGCATCGCGGCCACGTTCTCGACTCTCAGGGTTGGATGGTTCGTGATCGCCGGCGGGTGCAGCGCTCGCCCCGCGGCGAGTTCGTCGGCTCCGACGAGATCTGCATCCATCAGCAGTTGCTCGAGCGCCCGTGCCCAGATCTCGTAGTACGTCGATCCGTAGTACACGGCCGGTGGCAGCGACTCGCGGGCATGGCGGCTGATGTCGATGTTCCAGTGGCCCAGGCTGCCGACGGCGAGCGTGAGCGCCAGCGATCGCGCTTCCCAGGTGGCATGGAACACCGGCTCGTCCAGCTCGGGGGCGACCGCGCCGAAGCCCATCTGGCCCCCCAGGTCGTGCGGGCCGTTCACGACTCGGCGCCCGCCGTCGCCGAAGCGTCGGCTATCGGCGCGATGACCTCGGTGCCGATCATCGAATTGCGGGTGACGAGTTCAGCCAGCCGTTCCTCGACCCACCCGTCGGTGCCCGCCGGACGCTGGGGGATCACCAGGTATCGGAGCTCGGCGGTGGAGTCCCACACACGCACGTGCACATCGTCGGGGAGCGTGGTGCCGAACTCGGCGAGCACACCGCGAGGGTCGATCACGACTCGGGAGCGGTATGCCGGCGACTTGTACCAGACGGGTGGCAGCCCGAGCACCGACCACGGGTAGCACGAACACAATGTGCAGACCACGACATGGTGGGTGTCGTCGGTGTTCTCGACGATCGCCATGTGCTCGCCCTGACGTCCGCCGTAGTCGAGCTCGGCGATCGCCGAGGTGGCGTCGGTGCGCAGGCGGTCGAGGAACGCCGGGTCGACCCAGGCCCGCGCCACGACTCGTGCTCCGTTGCGAGGGCCGACATCGTGCTGGTAGGTGTCGATGATCGCGTCGAGCGCCGCAGGGTCCACGTAGCCCTTGTCGATCAGCACCGACTCGAGTGCTCGCACCCGCGCCGCGATGTCGGTGAGCTCGGAATGGTCGTGATCGTGATCGTGATCGTGATCGTGATCGTGATCGTGAGGGTCGGTCATCGCCACCATTCTGGCCCATGCCGGCTCCGGCAGTGGCCAGTCCACGTGAGTTGATTCGGCTGGTCAGGTCGGCCGATCCTGTCGGAGGAACCGCTACCGGGCACACTCGTCTCGGGCCCTAGGTCCCTGGTCGGTTGCCTCGCTGGCGATGACCATCCAAGAAGCCTGCGTCCGCAGGCCACGACGTGTGAACGCGGAGGCATTCCATGAGCGAGACATCGACGCTGGACGACGTGGCATCGGTGGCGACCGAGCACTTCGACGTGCTGATCGTCGGCGCCGGCATCTCCGGGGTCGGCGGCGCCTATCACCTGTCGCAGCAGTGCCCCGATCTGAGCTTCGTCGTTTTGGAGGGTCTCGAGAGCTTCGGCGGCACATGGCGCATGCACACGTACCCCGGCATCCGATCCGACAGCGATCTGTACACCTTCGGCTACCGGTTCAAGCCGTGGACCAGCGCACCGATCGCCACGGCCGAGGAGATCCTCAAGTACATGGGCGAGGTGATCGACGAGAACGGCATCGACGAACACATCCGCTACCACCACCGCATCAGCACCGCCTCGTGGTCGAGCGCCGACAACCTGTGGACGATCGTGGCCACCGACACCTCCACGGGTGAGCAGCGCGGTTTCTCGGCGAACTTCCTCTGGATGTGCCAGGGCTACTACCGGCACTCCGAGGGCTACACGCCCGAATGGCCAGGCATGGACCAGTACCGAGGCACGATCGTGCATCCCCAGACCTGGCCGGCCGACCTCGAGTATCGGGGCAAGGACGTGATCGTCATCGGCTCGGGTGCCACCGCTGCCACGATCGTTCCGGCGATGGCCGAGGACTGCAATCACATCACGGTGCTGCAGCGCTCGCCCACGTACTTCTGGACGGGTCGCAACGCCAACGAGCTGGCCGACACCTTGCGCGAGCTGGAGATCGACGAGACCTGGATCCACGAGATCGTTCGGCGCAAGGTGCTGCACGATCAGCAACTGATCACCAAGCTGTCGTTCGAGGAACCCGAGTTCCTCCGCGCTCAGCTGATCGATGGGATCAAGGCGTTCCTCCCCGACGACTACCCGGTGGAGAAGCACTTCTCGCCGACCTACCGCCCCTGGCAGCAACGGCTGGCGTTCGTGCCGGATGGCGATCTGTTCAAGGGTCTGGCCTCGGGCAAGGCGTCGATGGTGACCGATGAGATCGACCGTTTCACCGAGCACGGCATCCTGCTGAAGAGCGGCACGGAGTTGACGGGCGACATCATCGTGACCGCCACCGGGTTCAACCTGAGCGTCCTCGGCGACATCGAGTTCACCATCGACGGAGAACCGCTCGCCTTCCACGACACCATCACGTACCGAGGGATGATGTTCACCGGCGTGCCGAACATGCTGTGGGTGTTCGGCTACTTCCGGGCGAGCTGGACGCTGCGCGCCGACCTGATCGCTGACTTCACGTGCCGGCTGCTCGGCCACATGAAAGAGCTCGGCGTGCAGCGGGTGACGCCGCAGCTGCGGCCAGCCGACGCCGACATGGCGATCCTGCCCTGGATCGATGCGGAGAACTTCAACCCCAACTACCTGAAGCGCAGCATGCATCTCCTGCCCCAGCGCGGCGACAAGCCCGAATGGCAGCACAGTCAGGACTACTGGACCGAGAAGGATGCGCTCCCGGTCGCCGATCTCGACGATGGCTGCCTGATCTTCGAGTAGAGCTGTACTCGGAACTTCCTGGTGCACGTAGTGTGCGGCTCCATGAAAGAGCTCATCTACCACCGCATGTTGCTCCCCGCCGTGGCTCGCCACGCCGACAAGCCGATCGCCACCAACGCGGCAACCGGGGCGTCGGTGACCTTCGCCGAGCACCTCGACTCGGTCGGTCGATTGATCGGGGGGCTCCAGGGACTCGGAGTCGGCCGCGGCGACCGCTATGCGGTCATGACGCTCAACTCGCCGGAGTACTTGCAGCTCTACCACGCGGCGTTCCTCGGTGGTGGCGTGGTGAACCCGCTGAACCTCCGATTCGCTCCGAAGGAGCTCGCCTACGTGTTGCGCGACTCGGGCACGAAGGTGTGCTTCGTCGACGCGATCTTCGCTCCGTTGATCGACGCGGTGAAGGCCGATGCCGGTCTGGAGCACGTGGTGTTGGTGGGCCAGGGTGACGTGCCGCACTCGATGTCGTGGGCCGACCTGTTGAGTGCCGACGCGGTGGTCCCTGACGAAGGCGAAGAGTCCGACCCGGTGGTCCTGATGTACACCGGTGGCACGACGGGACTGCCGAAGGGCGTGCTGCTCGACCAGCGCGCCGAGATCCTGAACGCCTACCACGTGATGATGCGACTCCAGTTCGACTCGTCGGTGGTGAACCTCATCCAGACGCCGATGTTCCACGCAGCGTCGATGTTCGGAGTGCTCGGCGGCCCCGCGCAGGGCGCTCACACGGTGGTGGTCCCGATGTTCGAACCCACAGCGGTGATGAAGGCGGTGGAGACCTACCAGCCCAGCACCACGGTGATGGTGCCGACGATGATCGGCATGACGATGGCGCACCCCGAGTTCCGTCCAGAGCGCCTCGGCTCGTTCACCGACCTCGTGTACGGCGCGTCGCCGATGCCGCAGGCGCTGTTGGAGTCGATGCTCGCCCTGTACCCCGACATGAAGATCTGGCAGGGCTACGGCATGACCGAGAGCTCGAGTGTGCTCACCTTCCTCGGCCCGAACGAGCACCGCGCCGGCGGTGTGTACCTCCGTTCGGCGGGCATGCCGTTGCCTGGCGTCGTGCTGTCGATCCAGGACGACGACGGCAACGAGCTCAGCGTCGGTGAAGCCGGCGAAGTGTGCGCCCGCGCCGGCAACTTCATGATCGAGTACTGGAACAAGCCCGAGGCGACCGAGGAGGTGTTCCGGGGCGGTTGGTACCACACCGGCGACGCCGGCTACCTCGACGCCGATGGCTACCTGTATCTCGTCGATCGGGTGAAGGACATGATCGTCACCGGTGGCGAGAACGTGTACTCGAGCGAGGTGGAGAACGCGCTCTCCAGCCATCCGGCGGTGCTGCAGGTGGCCGTGATCGGCATCCCGAGCGAGCAGTGGGGCGAGGCCGTCCACGCCATCGTCGTGCTGCGCGAAGGTGCCGAGGCGACCGAGGATCAGCTGATCGTTCACACCCGCGAATGGATCGCTGGATACAAGGTTCCCAAGAGCGTGTCGTTCCGAACGGAACCGCTGCCGCTGTCGGGTGCGATGAAGGTGCTCAAGCGCGAGCTGCGAGCCCCGTACTGGGAAGGTCGCGAACGCAACGTGAACTGACCGGTCACGGGTCGCCGGTGGACAGCCAGGGACCTTCGCCCCTCGCCGTCGTCGAACCGTCGCGCGCTCACTGGTGGTGACGAGCGTCGAAAGGAGTGCACGATGCATGCACGACCAGGTTCACAGTTGATCATCACCGGCCATCACGTCGGTCAGCCGGATCGCACCGGAGAGGTGCTGGAGGCGCGAGGGCCAGGGGACACCGCTCCATTCCTCGTGCGTTGGGACGACACCGGCCATGTGGGGCTGCTGTTTCCTGGCAGTGACTGCGTGATCAAGGAACTTCACGGTTCGGAGGTGACGTCATGAAGGTCGCCGATCTCAGCGCCCGCCCGGCCGTCACGATCTCGCCGGACGCGACGGTGGCACAGGCGGCGACGCTCATGTCGCGGGCCGGCGTCGGGTGCGTGGTCGTTGTCGACCACGACCAACTCGTCGGGATCGTCACCGATCGCGATCTCGTGGTGAGAGTGCTCGGCACGGGCGTTGCCCCCGACGTTCGAATCGACTCCGTGATGTCGACGAACGTGGTGGCGATCGACCGCCATGCCGACATTCGCGATGCCATCTCCTCGTTCCATCATCACGCGGTGCGGCGCATGCCGGTGGTGGACGGTGATCAGGTGGTCGGACTGGTATCGCTCGACGACTTGATCGTCGCGCTGTCGAAGGTGTTCGCCGACGTGACCCATGGGATGACCGCTCAGCTCGTGTTCCCGCACGGCAACGACGAACCGCCGGTACCGGCGCTCAGCAGCTGATCGGCTGCTGATCTGGCAATTGTTCGCCTCGGGGCATGCGTCTGCACCGGGAACGTTCGTCGGCGAATAGCGTGCGGCCATGCGTCTCACCCCGACCGAGCGTGACCGGTTACTCATCTTCACCGCGGCCGAACTCGCCCGTGCCCGCCGGTCGAGGGGGTTGCGCCTCAACGTGCCCGAGGCCACTGCGCTCATCGCCGACACGGTGTGCGAGGCGGCACGAGATGGCGCGCGGCTGGTGGAAGCCGCTGCACAGGGGGCGTCGGTGCTCACGATGGACGACGTGTTGCCGGGCGTGGTCGACATCGTGGCGGAGGTGAAGGTGGAAGCGGTGTTCGATGACGGGACGCGCATGGTGGTGGTGCGCAACCCGTTCGGTGCGGCGGCGACGAGCCTCGGCGACGACGCCCCGGGTGCCGTGATGACGGTCGAGCATCGCGCAACCACGCCTTCGGGCCTCCTGCGGCTGTCGGTCATCAACACCTCCGACGTGCCGGTGAGCATCACGTCGCACTTCCACTTCTTCGAGGTGAACTCGAGGCTCGACTTCGATCGCGCTGCTGCCTACGGCATGCGCCTTGCCATCCCCGCAGGGTCGTCATTGCGCTTCGACCCGGGCGTCGCCGTCGAGGCACCGCTCGTGCCGGTGGGGGGCGCGCGGATCGCGATCGGCTTCGCCGGCCTGGTCGACGGCCCGCTCGACGCTCCTGGTGCGAAGGAGGCATCGCTCGCCCGAGCCGCACAACAGGGCTATCTCGGTGCCCGGCGGGGAGCCGTGTCATGAGCGACCACTCCCACCCACATCCGCACCCGCACCAGCACTCGCACGGCGGGGTGGAGCACCGTCACGACGACTTCGAAGGCGGTGCGGTGCCGCACAGCCACGAGCATCCCGACGAGATCCTGCCGAACGACTACGCGGCGATCCACGGACCCACCGTGGGCGACCGCGTGCGTCTGGGCGACACGCGACTCGTGGTGCAGATCGAGTACGACGCTCAGCAGCGCGGCGACGAGTTCCTCGCCGGGTTCGGCAAGACCGCCCGCGATGGACTCCTGCTCAAGGCTGCCGCGGTTCGCGACACCTGCGATCTGGTGATCTCCAACGTGGTCATCATCGATGCCATGCACCGCATCGGAAAGGCATCGATCGGCATCCGCGACGGCCGCATCAGCGGCATCGGCCGCGCCGGCAACCCCGACATGCTCGACGGCGTCGACGTGGTGGTGGGCACCGGCACGGCGATCGTGTCCGGCGAGGGCATGATCGCCACGGCCGGCGCGATCGACACCCATGTGCACCTGCTGTCGCCGCGCATCATGGAGGCGTCGCTCGCATCTGGTGTCACGACGATCATCGGCCAGGAGTTCGGCCCGTTGTGGGGCGTGGGCGTGAACTCGCCGTGGGCGCTCCGGCACGCGTTCAACGCGTTCGATCAGTGGCCCGTCAACATCGGCTTCCTCGGTCGCGGTTCGTCGTCCGATCCGGCACCACTGGTCGAGGCGCTGGTGGAGGGTGGAGTCTGCGGTTTCAAGGTGCACGAGGACATGGGCGCGCACACTCGCGCGCTCGACATGGCCTTGCGCGTCGCCGAGGACCACGACGTCCAGGTGGCGCTGCACACCGACGGACTGAACGAATGCCTGTCGGTCGAAGACACCCTGAGCGTGCTCGACGGCCGCACCATCCACGCCTTCCACATCGAGGGCTGCGGCGGGGGCCATGTGCCCAACGTCCTGAAGCTCGCCGGTGTGGCCAACGTGATCGGGTCGTCCACCAACCCGACGCTGCCATTCGGCCGAGACGCGCTCGACGAGCACTACGAGATGATCTTCGCCTGCCACGGCTTGAACCATCACTCCCACAGCGACGGCGAGATGGTGAACGACCGGATCCGCAACGGCACGATGGGCGCCGAAGGTGTGCTCCACGATCTGGGTGTGATCGGCATCACCTCGTCCGACGCGCAGGGAATGGGTCGCGCCGGCGAGACGGTGCGGCGCACGTTCCAGCTCGCGGCGAAGATGAAGCAGGACCTCGACGACGGACCCACCTGGCACGACAACGAACGAGTACGTCGCTACATCGCCAAGCTCACCATCAACCCGGCCATCGCCCACGGCCTGTCGCACGAGATCGGCTCGATCGAGGTCGGCAAGCTCGCCGACATCGTGCTGTGGCGCCCGGATCACTTCGGGGCCAAGCCGCAACTCGTGCTCAAGGCAGGTTTCCCGGCCTACGGCGTGACCGGTGACCCCAATGCGACCACCGACTCGTGTGAGCCGTTGGTGCTCGGTCCGCAGTTCGGTTCCTTCGGTGCGACCGCCGCCGACCTCTCGGTCGCGTTCGTCAGTCAGGCTGCCGTCGACGCCGGCGATGATCACATGACCACCCGGCGCAACCGGGTCGCCGTGCGCAACACGCGCGGCATCGGCCCGGCCGACCTGATCCACAACGCCCGCCTCGGCCATGTCGACGTCGACTCACGCACCGGGTCGGTCACCTTCGAGGGTGCCGTCGTCTACGCCGATCCTGCTGACTCGGTGTCGCTCAGCCGTCTCTACTTCCTCTGACCGTTCCCGATGCGTCACTCCCAGGAGCTCACCTCATGACCACGCCCCGCCTGTCCGGCTTTCGCATGCCCGCCGAATGGGTACCGCACAGCCGCACCTGGATGGAGTTCCCTCCGGTCAACGAGTGCTTCGCCGAGCACGGCGAGGACGAGTTGGAGCGTCTCCGTGGCGTCTGGGCATCGGTCGCCAACACCATCGCCCGGTTCGAGCCGGTGTCGATGGTGTGCGACATGGGCGACATCGAGATCGCCCGCGCGATGGTGGACGACTCGATCGAGCTGCACGAGACGCACATCGACGACGCTTGGGTGCGCGACAGCGGTCCGACGTTCCTGGTGCACCCGGACGGTCGTCTGGGAGCCACCCACTGGACGTTCAACGCGTGGGGCGATCAGGGCTTCTCGCGGTGGGATGACGAGCAGCACGTCGGCGCCTTCATCGCCGGCCTGGCCGGGGCGCAGCTGTTCAGCTCGTCGATGGTGAACGAAGGTGGCGGCATCCACGTCGATGGCGAAGGCACCGTGATGGTGACCGAGACCGTGCAGCTCGATCCGGGGCGCAACCCGACGTTGAACTCCGAAGGGGTCGAAACCGAGCTGCGCTCGTTTCTCGACGTCGCGCGCGTGATCTGGCTGCCGCGGGGGCTCACCAAGGACTACGACCGCTTCGGCACCCGAGGGCACGTCGACATCATCGCTGCATTCCCGCGGCCCGGTGCGGTGCTGGTGCACGTCCAGTCCGATCCCGACCATCCCGACTTCGCCGTCTCGCAGGCCAACCTATCGGTGCTGCGCCACAGCACCGATGCCGCCGGCCGATCGCTCGAGATCATCGAGGTGCCCGCCCCGCAGACCACCCACGAAGACGGTGATCTGGTCGACTGGAGCTACATCAACCACTACGTGTGCAACGACGCGGTGATCCTGTGTTCCTTCGACGACCCGAACGACGATGTGGCGGCAGGCATCATGGCGGCCGCGTATCCAGGTCGCGAGATCGTGCTGCACGACGCCCGATCGATCTTCCGCTGTGGCGGTGGCATCCACTGCATCACCCAACAGCAACCCGCTGTCTGACCCCGCCTAAGGTGCTCGTCGGCGCCGTGGGGTGCGGCGCCGACGGCCTCGAGTCGTGGGTGAAGGGGGATCTCATGGGCGTGCAGCTGACCAAGGACTCGATCGATCTCGGCATCGTGATCCGTGACGCCGACGCATCGCTGGTGTTCTACCGCGACACGCTCGGGTTCGTCGATGCCGGCTCGAATCCCATGCCCGGTGGAGGCGGCACGATGTATCGCCTGCTGTGCGGCACCACACTGATCAAGCTCGTCCACCCGGGCACCGAGCCCCCTGCGTCGGCTCCGCCCGGTGGCATCCCCGGCGCGTACGGCTACCGGTACTTCACGATCACCGTGTCGAACCTCGCGGAGATCACCGAGGCATGCGCCGCCGCCGGAGCCAAGGTGGTCGTGCCCGTTCGAGAGATCCGCAGCGGGATCAGCATCTCGATCGTGGAGGATCCCGACGGCAACTGGGTCGAGTTCCTCCAGGCCGGCTGACGATGGCCGTCGTCTCGTTCAGTCTCCGCTTGCGCCAGTTGGCGGTGTCGCACGCCAACCGGCCGGCGGTCACCTGTGGCGACGAGTCGGTCAGCTACGCGGAACTCGCGGAGCTGATCGACGATCTCGCCGTCGACCTCCGAGACCGCGGGGTGAGCGCAGGTGACATGGTCACCATCGCTCTGCCGAACTCGGTCGACTGGTTCGTGGCCTTCGCTGCGGCCTGGCGACTCGGAGCCACGCCGCAGCCGGTGTCGGCGAGGTTGCCACAGCGCGAGATCGACGCGATCGTGGAACTCGCGAACCCGAGTGCGGTGCTGGGCGTCCCGGAGGGTTCGCTGGAGGGGCGGGCGTGCCTCCCGATCGGCTACCGGGCCCCCGCTCGTGCCGAGAACGCAGTGCTCGACGAACTCGTCTCGAAGGAATGGAAGGCGCCAACCTCGGGAGGTTCGACCGGTCGTCCGAAGCTGATCGTGTCGGGCGATCCGGCCGTGCTCGACACGGAGGTGCCGTCGGCGTTGATGTTCGGGGCGACCGGCCCGATGGTCATGCCCGGGCCGCTGTACCACAACGGGCCCCTGATCTGGTCGGTGCAAGGGTTGCTGCACGGCAACGGGGTCGTCGTGCTGCCCCGGTTCGATCCCGAGGCAACCCTCGCCGCGATCGAGCATCACCGTGGCGAGGTCGTCTACATGGTGCCGACGATGATGAAGCGGATCTGGCGCCTGCCCGACGATGTCAGTCTGGGCTACGACC
>JANNQK010000328.1:0-29111 GCA_031400715.1 Actinomycetes bacterium | reverse complement strand
CGTCACCGGGATCTGGGCAGGGCCGTCGAAGGTCTCGACCGTCGATCCGCTCCGGATCTTCGACTCTCGAACCGGCGGGGCCGGCTCGGTCGGCCAGGACAGCGTGGCCGTGCAGGTCGCCGGGCTCGGGGGTGTTCCCGCCGGAGCGACCAGTGCAGTGCTCGCCCTCACGGTGGTGACCGGTGGTGGGGGCACCAGCGTGTTCGCGTTCCCGTGTTCGGAGGGTCCAGGTTCGGGCAGTGTGATCGCGGCGGTGTCGAACAGAGTGGCGACGGCTGTGGTGCCGGTGCGACTCGTCGGTGGTCAGGTGTGTCTGAAGAGCATCAACCCGGCCGATGTGATCATCGACGTGGTCGGTGCGGGCTGACAGCGCGCACCGCAAGGTTCAGCCGAAGCCTCGAGAGTCCTGCTTGAGGGCCGTGTCGATCGACAGCGCCGCGGCGACGACGAGCGCGTTCAGCGGCTGTGCCAGGCGGGTGTGGATCTGCACGACGTAGTTGTCGGCGGTGGTGAACAGCGTCTTGGCCAGGCCTTCGAAGGTCTTGGTGACCCGTGCGATCTCGGTCCCGGTGTGGTCCTCGATGCGGAAGTCCCATGCTCGCCAGTTCTCGGCCTTGATCGACCCGTAGGTCTGCTCACCGACCGAGAGCGTGAAGTGGATCTTGCCGAACACGTTGTCCTGCACGATTCGGCCGATCTCGCGATCTTGACCATCGCTGACGACCACCGTGCTCTTGAACACCTTCGCCGGTCGCGTGAGCCGCAGCACGACGTTGCCGTGCGCGTCGGTGATCTCCATGTGATGGGTGAGGAACTGATCGAGGCTCGATACCAGTCGCAGCACCTTCTTTGCTGTGCTCTGGCCCACCTGGTTCACGGCTGCGAGCTGGCGGCCGTCGCGATCGAACACCCCGTACTGGTTGTTCAGCTCGATGATCTTGGCCTTCTGATTCACGATCAGGATCGGCTCGTCGAAGATCGATCCCGAGCCGGTGAATGCCGATGGCCCGACCACCGCGCTGTGCCGTGACCCGTCGCCAGAGGTCATCCGTTGGATGAGTGCCGGGTTGGCCTCGTTGCCGACCGTGAGTGCCGAATCGACACGATCGAGTCGGGTGGGCCCTTGTTGCACGGGGTCGGAGCCGGTGATGCCGCCGTTGCTGACGTGATCGGTCCACGACTGGCCGTCCCAGTATCGGTACTCGTGGCGTCCGGTGGGGTCGGGGTGCCAGGCAGCAGGCGTGGAGCTCATCGCACCATCGTCGCGTGCTCAGCGGAGTTCGTGCACCATCAGGATGACTTCGCGTCCGAACGGATCGAGCTGGCGACCGCCGATGCGCTCGATGACGGTGATCGCCTGCGACGGATCCTCGACGAGGCCGCTCCAACGGATGTATCCGCCCATGATGCCGACGAGGCGATCGTCGACGTTCTCGTTGTGCACGATCACCTTGACGTTGTTCTCGAGCAGCGCGTGCAGTTCGGTGTAGAAGGCCTTGAGCCACAGACCCAGGTCGTCGACGCCCGTGAACGGACGATGCCGGTATGGCAGAGACAGCTCGTCGTAGTTGTGCAGGTTGTGCGGCGCCGGGATGATGCTCACGAGGCAGCCGAATCCGTTCTCGCGCAACCAGATGATCTCTTCCTGGCGTCGGACGCGGCGATGGTTGTCGCCGTAACCGCCGGGGCGCTCACAGATCGCGAGCTTGTCCTTCATGATCCACGTGAAGTTGCGTGGGGTGATCCCGAGCGCCCACTTCCCGCGCAGACGGGGCGGCATCAGAAACTCACTCGTAGGCGAAACATCGAGGACCGAGGCTATACGACACCAGGTCGATTCGATTCAGGCGGATGCCCGACTCGGGACCGGCCCTGCCAGGCCAAGCCGGTTCCGCCGTGGTGGAGCGTGAGTCGTTGGTGCGAACGGGTGACCCGTCGACCGCCGCCGACGTCACAGGCGAGCGCGCCACCTGAGGCGACCTCGAGCACCCGCATCACGGTCGCCCCATCAGGCGGATGTCCAGCGCCGGCCAACCACAGCCGAACCGCCCGTCGCGCCAGCGCGACGGGGGCAGCAGCGAGCGCTCGGGCGTCGGTGGGATCGACGGCGAGAGCGAGTTCGTCGAGCAGGTCGGCCTCGTCGCGGAGCAGGGCCGCCTGACGGGCGAGCACGGGTACCAGGTCGCGCCCGGCCGCTTCCGACAGCACAGGCAGGAGATCATGGCGAACCCGGTTCCTCAGGAACCGGCGGTCGTGGTTCGACGGATCGTCCACGACGTCGAGCTCGACAGCGGAGCAGACCGAGCGGGTCTCGTGTCGGCGCAGGTCCAGGAGCGGGTGGCGGGGTCCAGGTCGCATCCCGGCCATTCCGTCGAGCGCTGCGCCCCTGAGCATGTTGATCACCACGGTCTCGGCCTGGTCATCGCTGGTGTGGCCGGTGAGCACATCCTCTGGAAGCGCGCCGTATCGCGCGCTGCGGGCCCGCGCCTCGAGGTTGGGACCATCGCCGACGTGCACGG
Source organism: Actinomycetes bacterium (assembly GCA_031400715.1). Taxonomy (GTDB): domain Bacteria; phylum Actinomycetota; class Acidimicrobiia; order Acidimicrobiales; family Ilumatobacteraceae; genus VFMC01. The sequence continues at coordinate 26,592 of JANNQK010000328.1, read as the reverse complement.
TGACGCTGCGCGCCGGAACGCCCAGCCGATCGGCGGCCCGCGCGACGAGTGAGAACTCGGTCGCCGATTCGGGCCGAAGCCCATGGTCGACGTGGACCGCCGTGGGGTGGCAGCCAGCTGCGATGGCGAGCACCAGAAGTGCCAGCGAGTCGGCACCGCCTGAGACGGCACAGGTGACCGAACTGCCTGCGGCTGGGAACGTGCACCGCGAGATCAGGGCGTCGAAGCGGCCCTCGAGTTCGGAAGCCAGCGAGGCCCGGTGATCGTTCACGGCTGGCTGAGGAACGGCCACACCGGGTGGGCGCAGGCCGTCAGTCGTCGCGACGGGCGCGCTTGCCGGGGTAGCGCTGAGCGCTGACCTGCTTGAGGTATCCACCGATCACGGCCACCACGAACAAGACGGACGCGAGGGTGAGCAGTAGACCGATCCACCAGTGCCAGATGACGGCCAGAAGCATGGGCGTCAGCGTAGCCAACAGCGCACCAGATCGAGCCAATCGACGGAGGCGATCCCGCCTGCCCGCTCACGCGCCGTCGGGACCAGCGTTCATCTCGTCGCTCGCGGCGTACGGATCGTCGACGATCCCGGTGTCGGTGTCGGCGTCGCCGAAGCACTGCTCCAATCGGGCGAGCAAGCCTGCGGGCATCTCATCGTTCTTGCACTTCTGAGACACGACCAGCTTCAGCTCGGCATGGAAGTCGAAGGCCTGGAAGCAGTCGGGACAGCCCTCGAGGTGGGCACGGATCGCGACGTGGGTCTCGGCCGACAGTTCCCTGTCGAGGAAGGCATCCAGTTCTCGCAGTGTCTCGTTGCAGTCAGCCATGGGTCGCGATCTCTGTTGTCGGCACCAGGCCACGTGCCTGCGAGTAGTCGAACAACCGCTTCTGCATCGCCTTTCTTCCCCGATGAAGTCGCGACATCACCGTGCCGATCGGAATGTCGAGCATCTCGGCGATCTCTTTGTAGGCGAATCCCTCGACATCGGCGAGCAACACGGGGAGGCGGAACGATTCCGGGAGCGCTTCCAGTGACTGCTTCACCTCATCGTCGGTGAACAGGTCGAACATCTGGTCCTCGGCGCTTCGCGAGGCCGACTGGAGCGCGCCGATGCGCTTGTACATGTACAGATCCTCGACGTCGTCGAGTTCGGCCTCGATCGGCCGCCGCTGCTTGGCTCGATAGATGTTGATGAACGTGTTCGTCAGGATGCGGAACAACCAGGCACGCAGGTTGGTGCCTTCTTGGAACGACCCGAAGCTGCGGTACGCCTTGAGGAAGGTCTCCTGCACCAGGTCCTCGGCGTCGGCGGGATTCCTCGTCATGCGGAGCGCGGCGCTGTACAGCTGGGGGGCGTACTGCATCGCCTCCTCGGTGAACGCGATGCGATCGGCCATGTGGTCGACCCTACCTCACAGGTTCGGGAACGATCCTGGCCCTCGCCAGGCGGTCTCAGGGATCGTCGCGCGACACGAATCCGTCGATTGCACCGACGAACCGTTCGAGGAGGCCGGCCAGCTGCACGCGCTCGTCAGGCGTGTACATGCCCATCAGGTGCGCCATCAATCGTCCTCGGCGTTCGGCGACCTCGGCGTGGCGCGCCACGCCCGCGTCGGTGATGCTCACGATCACCACCCGCCCGTCGTCGTCGCTGGCGCCGCGGGTTGCGAGACCCGACCGGACCAGGCGTTGGACCGCTCGGGTCGCCGTGGAGGGATCGACTCGGAGGGCCTCGGCGAGCTCGCTCATCCGCCACGTCGGTTGCTGGGCGAACAGGTCGAGGGTGTCCATCTGGCCCTGTTCGAGCGCGTCGTCCCCGCTCCCGAAGAGGTGATCGCGAAGGGTGCTCATCGCCGCTCCACGACGCAACTCGATCCAGGCGAGGCCGATGCGCACGGCGAGGCGCCGCTGCTCAGGATCGGTCAGGTCGACGTCGTCCAGGGGCTCGTCCAGGGGTTCGGCGGGCGACATGAGGTCGTTAGGGTACCGAAGATGAGTGGGGACAGATGAGGGGGGACGATGATCGCGGACCCGGCGGGCAGACCCCGCTCGAGCTGGTTGGCGTGATCGCCACCCAAGACGTCATGCTCACGCCCACGCTGCGCCACGTCGAGATGTACTCGATGCGTGGCCTGCTCACGGTGTTGTGGCACGAGCCGACCGGCGTCACCGATCCACCCGCCGCGATCGTCCTCTGCGGTGGGGCCATGGGTGGGCTCCTCGGTCCGGCGGACGGCCTCTACCACCGACTCGGCATCGCCTGGGCCGACCGGGGCATCCCGGTCCTGCGCGTCAGCTATCGGCGGCCCAACGATCTCGACACCTGCTGCATCGACGTGGCTGCCGCGGTGCAGCTGGCCATCGGAGGCGCCGGTGCCCAGCGGGTCGTGGTGATGGGGCACAGCTTCGGCGGGGCGGTCGCCGTCCGCGTCGCGGTCGGGCTCGACTCGATGGTGGCGGGCGTGGTGACGTTCGCAACCCAGTCGGCCGGTTGCGAGGTCGCCGGCGGGCTGGCCGGTCGGCCGTTCCTGCTCTTCCACGGTGACCGGGACGAGATCCTGCCGCCTGAGGCCAGCGACATGGTCCGGATGATCGCCGGTACGGGCGAGGTCATCCGACTGCCGGGCGATGGTCACCTGTTGGCCAAGAGCGGCGACGTGATGTGGGAACGGTTGGAAGCGTGGCTGCCCGAGGTGCTCGGCACCTCGGAGTGAGCGATTGGCGCGCATTTCCCGCAGCCGTTGTCGGCAGAATGCTCACATGGCACTTCGGAACTCCCAGATCGATCGACTGCGAGACGGCAGCTTCGATGTCCTGGTGATCGGTGGCGGCATCAACGGTGCGGTCACGTCGGCGGCGCTCGCAGGCCGTGGTGCGTCGGTGGCACTGGTCGACCGCGGTGACTTCGCCCACTTCACCAGTCAGGAATCGTCGAACCTCGTCTGGGGTGGGTTCAAGTACCTCGAGAACTACGAACTGCTGCTGGTGTTCAAGCTGTGCAGGTCGCGCAATCGCCTGATGAAGGCCTACCCCGACAACGTCAAGGAGATCAGCTTTCTCGCAAGCCTCGACCACGGGTCGCCGTTCCCGCCGTGGTTCGCAGCGCTGGGGGCGTTCGGCTACTGGGGAATCGGACAGTTCGGGACGCGCCACCCACGGTTGCTCAGCGCCGACAAGATCCGGGCGGAAGAACCCGTGATCGACACGACCAACGTTCGCGGCGGCATCGAGTACCGCGATGCCTACCTCGTCGACAACGACGCACGGTTCGTGTTCTCGTTCGTGCGCTCGGCGATCGAGGCCGGCGCCACGGCGGCCAACTACGTCGAGCTCGTCAGCGCGGAGCGGGTGGGCGAGCGATGGGTGGCCCAGTTGCGCGATGTCGACTCGGGCGAGGAGTTCGTCACCTCGGCGAAGGTGATGGTGAATGCCGCCGGACCGTTCGTCGACGAGTTGAACCGGTCGTGGGGCACGACGACCGATCATCGCATCGTCTACTCCAAGGGCATCCATCTCGTGGTGCCACGGCTCACCACCGACGACCATCAGCGCGTGCTGGCCTTCTTCGACGACACACAGCGCCTGTTCTACGTGATCCCGATGGGCGCCCGGTCGGTCATCGGCACCACCGACACCCGCATCGATCAGCCCTTCACGAACGTCGACGACGCCGACCGCGACTTCCTGCTCGATCAGATCAATCGACGTCTCGATCTGCGCACGCCGCTCACCGCCGCCGATGTCATCGCCGAGCGATCGGGTGTCCGTCCGCTGGTGGTCAATGCCGCGGGCGGCGACCAGAAGGAGGTCGACTGGACCTCGTTGAGCCGCAAGCACGCGGTCGAGACCGATCGAAGGATGCGGTTGGTCACGGTGTTCGGGGGCAAGCTGACCGACTGCTTGAACGTGGGCGAGGAAGTTGCCGAGGCGGTCGAATCGCTCGGTGTTCCGTTGGAGGCGGACCTGAAGAACTGGTACGGCGAACCGGCGAAGGCAACCCGGGCCGAGTTCTACCGTCAGGCCAAGCTCGTCAAGCTCGACTCGCTGCGCACCAAACCCGACGTCGAGCCGCTGAGCGACCGCTTGTGGCGTCGGTACGGTCGGCGGGCGTTCTCGATGCTCGAAGCGATCTGTGACGATCCGCGCATGGGCGAAGACATCATGGAGAACGCCGACTACCTCCGCGTCGAACTTCATCTGGCGGCCACGACCGAGATGATCACCAGGCTCGAGGACTTCATGCGGCGCCGTTCGAAGATCGAACTGGTGGTGCGCGAGGAAGACATCAGGTCGTCGACAGGTCTCGACGAGGTGGCACGGATCCTGTTCGGCGACGACGCAGACCGTCGCCTGCGCGAGTACCTCGATCGCGCCGGCTGACGTTCGTCGGGCCGGCTGACGAGCCTGCGGAGGCGACCGCGCGACTCAGGGAGCCGGATCGGGTGGCGGATCGGTGGTCGGTGGCGGACTCGTCGGTGGCGGACTCGTGGTCGGCGGATCGGTCGTCGGTGGCGGATCGGTCGTCGTTGGCGGCGGATCGGTCGTCGTGGTCGTCGCCACCGGAGTGGTCGTCACCGGAGTCGTCGGCACCGGAGTCGTCGGCACCGGAGTCGTCGGCACCGGAGTCGTCGGCACCGGAGTCGTCGTCGGAGGCCTGACCGTTGTCGGAGGCGCGGACGGTGCGGGCGGCGGGGCGGTTGGAGATGTCGGCGGGGTCGCAGGGCTCGGGTCGTCCACGGAGGGCTCGCCGGCGGGCGCGCCGGGCTGCCCCGGTTCTTCGAAGGCCATCGGAGGGTCGGCGGTCGGCGAGCTGCTTCCGGGCCTGCTGGGGTCGGGTCGCCGACGTGAAGGTCGGCTGTCGGAACCTGGAGCACCGGGGTCGAGCGGTGTGGTGTCTGCGGTCGGGGCGGCATCGACCGCGGCGGGGAGCGCGTCGGCAACTGCATCGGGAACCGTGTCGATCGGCGTCGGAACCGTGGTGTCCACGTCGGCGACGGGCGGTGACGGCTCGACACGTGCCGCCGATCCCGTGGCGGCCACGGGGACGGTGGTGGGGTCATCGGAGTTCGGCGATGCGGCTGCTGACGAGATCGGTTGCTGGACGGCGTCGTCTGCAACCAGCGTGGTTCGAGGGTCGTCGCCGGCGAACAGGCTCCCGACCACCACGGTCGAGATCGTGATGAGCACGATCGCTCCGACCGTTGCGAACGTCCGTCGGTTGATCCGAGGTGCGTCGTCGGTCGCTCGAGTGACATCGAGCAGGGTCGGGGTGGGTGTGGCTGACACCTCGGTGTCGAGGCGGCGAACGGGGCAGGCATTGCCGCGAGTGCCGGCGCAGACCCGGCACGAACCCCCGCGCCGTGGCAAGTCCGCTCCGCATTCCAGACAGATCGGGATCTTCACGTCCATCACGACGCGCCGGTCTGCTCATCGCCGACGAGGCGCGAACCACCCGCGCCGGCGGACCCGGCGCGATGGCGACGTGGCGGGAGTCGAGTGCTTCGGATGGCTGGACCGTCCTCTCGCCGACGGGATGGTCAAGCAGGTGCATCGACCTCGCGTCGGCGTCACCCCGCGTCGGTGGCTGCGTTCAGCTCCGAGATGACCGCGCCCTGAGGCATCGCGTCCTCGACCAGGCTGCGCACGAACGCCATCGCGTCGGCCGCATCGGACACCGAGACGTGCTCGGTGATGTTCACCGTCTTCGTACCCACCTCGTGCGTGGCGATGCCGAAGCGATGATCGAGTTCGGTCATCAACGCCTCGGACGGTGCCTTCTTGAGTGTGATCACCGCATGTACGTCGAATCCCATGGCGGGAGTCTGCACCATTGTCGACGGGTCGCGATCACGACCCACCTGGCGCGGCATCGGTCGGGCCGCGGCGTTCAGCAACGTCGCGGCCGTGCACGATGCGTAGCGTTGTGGACATGAGCGGCACCAGTCAGGACTCCGAGGTCGAACAACGCCACGCACTCGAGCGTCGCTTGGCGGTCGTCGAGTCTCGACTTGCCCGGCTCGAGGCGAAGGAGGCGGTGCTGTCGACCTTCAACGAGTACCTCTACTACCTCGACGTCGGCTACCCCGAGGAGCTCGTCAGTGCCGTGTTCACCGCCGACGCGACGTTGGAGGTGATCAACTTCCCGCCCGGCACGATGGCCGATCTCACGTTCACCGGCCACGATGCGATCAGGCCGTTGTACACCGATCACACCGTTGCTGCGCCCGCGATCCAGGGCGGGCACCATGCCACGAACATCGCCATCGATGTCGCCCCTGACTGTTCGAGCGCGCAGCTCTCCGCCTACTTCATGACCTCGACTGCAGCGGTCGGCTACCTCCAGGGTGGGCAGTACCAGGGCGAGGCGGTGCCCGACGGCGATCGGTGGAGGTTCCGCACCTACCGGATCCTCAGCGGGTGGGGCTGGCGTGTCGCCAAGGACGCAATCCGCCCGGTGACCGACTCGATCCCGGCAGAGCGAGCCTGGCGCGGGGCGCGGCCGGCGGTCTACACGCCGGGTCCAGGCTGATCAGCCGCGGCCGCCTGCGACGGCCAGCGTCTGGCCGGTGACGAACGAACCTGCAGGGGATGCCAGGTACACCACTGCCGCAGCGACGTCGAGCGGCTCGCCCAGACGGCCGAGCGGAATCGACTTCGCGAGCGACGGCAAGGCTGCATCGTCGATCCCCCCGATGGTGGTCAACGACTCGGTGGGGACGATCCCGACGGCCAAGGCGTTGGCGCGAATCCCGCGGGGGCCCAGCTCGGTCGCGAGCGTGCGGGTGAGGTGGTTCATCGCTGCCTTCGCCGCGCCGTAGGCGGCGAAGCTCGGTGCCGGTCCGAGCGAACTGGTCGACGAGATGCCGATCAACGACGAGCCGGGTTGCATCACGGCAGCACAGGCCTTCGCTGCAAGGAAGTGCGGCCGTAGGTTCAGGCCGAACTGGGCATCCCAGTGCTCGTCGGGCATGTCGATCGTGGGGTAGGTGCCCTTGTGCTCCGAGCCCCCGGCGTTGCTGACCCACACGTCCAGCCGGCCGAACTCGCTGATCGTGCGGGCGACGAGTTCGGCGACGAATCCGCCGTCGGTGATGTCGCCTGCCACTCCGATGGCACGCCGACCACGGGCCTGCACCTCGGCGACGACGGCGTCGATCTCGTGCTGTCGCCGTGCCGTGACGACCACGTCGGCCCCGCAGTCGGCAACCCCGACGGCGATGCCGCGGCCGATGCCTCGGCCCGAGCCGGTGACCACCACGACCATGCCGTCCATCCGGAAGCGGTCGTACAACGACCCGCTGCTGCTCGTCGCTGCGTCTGCCGCTGAAGCCATCAGAGCCTGCCTTGCCTCGTGGTTGTCCGGTCGACGCCTCCGTCGAGTGGCGCGTTGCTATCACGCCGTGCCGGCGCCGATCGTGTCGGACCCGGCTGGTGGTCGGTCATCCTCTGGGCCCGATCGTCCAGTCCACCCGCCTGATCGCGCCACTCCGGGCGAACAGCTCTCGTGACTGCTGGATCGTGAGCATGAGGTCATCACGGTGGTCACCGGCGTCGTCGTCGTCGCCGACGATGGTGACCCCGTCGAACGCCCCCCGGGCGATCGTCATCGGGACCGAACAGAAGGTGAACCTCGCCGGAACATGGCCGCCGGCATCGTCCGGTGGCATCACCTCGCTGAGCGGCAGCAGACCGGGTGACAGCGAGACGCACCCGTTCGTCACCCTCAACCCGAGCTCGCCGAACCGGGCCAGCACCTCTTCTTTGACCTGACCGGTCATACCGGGCTGCCGCGCGCCGGCGTGACCGGGGGTGTGCGAGTAGCAGTCGGTCGGGATCGCGCCGTACTCCTCTGGCCCCTTCCGGAAGCCGAGTCCCGAGCGGATCCGGCGGTATGCGTCGGCCAGTCGGCCCACGACGTCGGCGGGAGCACGATGGTCGACAGCCGACCAATAGGTCTCCTGCACGGCGAGGAGCAGCTTGGCCACCATGTGCCAGTAGACCGAACCGATGCCCTCGTAGCCGTACATGCTGCCGGAGCGTCCGGTGAAGGAACGGTGGTGGAACACCTGCTCGTACATCTCGGTGATCACCGCGCGATCCGCAGCAGGCACGCCCGTCTGGTCGAGCAACCGCGCCAGCGCACCCTCGTTGATGATGTCGGGTCGGAACCGCACGCGACCGTTCGGGTCGGTCGCGAAGATCCTGTCGAGCGAGCCCCCGTCCTGGGTCAGCGCCTCGATGGCACCCGCCGGCACGATGTTGCGCTCGAGGAACGGCGGCAGCTCGACCACCGGGTACAGCATGAAGGTGTGCTGATCGGGGCGGTACATGTCGGAAGCGAACAGCGCGTCGATGACAGCCAGCGATGCGTCTGCGTCGAGTGCGCCGGACGAGAGCAGCGCGACCTGTCCCTCGAGCATCAGGCCCAGATGATCGACCTGTGCCGTGTCGCTCGTGGGGAACGACACCCGGTTGTACGAGTGAAACAGACCATCGGCGCGCCGCGCCGAGAGGATGGAGTGCTCCAGGTGCGCGCCCGCCACGTCGCACAGCCTCCGCACGTCGGCAATCGAGACCTCGAGCGTGGTGTGGCTCGTTCCCCGGCCGACACGTCGGCGGTGCTCGGACGCGGCGGTGCCGAGCGCGTCGACGACGGTGCGCCTGCTTCGATCGTCGATCGGTCGGGTGGCCGGGGTCTGCTGGAAGACGGCGAGCACATCATCGAACCAACCCGCGACCGAGGAGGAGAACGCCACGGTCTCGCCGCCGGCTCCATCGAGCAGGGCACGGACGAACCGCAGGTACCGATGCAGGTGGTAGAGCGTCACCATCGACAGCCCGGGACCTGCCAGCGCGTTGTTCGCGTCGTTCCACTCGGGGCGCTGGGTGTTGAGCCAGATCCCGCCTTCCGGCACGAAGCTGGAGAGCTTGGCGAGGGCGGGGACGAGCAGCTTCTCGAGCAGTGCGACTCGCAGCAACGCCCCGTCGGTCGCGACGACCAGGCGCCCGTCCGACCCGAGTCGCTGCTCGCGCGCATCGATCTCCGCCGCGTGGTCCGCGTCGAACGTGATGGTGTCCTTCGAGTCGCGAACCATCGCCTGCACGTCGGCGATCACGTAGGGCACGTCGGCGTACACGAGGATCGGCCGATCCATCCACTCCCGAATCGCTCCGGGCTCGTGCTGCTCCCATGCTTCGAGGAGGCGGAGCAGGTAGACGATCTGATGGTCGCCCCAATAGCCGATGTGGCTCCACGGGTCGTGGGGGTCGGGCACCTCCCAATCGATGCCTGCCCGCGAGATGCGGTACGGGTTGTGACCGTCGATCGTCGAGGCGTTCACGAACTTCGCGACCACGTGTTCGTAGTAGGCGGGGAAGGAGTAGAGCAAGGCTTCCCAGTTCTGGAAGATGTCACGCCAGTTGCCCTCGTACGACAGCAGCTCACCGCCGTCTTCGTTGCGGATCCTGATCGAGAAGCGGTTCCAGGGCCGGCTGGGGTCGCCGTGTCGACGGGAGAAGGTCAGTGGGAGGTATTCCAACACGAGCCGGGTCAGGTCGTTGTCGTCGATCGCGAGTGCGCCGGCGCGCAGGGCTGTCACGTCGACCCACCGGCCCAGCGATTGGAGCCAGGCCGCAGATCGGTCCGCCACGTCGCGGTTGCGGGCCCGCACGAACTCGACGAAGTCGGCAACGGGCACCCGATGGCCGTGCGGGAAGACGCCGCCGCGCATGCAGTTGAACAGCACGTTCGACAGGTGATGCGCGTCGGCGACGGGGTCTGCGGTCGACTGATCGGCGTCCGCCCCGGCCAGGAGCGCCCCCAGCCGTGCCGACCCGGCCGCGATGTCCTCGCCGACGATCCGCGCTGCGTCGGCGCTGGTCGCAGCGGACTGGGCGGCGAGGACCTCGGAATGCGTCCGACCGATGTCGGCGACCATCATCCACGACACCGACCCCGACTCGGGCACGCTCACCGGACCACGCAACAGGTATGCGCCCGGACGACCCGTGAGCAACGCCCGCGGACGCGCCGGTTCCCCCTCCACCATCGCCGCGACCCCACGACCGTCGAGGTCGAGCACGGCGCCGGGGAATCCACACGACCAGACCGAGGTGGCCGTGAGCGATTCGGCGGGCTCGGCGCGGTCGGTGATCAGCGCCTCCAGCGTGTACACGGCCAGAGTGCCCCACGACCCGGTCTCCGAACGCTTGTAGGAGTCGACCAGGTTCGAAAGGGTCTGCTCGGTGTGCGCAGGCACGCCCGCCGGCATCACGTCGAGCAGGCCGTCGAGCACCTCGAGTTCGGCGCCAAGGCCGACGGCATCGACGATCTCGACGGTGCGGACCCAGCCGTGTACGGCCGACGGCTCCCACGTCGCCCGAAAGACGAGACCCCACGAATCGTGGTGCTCTTCGAAGACCAGTCGGTCCCCGAGGACGCTCTTGGCGAGCGAACGGGTGCACGCCGCAGACCGCTCGGCGGTAAACGGTCGCCACAGCTCACGTCGGCCGTCGATCTGCCGCGCGATCACGGTCACCGGCCCCGTGATGCCCACCGCTCGGTGCAGCCTGTCGTCGGTCTCGTAGGGGAAGATCGCGTGATCGGCGTCGATCCGGCCGGCCGTCAGCGCACCCGTGCTCGACACGAACATCCAGAGGTCCGTGTCGGACACGACCGTCATGAGGAACGGCTCCATGCGCTCGACACCGTCGATCCGGTAGTGCTCGACACCGTCGAGCGGCGACAGCCCTCCGCGCACCATGCGATCCACGATAGGTCTCCACGTCAGACCCAGCGACATGCAGTCCGCTCAGGAGCCGGGTACGGACGCGGGTGGTGACCGCGCATTCGAGGCGGTTGGCGAGGCGGGGACTTCGTGCTGTCGCGACACTCGACTTCCGTCGCCGCGACAGCGGCGGCATCTCCTGACCCCTGGCTGACCGAAACTTCGCGACTCGGGGGCGGTGCCCGGCGTCTCGCACGAGTCGACCGGACACCGCCTGTCGTCACGGGCTCGACTCGAGGGTGCTGAGCCCTGGCGAGACTGCGTCGGTCGCGAGCGCCTCGAGCTGGCTGGGGTCGCCGCCCAGCGTCCCGTTCCAGAAGTCGACGGTCGAGGTGTCGACGATGGTGTCCCAGACGCTGACGGCGTCTTCGGGCGCGGGTTCGAAGGCCTCGGAGTGGCTGGCGCCGAGCAGGGTCACGAACCACTTCGGTCCGGTCAGATTGGCGTAGATGTCGCGGGCTGTCTGGATGACGACGACCTCGTCGGCCTCGCCGTGGAGCAGCAGCATCGGGATCGATTGGCTGAAGTCGTTGGTCTCCGGTGCGGTGACGTCGAATCCGGCCATGATCACCGCGGCCGAGATCCGTTCGTCGCGGCAGCACTCGTTGTGCACGAGCGGGTAGGTGGTGGCGCCACCCATCGACAGACCAGCAGCACCGATTCGGTCCGGGTCGATCTGTTCGAAGAGATCTGACGAGCTGTCGCTGTTGAGCTCGAGGACCATGTCGATCACGAACGAGATGTCGGCCGGTTGCTGGAACACGTCGCCGAAGTTCTCGCCTGCCGTGGGCTCGTCGACGTTCGTCAACGGGTGCACCGGCATCGCGACCACGTACCCGGCCGTGGCCCATGCGGTCGCGACCCTGCTCAGGTAGCGCGGGTGGCTGAGGTACCCGTGGCTCAGCACGATGAGTGGAAACGGGCCAGGTGCCGACGGCCGGACGAACAGCGTGGTCACGGTTCGCTCGGGCAGTTCCGGCGAGGCCGACGTGGCTGCCGTCGGTCGCGATGGGTCGACGAAGGTCTCCGTGGACGTCTCCGTCGGGAACGGCGCCGTGGCGATCGGCTCGGCTGTTGTCGTCGGCGCTGCCGTCGTCGTCGACTCGGCCGTCGTGGTCGGGGCCTCGGTCGTGGTCGACCCGACGGCGATCGGTGCGTCCGAGGATGCTGCGGCCGTAGCCGGTGCGGCCGTAGCCGGCGCTGCGTCATCGTCCGACCCGCAGGAGGCGGCGACGAGGGTCGCCGCCGCCACGGTGAGACCGGCGATCATGCGAACGAGTCGTCGACGATGGAGACCGCGGTTCGGTTCGAGGTTGAGCGTGTGCATCTCAGGGTCCTTTCTCAGGCCGAAGGGTCTCTCGGTGTCGGCAGCGTACGAAACCGTTGTCACCGGATTGTCACCGCCTCGGCCTCGGAGAGGGACCGCGCCGTGCAAGGCCGGGAGAGCCCGCAGCAGGACGCGAGCGAGAGGATCTCGAGCTCGAAGGGTTCACCTTGGGGCGCAACTGGCTCTGGTGGCCACGCAGTCACGGGCCGGGGAGATCTGCTCGAACTGCGGTCGCGCCTTCGTGCCGCCGAAGAAGCGCACCCCGTTGACCTGGAGCCCAGAGAGAGAATCGAACTCTCGACCTTTTCATTACGAGTGAAATGCTCTACCGACTGAGCTATCTGGGCGCAGTCGGGGAGTCTAACGAGGCCCGATCGGCGATCACACGGAAATCAGCGGTCGACATCGGGCGGTGAGATGGGAACCGTGAGGGCGGGGCCGCCGTCGGCTCGGGCGACACACAACAGGGTTGCTCCGACGTCGATGCCAGTGGCCGCGCGCAGTGCTGCTGCGTATGCGTGGAGTTGCGGCCGGTAGCGATCAGCCAGAACGTCGGGTTCCTCGAGCACGTGATCGGTCTTGAAGTCGACCACCACGAATCGGCCCTCCTCCAACCACACCGCGTCGATGATGCCGTACACCCCTTCGCCCTCGACCTCGGCACCGACGTACATCTCTCGGCGCACCGTGGCAGTACGGGCGACTGCAGCCATCCGGACGAAGACGTCACTCGTGGCGATCGACCGGACGAGCTGACCGACGTAGGGGTGGAACCGGTCGGGGACTTCTTCGGCGCGGCACTGCTGTGTCACCAGGGCCCCCAGGTTCGGCAGCGGGTCGTCGAGAGGCAACACCTGCACGACGCCGTGCACGGCCCGGCCCACGCGGGTGCCGTAACGGCCGATCTGATCGGGCAGCGCCGCGAACGGGCGCGGGGGCTTGCTGTGGACGCTGTCCCCGGTCCCCGCGGCCTCGCCGCTCTCCAGGGTGTCGAGATCGGAAACGGCCTGCGCGGGACGCTCGAGAAAGGCCGTGTCGTCGGCGATCAGGCCGTGAGTCACGGGAGCGCTCGGCACGGCGACCGGTGCATCGTCGACACGGTGGCGCATCTGCGTGGCCGACCAGCTGGATCGCATCCTCCACTCGGTGGCGCGCGGCGGTGGACGATCGACGCGGCCATCGAGCTCGACCACCGCCGGGGGATCGACTGCGAGCGCCATCGGCAGGTCGCCCATCGGTTCGGTGACGGGCAGGAACGGGAGCATCTCGGCCGCCGAGGTGGTCGAGGACCGTTTGCCGTGGTGCAGGCACACGACGAGGTGGTCCTTGGCCCGAGTGCACGCCACGTACGCCAGGCGTGCCGCTTCCAGCCGGCCCTGCACGTTGTCGTCGGCACTGCTGAACCCACTGGTCTTCAAGCGGCCGAACTTGAGCTCCATCACACGTTCACCAGTGGTCGACGTGTCGAACGAGGCGCGGACGTGGTTCCCGCCAGGTCGCTGGCGGCCCAGGCCGGCGACCATCACGATCGGAAACTCGAGTCCTTTGGCCGCGTGCACGGTCAGGACGTGGACCGCGTCTTCGTCGGTCTCGTCGGTGGTGACGTTGCTGCGATCGTCGTTCTCGACGCGCATCGTCACCCACGACAAATACTCGCCGAGCGACCCACCCGTCTGCTCGTACCACCATCGAGCCTCGTCGAGCACCAGGCGCAGACGCCGCCATGTGGTGGTGGGCGCGCCATCGACCACAGAGGCCGCATGTGCCGCGCTGCGCCGGGCGATCTGGTCGATCAGCTCGGGCATCGGGGTGCGGTGGCGCGCATCGGCCCAGCCACGAAGCGCCGTGATCGCCTGCAGGACCGCGGGATGCCCGGTGCGGTCGGCGGGCGCGTAGATGCTCCAGGTACCACCGGCGTTGCGATGGGCGACCAGTTCGACATCGCTGATCGCCAGGATCGAGGTCCGCAACGCATTCACCACCTTCAACGGCGAGGCGGTGTCGTTGACCGCGGTGAGCACGCGCAACAGTTCGCGCACCTCGCGGGTGTCGTACAGCAGGGCGCCACCTTCGATCACGTACGGGATGCCCGATCGGCGCAGCGCGGGTTCGAGATGGGTGAGGTCGGCGCGGGTGCGCACCAACACGGCGATGTCGGCGTAGGTGGCGGCACGTTCCTCGTCGTCGTGACGGACGATCCACGAGCCATGAGCGGCGGCGATCACACGGGCCAGGTCGCGGGCTTGAGCGCGCGCCGCCAACTCGGCCGATACGTCCATCGCGCCGCCCACCACGGTCACCGTGGCGGGGGCATCCGGCACGTGGTGGTCGAGCGCGGCGAATGTCACTTGACCGGCCGCCTGGTCGGCAGCGAACCACTCGCGGAACAGCGCGTTGACCCACCTCAGCACGGCCGGCCGGGACCGGAAGTTCGTGGTGAGTTGCAGCGGCGTGAGGTGCGGCAGCTGGTGCAGGCGGGCGAACAGGCCCACGTCGGCTTCGCGAAAGCCATAGATCGACTGCTTCGGATCGCCCACGGCGAAGAGCACGGGCGTGTGCGGGGGTGCGGCCATGGAAGCGGCTGGGGAGGCGGCCGGGGAGGCGGCCGGGGCGCTGAGCGCCTGCACGATGTCGTACTGGACGACGTCGGTGTCCTGGAACTCGTCGACGCAGAGGTGGTCGATCTCGGCGCGGACCCGAGCGCACAGATCGGGCCGCCGCGCGAGCAGTCGTCGCGTGAGCACCAGGATGTCGTCGAACGAGAGGCTGCCGCTCTGGTATCGACTGTGGGCCTCCTGGAGCACCAACGGCACCAGCAGACGTGTGAGATGGCGAACGGTGGCGTCGTGCACGATCGACTTCACCGAGGCGAGACACCGCTTCACCTCGTCGCGTGCCGGTTTGCCATCAGTACCGCCCGTGCTGCGCAGCGCGGTGGTGCTCGGCACCGCGGCGACGGCCTCGACCATCGTCGTCGCAGCCAAGCACGCGTCGACGCCGGGCAGCAGGTCGGAGATCAGGATGCGCAGCTTCAACGGCACGTCACGATCTGCTGCGAGCTCATGCACGGGCAGCAGAGCCTCGCGACACGCTTCCCGCCACGGCGGTGGAGGTGTGAGGATGAGCTCGTCGAATCGGTCCCACTGCTGGTCGACCAGCTGGATCAGCGCGTCGACATGACCGATCCCGTTCTCGGCCACGATCATGTCGATGGCCTCGCGGAGCGCCGCATCGTCGAGCGCCTGCACCCGATCGAACATCCGATGCCTGATCCGCAGCGCACGGTCGCGAACATCGGCTCCGGACAACAGCTCGTCCTGGGTGGAGAACACCGGTGGCAGACCGGACTCGAGTGGGTGCCGGCGCAGGATGCCGAGACAGAAGGAGTGGATGGTGCCCACGGTCATCCGCTCGACATCGCCCGTCATCGTGGGAGGCAGCTTCGCCCTGAGCTTGTTCACGAGGTCGCGCGCCGCTCGTTCGGTGAACGTGATCGCGACGATCCGCGACGGGTCGCCATCCTGAGCCAACACCTGTTCGAGCCGACGGATCAGGGTCTCGGTCTTGCCGGCGCCGGCGCCTGCTGACACGACGAAGGAGGTGTCGATGCGGTGGATCGCCTGATCGCGCGCCGCCTGGTCGGCGAGTTCGGGCGTCGCGAACAGGTCGAGCTGTGTGGCGCTCACGAGTCGACCGCCTTGGGCTCGTCGCGGGCGAGATCATCGTCGAACTCGCCGCTCCACTCGATCAGGCGTTGGTTCGCCTCGAAGGTGCCGAGGCCGTCCGGCGCGCAGACCGCGCACCCCCAGGTGCCGACTTCGCCCGGCTCGAAGCGCCCGTGCTCGATCGCGTCGGCGATCTCGGCCAGCCGCCGATGCAGCTCGTCACGGACGTCGGGCGTGAGTTCGAGCTGCACGTCGTCGGCTGCCTCGGGGCGACCGACGAATCGATAGCTCGATGCCGTGACCGGTTGACCCGTCAAGTGCTCGACGGCCCATCCGTAGAACGCGAGTTGAAGCTTGTCTCGGTCGGGCCCGAGGGGAACGAGGATGTCGATCTTGCGGTACGCGCCGTCGAGGCCGGACTTGAGGTCCATCACCCGGATCGTGCCATCGGGGAGTCGATCGAGCCGATCGATCGAGCCGCTGAAGCGAACGCGATGCGCTCCGTCTGCGGACATCCACTCGGCCGGAGGGCGGGCCTGGTCGCTGCGCCGTCCGAACGCGAACTCCGCGGCCACCGGGATCACCTGATCGTGACGTTCCATCTCGAGGCCGCGCCCGATGGCGGCCAGGAGCTGAGCGCGCCGGGCGCGCCACATCTCGGGGTGGCCCAGATGGTGCGCGGTGAGCAGAGGCATGGCCACCTCATCGAGGATCTCCTCGGCGCGGGCCGACATCGCGCGGACATCATCGGCATCGACGATCCATGGCTCGTCGGCGTCGGGGTGTGCCGCGATCCACTCGTCGATCAATCGCTCGAAGACCACGTGAATGACGGTGCCCTTCTCGCGGGGCTCGATGTCGGTGATCTCCGACGGGTCGGTGTCGTCGACCCGAGCCTCGAGCACACGCGTGACGAAGTACTCGAGCCCACACGTCACCCACCGCTCGAACGAGGTGATGCCCACCTCGACCTGATCGCCATCGGTGCCGACCTTGGTGAACGGGTGTGCCAGACCGAGGTGGCCGACCTGGCCGTCGAACTCACCCGGTGCTGCCTGGGCGCGGGAGGTGATCGCCCTGCGTCGGCGCGACAGGCGAGGCGTGGTGAGCTCGGGATGCCTGGTGAACCACTCGTCGGCGTCGAGCCATGCGGTGTCGAGCGATCGCATCTGGGCTGCGTGCGATGCCACGTGTTCGTGCACTGCATTCTGGGCAGCGAGCAACGGCGACGGGTACAGCTCGCCTCCCGAACGCACGTCCCATCGCGACCAGGTGACGGTGACCGACACGGCTGCGCCGTCGAGCGCGGCCAGCATCCCACGCTCGTCGCGCAGTGGTCGGTTGGCCGGCCCGGTGAGCACGCCCAGCGGCTCGGCACCGTGGTTCCGTGTGAGGACAAGATCGTCTGCCACACGGCCCGGCAACAGGTGGTCGTTCGCTCCGAGCACGAAGGCGTGATCGAAGACGGCGCCCGTGGCACCGACGATCTGATCGACGAACACACCGGCCCCCTTGCTCTCCGTCGTGATCACATCGGTGTCGAGGAACGCGGTGACCAATCGGGCCAGGGTGGTGGTGCGCAGTGCCAGGCCGAACTGTTCGATCTCGGCGAGGATGCCGAACACGCCCTCGAGTTGTTCGGCAGCCTCGCGTTGCCACGTGGGGTAACCGACCCACGTGTCGAGGCGCCACTCGACCGTGCCGCAATGCGTGGTGAACCACGATTCGAGGGCCGTTGCAACCGCCGACCAACTGGCGGCTGAACGAACGGCATCACGGTGGAAGCGCTGCAGCCGCACGAAACCGATCAGCGATCGGTGCGCTGCATGATCGCGATGTTCAGGGTCGTCGGGCAGCGCGGCCTCGAACGCCGACCAGTCGCGCTCGCCCACCACACCGTGACGCTGGGCCAGCCGGTTCCAACGGTCGCACCGTCGGGCGAAGGTGCGCACGATCTCGTTGCCATCGTCGTCGGACTCGGCGTTGCGACCGAACGGCGCGAGGCGAGCGAGCTCGACCAGGGTGCGCCTGTCGAGACCGTCGATCACGATCGACATCATCAGGCGCAGCACCTGACCCGCGACCGAGCCCTTCAGCTGCGGCGCCACCTGGCCACGAGCGGCGATACCTGCTGCAGCGAGCGAGGCCGCGATGGCGCTGCGGTGCGGGCCGGACGGCGGATAGAAAACGGCGATTCGGTCGGCGACCACACCGGTCTCGAGCAGGCCGACGATGCGGCGCGTGACGTCGCGCACCTCCTCGTCGTGGTCGGGGCACGACACCACGGTCGCACGACGGTCGGGTGCCAGATGCTCGGGTGGGTACACCTCGGAGTCGACCAGGCGTGAGACGTGTGGTGCCACCGACAGGTCGGGATTCCGCGAGGTGGTGGCCACTACCGCCACCCCGGGTGCCCGCGCCACGAGCGCCTGCAACATCGCCACGTGAGCCGGGTTGAACTGCTGGGTGACCACCAGCACCACCGGCGCCATGGCGAGCGACTCGTCGTCGAGGAGAGGGTCGCTCAATCGCCTGGTCGCGATGCGGACGATCTCGGCGGAGTCGAGCAGTCCCTGGGCCAACAGGCGTTCGCGCGCTGCGGCCACGGCCTGCACGACGGCGGACGCGCTCTCGCGTCCTGCGGTGAGCGAGCCCAGTGCAGCGACGGGGTCACTCGGGAGAGTGAACGCTCCGACAAGGGTGCCCGCAGCACGCACGATCGCGTCGTGGGTGGCGGGATGATCGGCGCACGTCGCGAACGCAGCGGGTCGCGTGCGCGGATCGGCGAGCATCTGCTGCACGACCGCCAACACTGCAACGTCGGGTGCCATCCGCCGGCGACCGAGCTCGGGTGCGGCGATCTCGTTGGCCAGGCGGAGCGTGCCGCCGATCTCCGCGCCGCACGACCCGCCGTTCAGCGGAAGGGCACGACGCAGACCGTCGACCGTGGCGCTGTCGGGCGCGATCACGCGGACGAGGCGCAACGGGTCACCCGCCTGCAGGAGGCGGATGGCCTCGCCGACCGCCGCGGCCATCGGACGACCTGGTGCGGTCCAGCGAACGATCGGCAGCGGCTGGGTGGGGATGGCCATGGCGGGCGCGATCTCGTCGCCGGGCTCGCTCATCTAGACGTCGTACCGCGGATGCCAGATGCCGCGAGGATCCTCGCCGGCGACAGGCATCCGCCACGTCTGCAGCCGGGTGGTCGGCGCATCGAGTCGAACGGCGCACAGCGCGCGCGGCTGATCGGCGGTGCCATCGACGTAGCTGTCGGCCCAGTCGTCGCGTGTGTAGCGCTTGGCGATCTGTCGATAGATCGGTTGCCATGCAGCGTCGTCGCCCGGTGCATGCAGCACCTCGACGGCGCCCTGCACCACCACCTTGCGGTAAGGGCTGGCCTCTTCGTCGATGCTGATACCCACCCGTGGGTCGCGCTGCAGATTGCGCCAGATGACCGCCGGTTGACGCGGGGTGAAGCAGAGTGCGCCGTCGTGGATGATGAACCACAACGGCAACACGCGGGGCATGCCATCGTCGTCGGTGGTGCCGATCCGCGCCAGGTGGCCTGGTTCGGCGAGGAATGATTCGACCTCGGTAGGGCTGAGCGCGGGCACGTGACGAACTTACCCCGCGGGTGTGACAGCCGCCGGCGCCCCGGCCCCCGGTCTGTCGGTGAGCAGGCGGACGGTTCCGGGAGCGTCAAGGTGCCTCTCGGGTCGAGTGGCGGGGGAGTATCCGGGTGGTGGTCGCGCTGGTGGGTCTGACCCTGGGTGTGACTGACCGACTGTCTTGATGGTGCATTGTGCTCTACTGGCGCCGTGACGAACGACGCGGAATTCGATGACAAGCATCGCCGTGCATCGTTCAGCGCTCATGCCGAGGCGTACGGAGATGGTCGTCCCGGTTATCCGTCGGCGGTGTTTGACTACCTTCGAACGTCGTGCGGTCTTCGGCCGGGGTGCGAGGTGCTGGAGATCGGTCCTGGTGCCGGGCAGGCCACAGGGCCCTTGCTCGACTCAGGAGCACAGGTTCTGGCTGTTGAGGTCGGCCATGCGTTCGCTTCACTTCTCCGAAGGAGATTCGAGAGCCGCCGATTTGAGGTACGACAGGGCGAGTTCGAGACCGTTGATCTGGACCCGGAGGCTTTCGATCTTGTTGTTGCGGCCACGTCGTTCCATTGGGTCTCTCCCCAATCGGGTCTTGATCGAGTCGCCCGCCTGCTCAGGCCCGGTGGATCGGTCGCCCTCTGGTGGAACCATTATGGGGAACCAGGTCGTTTCGATCCGTTTCGTGAGGCCGTGCAGCCCCTACTCGAGCAACACGCGCCCCAGTTCGCCGAGTCCGCTGGCATCGGCGGGGCCGGTATCGGCGCCCACCCCTACGCCCTCGACGTCGGCGCGCGCACGGAGGAGATCAACAGCAACGGCAGGTTCGGGCCCGTCGAGCACGTACTGATTCCTTGGACTGCCAACCAGACCTCACATCAGATGCAGCAGTTTCTCAGCTCTCTCTCGCATTGGATGGCACTCGAAGCCACAGTACGAACGGAGCTGTTGCACGCGGTCGGTGATCTCATCGACACCAGATTCGGTGGCGCTGTGGATCGCCCATTCCTCACGGCGATCTACGCTGCCCGACGGCTCGGCTAGCCCGCCTCGAGCGGGCGAGTGGAGCGATCAGGCCGCCGGGAGGTCGATGAACAGGTGCTGCAACAGCAGCGTTTCGTTCGGGTTGCGTTCGAACGCCTCGAGGGCTCGGTGGATTCGGTCGACCGCGTGAGCGGCCGCATCGGGTCGGGCGGCCGTGCCCTCGACGAGCGAATCGCGATACACCCCTGCCATCACGGCCAGCGCGCTGCGCAGTTCGTCTATGCGGTAGCGGCGCACCTCTCGTTTGTGTTTGTCCTCGAGCGCCTTGCGGCCGCTGCCGCGCTCGCCTGCGGCCGCAACCCGTGTCTCCAGCTCGGCGATCTCCGCGGCGTGGATCGGGGTGAGCGACGCGGTCGCATCGTCGCCGAGCTTGGTGATCTCCTCGACGATGGTGGCCACAGTGAAACCGGTGCCGTCGAGGCGGCTGGGAATCGCTGCGAACACGGCTCGGCGTGCAGCGAGTCCTGGGTCGCTCACCAAGACGCGAGCCCGGTCGAGGTTGCCGGCCGACGCGGCCGCGGCCGATGCCGATGCGTCGGGGTCGTGCCCTTCGTTCACCAGTGCATCGGTGATCGCCGGGACCGGGATGGGGACGAACTCGATGCGAACGCACCGAGACGCGATCGTGACCAGTTGCGAATCGATCTGATCGGCGAGCACGATGAACACGGTGCTGGCCGGCGGCTCCTCCAGCGTCTTGAGCAGCCTGGCCGCGCCGTCGGCGGAGAGGAGGTGGAACTCCTCGAGGATCAGGATCTTGCGGTCGCCTTCCACCGGTGCGAGCGAGGCGGCGCGGATGATGTCTTCGATCTGGTCTCTCAGAAGGGCGGCGCCTACTCGTCGGAACTCGCGCACGTCTGGGTGCTCGCCGGCGAGGGCCAGGCGGGCCGAGCGATGGTCGGGATGGTCTCCGCCTGCCAGCAGCGCCGCCGCGAATGCCCGTGCTGCCTGGTCTTTGGTGGAGCCGGAGGGGCCGACGAACAGGTATGCGTGAACCGGATCGGCAACGCTCGACCGAAGGCGGTGCACTGCACGTTCTTGGCCGACGACGGCATCCCAAACGCTGGAAGAGGCGCTGGAAGAGGCGCTGGAAGTGGCGCTGGAAGTGGCGCTGGCCATCAGATGCCCAAGCGCTCTCGAACGGCACGGCGGATCGACGTGTACACCTCGTCGATGCCGGGGTTGCCGTCGATCCGCACCCAGTGCTCCGGATCGTCGGCGGCCATCCGCGCGAAGCCGTCGCGAACTCGGCCGTGGAAGTCGTCGTTCTCGCGTTCGAACCGATCGAGCTCTCGGCCGTGCATCCTGCCGGCCTGCACCGCCGGATCGACCTCGAGCAGCAGCACCAGGTGAGGCCAGTGACCGCCGATCGCCCAGCCGTTGATGTGGCGGAGCTCGTCGACATCGAGTCCGCGGCCGTAGCCCTGGTAGGCGAGGGTGGAATAGACCGTGCGATCGCTCACCACGTGACGCCCGGATGCCAGCGCCGGCACCACCAGCTGCTCGAGGTGCTGGGCACGATCGGCCGCGGTGAGCAGCGCCTCGGCACGGTCGGCCAGGTCGGTCACCGCCGTGTCGTGAAGGATCGCGCGGATGCGTGCGCCGACCGCCGTGCCGCCGGTCTCACGGGTGAGCACGGCATCGAGCTCGGCGGCGAGGCGCGCCGCGTGGGTGCTCTTGCCGCAACCCTCGGCGCCTTCGAAGGCGATGTAGCAACTCGACCCGTTCACCGGGTCGCACGCTAGCGGCGCGCCGTGTAGGCTGAACATGAGATACGCATCTCATATAATGAGATCCAGCCCTGAGGAGGACATCCATGTGGATCGCCGTGACTGTCGCTGCGGCGTGCTTCCAGACGGCTCGCACCGCGACGCAGCAGCGGTTGCGCGCCCTGCTGTCGGTGAGCGGCGCCGGATTCGTGCGGTACCTCTACGGGGCTCCGATCGCGATCCTGGCGGTCGTCGCCGTCGGCTCCATCGACGGACTACCCACCCCGCCCGCCCGATTCTGGCCGATCATCGCCGTCGGCGGTCTGGCCCAGATCGTCGGCACGATCTTCATGATCCGAGCGTTCGACTCCCGCGATTTCGCAATCGGCACCGTCTACACCAAGACCGAGGTCGTGCAGGTCGCGGTGTTCTCGCTCGTCTTCCTGGGCGAACCGTTGCGCCCGCTCGGATGGCTGGCCACCCTGGTGTGCTTCGCCGGCGTGGTCGTGTTGGCCGGCGGACGACGCGTGCTCCAGGTGCGCGACCGGGCCGTGCTGCTCGGTGTGGCCGCAGGCGGTTCGTTCGCCCTCGCCTCGGTCGCGATACGGGCTGCGTCGCGAGCGCTGATCGATGGTCAAGACGGCGATGGTCACGTGATCGCCCGGGCACTGCTCACGCTCGCGGTGATGAACACGATGCAGGTCGTCATGCACGGCGGCTACCTCGCCGCGCGTGAACGCGATCAACTGCGGCTGGCGTTCGTCCACTGGCGATCGAGCTCGATCGTCGGCGTGCTCAGCGTGTGCGGCTCGGCCTGCTGGGCGCTGGCCTTCACCCTCGAGAACGCTGCCAAGGTACGTACCTTCGGTCAGGTGGAGCTGTTGATCACGTTCGCCGTCGCGCACTGGTGGTTGGGCGAACGCCACGGCCGTCGCGAGTACATCGCCAGTGGATTGGTGCTCGTGGGCGTGATCGGCGTGATGGCAGCCGGGTGACAGGTGCCGGAGGTCGAGATCAGTCGGCGCCGCGTTGCGCAGCTGCGCTGGCCTTCTTGGCGGGGGCCTTCTTGACCGTCTTCTTCACAGCCTTCTTCGCTGGAGCCGCTTTCTTGGCGGCGGCCTTCTTGGTCGCCTGCGCCTTCTTCGCGGCGGGGCCGCCCTTTTCGATGATCGCTTCGCGGCGGATCGCGAGCAGTTCGTAGGCACGCTCGGGAAGCATCGTCTCCAGGCGGTCGCCCTTGCTCAGCGAGGCATTGGTCTCGCCGTCGGTGACGTACACGCCGAACTTGCCGTCCTTGGCCACTACGGGTTTGGTGCTGATCGGATCCACACCGAACTCGCGCAGCGGGCCCTTGGCCGCCATGTTCGCTCCGCCGCCGCGACGGAACACCTTGGGCTGGGAGAAGATCAGCAGGGCATGTTCGAGGGTGATCGTGAGCAGTTGCTCTTCGTTGTCGATGTTGCGGAAGTCCTTGTCCTTCTGCACGTACGGGCCGTAGCGACCGTTGTTGGCCATGATCGCCACGCCGTCAGCCGGGTCGGTGCCGAGGGTGCGTGGCAGCTTCAGCAGATCGGCCGCGTCGCCGACGCTCACCTTGTCGAGCGTCATCGTCTTGAACAGGCTCGCCATCTTGGGCTTGTCGAGCCCCGGCGGCAACTGGTCGGCAGTACCCCACTGCACGTACGGCCCGTATCGGCCGTTCTTCGCGAACACCGGCAGCCCGTCGAGCTCGCCGATCGGCTCGTCGCTCTTCGGCAGCGCGAGTAGCTCGAGCGCCTTGGCGACCGTCAGTTCGTCGGGCGTCAGATCGTCGGGAACGCTGGCCGTGTCGTCGCCGCGCTTGACGTACGGCCCGTACTTGCCGGGCTTCACCACGATCACGTTGCCGTCGGGGTCGAGCCCGATCGGGAACGTGTTGATCTCGGCCGCGTCGATGTGGTCGAGGTTCTCGGCGACGAGGCGCTTCAGCCCGGGTTGCTGCTCATCGGCGTCACCGAAGTAGAAGTGCTGCAACCAGTCGACCTTGCCGCGTTCGTTTCGGGCGATCGAGTCGAGGTCCTCTTCGACCCTGGCCGTGAACGCGTAGTCGACCAGATCGTCGAAGTGCTTCTCGAGCAGTCCGACGACGGCGAAGGCGGTCCACGTGGGAACGAGTGCCTGGCCCTTCTTCCACACGTACCCACGGTCTTGCACGGTCTGGATGATCGACGCCCAGGTGGAGGGCCGACCGATGCCGAGCTCCTCGAGCTTCTTCACCAGCGACGCCTCGGTGTAGCGGGCGGGAGGGCTGGTGCTGTGGCCGTTCGGCGTGAGGTGATCGACCGCGACCGGCGCGCCCACCGTGAGCGGCGGCAGCAGCGCCTCGCGCTCTTCCTCAGCGGTCTCGTTCGCATCGTCGTCGGCCGACTCGACGTACACCTGGCGGTAGCCGGCGAAGGTGATCGTGGTGCCGCTCGCGGCGAACTCGGCATCTTTCGCACTGCCGCCGATCTGAGCGACCGCGCCCAGGCGCACGCTGACGGTGGTGCCGACGGCGTCTGCCATCTGTGAGGCGAGCGTGCGCTGCCAGATCATCCGGTAGAGCAACATCTCCTGGCCGTTGAGCTCGCCCGACAGCGAATCAGGGGTGCGCAGTGGCGTGGTGGGCCGGATCGCCTCGTGGGCTTCCTGTGCGTTCTTGATCTTGCTCGAGTACTGGCGAGGCGCACTCGACAGGAACTGGCTGCCGTAGCCACGGCTCACCTCGGCGCGCACCGCGCCGAGTGCCTCGTCGCTGAGCACCACGTTGTCGGTACGCATGTAGGTGATGTAGCCACGTTCGTACAGACCCTGCGCGAGGCGCATCACCTGTGAGGCGCTCAGCCTGAGCTTGCGGCCCCCCTCTTGTTGGAGGGTGGAGGTCATGAACGGTGCTTTCGGCGTGCTGCGGTACGGCCGTTCTTCCACCGAGCGAACCGTGAACTGCGACGAGCCGAGCGCGTCGGCCAGCGCACGGGCCCGGGCCTCGTCGACCACCACCACGCTCTTCTTCGGATGGCCGTCGGACGTGAAGTCCTTGCCGGTCGCGACCTTGCTCCCATCCAGGGCGACCAGGGTGGCGTTGAAGGCCGGCGACGTACCCGTGAGCAGATCGATGTCCCAGTAGTCGGCGGTCACGAAGGCGATCCGTTCGCGTTCGCGTTCGACGATCAGTCGAACCGACGGGCTCTGCACGCGACCGGCCGACAGGCCGCGGTTCACCCGGCGCCACAGCACCGGCGACACCTCATAGCCGTACAGGCGGTCGAGCAAGCGGCGGGTCTCTGCTGCATCCACCAGCCCGTAGTCGAGACCACGAGGATTGTTGACGGCTTGGTCGATCGCGCTCTTGGTGATCTCGTGGAACACCATCCGCTTCACCGGCACCTTGGGCTTCAGGTACTCGAGCAGGTGCCAGCTGATGGCCTCGCCCTCGCGATCCTCGTCGGTCGCGAGATAGAGCTCGCTGGCGTCCTTCAGGGCCGCTTTGAGGTCCTTGATCACCTGCTTGCCGCGCTCGGTGAGCTCGTACGTCGGGGTGAACCCGTTGTCGACGTCGATGTTGAGGCCCTTGCTCGGAAGGTCCGCGACGTGGCCCACCGAGGCGCGTACATCGAAGGTCGCCCCGAGGAACTTGGCGATGGTCTTCGCCTTCGCGGGCGATTCGACGATGACGAGAGGCTTGGCCATTGGGGGGTATCGCTACGGCATGACGGCAGTGGTTGTCAAGCCACGTGTCATCCCCGCCTCCGATTGCGTGGCCGATTGCGTGGCCGAATGCCTGGCCGATTGCGTGGCCGAATGGGTCGTCGATCCGAGATTCGGAGGGGTCGGCAGAGGAACGCTCGCCGACACTGCATCTGTCAGGACAGCGACTCGCACACGGCCCGTTCACCGTCGATCGACACCTCGACGCGGGCTCCGGGGTTGAAGTCTGCGACACCTGCAACGTGAACGGAAGTGAGCACGTCCAGCCGGTCGAGACGAACCCCGAGCACCGTGGCCGACCCTTGGAAGGTGCATGTGGTGACCGTGCCGGGGAGACCACCATCGGCGACGACCCGCATGTCCTCCGGACGCACGAGGAGCCGCACCGAGGCGCCATCGTGCTGCGTGATGCGGTCGACGACCACGGAGTGGCCGCCGACGTCGACCGCACGGGTGCCGGTGACCGTGGCCGGCAGCTCGT
Organism: Actinomycetes bacterium; assembly: GCA_031400715.1. Lineage (GTDB taxonomy): Bacteria > Actinomycetota > Acidimicrobiia > Acidimicrobiales > Ilumatobacteraceae > VFMC01. The sequence goes on along the minus strand of JANNQK010000328.1, from coordinate 250 downwards.
TCATCGAACCGACGAACCTGGCCACGAATGCGCTGGCGGGATGGCGATACACGTCTCTCGGCGTGCCGAGTTGTTCGAGTCGACCGTTCGACATCACGCCGATGCGGTCGGAGATGGCGAGTGCCTCCTCTTGGTCATGGGTGACGAACAGCGTGGTGATGCCGAGCTCGGTCTGGATGCGGCGGATCTCGTCGCGCAGCGTGGCGCGCACCTTGGCGTCGAGCGCACTGAGCGGCTCGTCGAGGAGCAG
>JANNQK010000327.1:0-16025 GCA_031400715.1 Actinomycetes bacterium | reverse complement strand
TGCGCAAGATTCCCCACTGCTGCCTCCCGTAGGAGTCTGGGCCGTGTCTCAGTCCCAGTGTGGCTGATCATCCTCTCAGACCAGCTACCCGTCGATGCCTTGGTAGGCCGTTACCCCACCAACTAGCTGATAGGCCGCGAGACCCTCCTGATCCAGTAACCCTTTCGTCAGCGCGCCATGCGACGCTCCGACGGCATCCGGTATTAGCAGTTGTTTCCGACTGTTATCCCAGAGACCAGGATAGGTTCCTCACGTGTTACTCACCCGTTCGCCACTAACTCTTCCTCAGTATTGCTACTGATTGGAGTCCGTTCGACTTGCATGTGTTAAGCACGCCGCCAGCGTTCGTCCTGAGCCAGGATCAAACTCTCCAACAAGAACATGTCCACCTCGAGCCGAAGCTCTTGGTTTCTCGTTCGTTTTAGAGCCTGTGATGTCACATGAGGGAATAGCTCACGTCCACGACATCACGTTCCGGCGATTGCCTCCCATTGGGATGGGAGGACTTGTGAATTGACAGACAGCTCCATCCGACGACCTTGCGATCGACCGACGTGCTGCCCGCACTGGCGTTCTATCTTCTCTTCTGTTTTCAAGGAGCCGAAGCTCACGGCACGCAGCAACCCGTGGGGTGCAGTTGGTGCCTGGCCTCGGTGTTTCGGAGCTTTTCGGCTCTCCGAGGCGAGTAGCTACGCTATCGGTGGCAGCACAGAGCGTCAACCTCGGTCCGAAGAAATTCCGACGACGTAGTCGCGCTTACCCTTGCGGAGCAGGAGAAAGTGCCCGTTGAGCAGGTCTGACGATGCCAAGAGGCCGTCGGCCGCGAGGACACGATTTCCTGCCCGAATGGCACCCTGCGTGAGCAAACGACCCACCTCGCTCACCGACGTGGCGACGCCCGCTTGGATGAGCAGGTCGTGGACCCGACGGCCGTCGATGTCGGCGGGGAGGGTGATGCACGGAACTTCAGCGGCAACGACGGCCAGAGCCTCGGCAGAGGCAGTGGTCGGATCGCTGCCGAACAGGACCTGAGCGGCGTCGGCGGCATCGCGGGCGGCAGCGGTTCCGTGGACCATCGTCGTCAGTTCGTCCGCGAGGGCACGCTGGGCGATGCGACGCTCCGGTGCCCGCCCGTGCTCGTCGATGAGCGCATCCAGCTCGCCGAGCGGTCGCAGCGAGAGCATCTTCAGGTAGACGGTCACCATCTGATCGTCGGTCTGCATCCAGAACTGACGGAACTGGTACGGCGATGTGCGCGCCGAGTCGAGCCACACGGCCCCGCCCACCGATTTGCCGAACTTGGCGCCGTCGCTCTTGGTCATCAGTGGATGGGTCAGCGCAAACGCCTGCTTGGCCAGCCGTCGCCGGATCAGATCGACACCGGCGACGATGTTGCCCCACTGGTCGCTCGCCCCAGCCTGCAGCTCGACGCCGTGGTGCTCGTACAAGTGGCGGAAGTCGTCAGCCTGGAGGAGCTGATAACTGAACTCGGTGAACGAGATGCCGTGCTCGCTGTCGAGGCGCGACTTCACCGAATCCTTCGCCATCATCTGATTCACGGTGAAGTGCTTGCCCACGTCGCGAAGGAAGTCGAGCACCGTGATCGGCATCGTCCAGTCGGCGTTGTTGACCAGCGTGGCCTGGAACGGCCCGGGTTCGAAGTCGAGCAGCCTGGTGAGCTGCACCTTGATGCACCCGACGTTGTGCCGAAGCGTGTCCATGTCGAGCAGGTTGCGCTCCTCGCTCCTGCCCCCCGGGTCGCCCACCATGCCGGTGGCGCCTCCCGCCAGAGGAAAGGGTCGGTGCCCGGCGAGCTGGAACCGGCGCATGAACAGCTGACCCACGAGGTGGCCGACGTGCAGGGAGTCGGCGGTCGGGTCGAATCCGATGTACAGACCGATCGGACCCTGGTCGATCCGGGCGCGAAGGGCGCCGAGGTCGGTGGCATCGTGGACGAGGCCACGGGCCGCGAGGTCGTCGAGCAAATCCATAGAAGCTCCATGTTGCCAGGTGAGGTCGGCAAAGACGCCGCCGAATTCGATCCTTTCATCCTCTGCCCGCACTCCGGTGCCGCGACGCCCGGCGCGCGGCACTCCACACTCCACACTTCTCACCGGGCGCTTGACGGGGCGCTCGGCCGGATCGTCGACCATCGGTGACGGGCTATGGTCGCAGCGTGGTCGAGACGACGTTCAGCCTGATCGAGGCGATCGAACATCAAGCCGAGTCGTGCGCTCGAATCGGTTCACCTCTGTACGCATCCCTCTTGTCGGGGTTGGCCGGCGACTATCTCAGCGGCGGGCTGACAGCCGAACTGCTCGAGGACGTGAGCGAGCGGCCGTTGCACGATGCGGTGCCGCTGCGCTACCTCGCGACGGCGCATCGACTTGCCCTCGCCGGCGAGGCGCCCGAGCTGGCGGCATCGTTCCCGTCGTGCGGCGGTCGGTGGCCCGGCGGCGACATCACCGACGTGTTCCTGAGCGTCGTCGCCCTCCATCGGGGCGAGTTCGCTCGGGGAGTGCTCCGCAACGTGCAGACGAACGAAGTCGGGCGAGCCGCCGTGTTGGCCGCCGGGTTCTCCGCCGTGGCCGACCGGACCGACCACGCCCTGCGCACCCTCGAGCTCGGCGGTTCCGCCGGCCTGCTGTCCCACTGGGACCGTTTCGGTTTCACCACGGGCGAGAGCAGCACCGGCGACCCCACCTCACCCCTGCAGTTCGGACCGGAGTGGTATAGGCGGCCGCCGCCGCATCTCCACCACGGCATCAGGATCGTCGAACGTGGGTCGGTCGACGTGAGCCCGATCGATGTCACCACCGACGACGGCCGCACGTCGATGCTGTCGTTCGTGTGGCCCGATCAGATCGAACGGTTCCAGCGACTCGACCAGGCGATCGAGATCGCTCGCGTGCATCCGTTGCATGTCGACGCAGCCGATGCCGGAGACTGGCTCACGCAGAAGCTCGGCGATGATCACCTCGAGGGTCACGGCGAGGGTGTCGCCACCGTCGTCTTCCACTCGATCGTGTGGCAGTACCTGCCGGCGGACACGAAAAACTCGATCCGCTCCGCATTGGCCAGCGCCGGAGCGCGATCGACTCCCTCGGCACCGCTGTACTGGCTGCGCATGGAGCCGGCGACCCAGGAACACGCCGACCTGCGCCTCACCACGTGGAACTCGTCGAGCCCGGTGGGGACCGAGGAGCTGCTCGCTCACGTCGGCTACCACGGCGCCGACGTGGATTGGTGCGGCTGACGCAACACGCTGGCCGGTTCAGGTCCGATCGGTCACGCGGGCGATGGCCAGGTGCTGGACCATCGACGCGGCCAGTCGACTGCCTTGGAGATCCCGATGCGCGCCGTCACCTCGGCGGACGGCACCGGCGAACCATCGTCGACGATCACCAGATCGTCCCCGTCGTGGGTTCGGTCGAGCCCGAGCGCTGTCGCCAGTTTCCCAGGACCATCGGTGCGCCGTCGCGGCATCCCGTCGATCACCGCGGCCCGCAGCAACACGGCCTGGCCGTCACCGACATTCCCGGTGACGACATTCGCACAATGGTGCATGCCGTAGACGAGGTACACGTAGAGCCGACCCGGCGGGCCGAACATCGTGGCGTTTCGCGTTGTCGGCCCGCGAAACGAGTGGCTCGCCGGATCGTCGCGCGTGTATGCCTCCACCTCCACGATCCGTGCCTCGATCCGCTCGTCGCCGTCGCCGATCACCACCAGCTTGTGCAACAGCTCGGGCGCCACCACGGTGGCATCGCGGGCGAAGAACGATGGCGGGAGACGGAGCGCATCGCGACCCACACTCATCTCTCGTCGAGCGCCTCCCCGAGCCGCTCGAGCTCGGCCTGGAAACGAACCATCTGGTCGACCACGGGAACCGGTCCGGCCCCTCCGGGCGTGGTGCGTCGCTTCACCGACACGCCCGGTGCCACGAGGATCGACGCATCGGGTCCGAGCTCGGGGTGCTCGTTCACCAGTGTGCGCAGCGATCGCTCGCCCCTCAGCGCCTCACGGACCAACGCTCCGACGATCGCGTGAGCGTCGCGGAACGGGGTACCGCGCTGCACCAGCCACTCGGCGAGATCGGTGGCCGAGCTGGTCTCTGCATCGGCTGCAGCCTGCATCCGCTCGGGCACGAACGTGATGGTGGAGATCATGCCGGTCACCGCGCTCAGCGCCAATCGAACCTGGTCGGTCGCGTCGAAGAGCGGCTCTTTGTCCTCTTGGTAGTCACGGTTGTAGCTGAGCGGGAGACCCTTCATGGTCGCCAGGAATCCGGTCAGATCACCGATCACGCGGCCTGCCTTGCCACGAGCGAGCTCGGCGATGTCGGGGTTCTTCTTCTGCGGCAGCATCGACGAGCCTGTCGCGTAGGCGTCGTCGAGCGTGGCGAAGCCGAACTCATCGGTGGTCCACAGCACGATCTCTTCGCCGATCCGCGACAGATCGATTGCGATCAGGGTGAGCACGAACAACGCTTCGGCGATGTGGTCGCGTGACCCGACGGCATCCATCGAGTTCTCGAACCGCCTCGCGAAACCCAGATCGGCGGCGGTGCCGTCCGGATCCAACGGCAACGACGAACCTGCGAGCGCTCCTGCACCGAGCGGAGACACATCGATGCGTTCCAGCGCGTCGAGGATTCGGTCGATGCCCCGGCCCAACGCCCAGCCATGGGCCAGCAGATGATGAGCGAGCAACACCGGTTGCGCACGCTGGAGATGGGTGTAGCCGGGAAGGTACACACCGTCGTGTTCGTGAGCTCGGCGCAACAGCACCCGTTGCAGCTCGAGCACTCGACGGGCGATCATCATCAGCTCGCGCTTGCACCACAGGCGAACGTCGGTTGCGCTCTGGTCGTTGCGACTCCTGCCCGTGTGGAGCTTGGCTCCGGCGGCACCCGCCAGTTCGGTGACGCGGCGCTCGACCGCGGTGTGGATGTCCTCGTCCGACGGGACGAACACGAAGACCCCGGTCGCCAACTCGTCGGCCACCACATCGAGCGCGGCCAGGACGCTGTCGCATTCGAGTGTGCTGAGGATCCCGACCCGGGCGAGACCGCGGACGTGGGCTCGAGAGCCCTCGACGTCGTCGGGCCACAGCCTCCGGTCGAACGAAAGGCTCTCGGTGAACGCCATCAACTCGGCGGCAGGTCCGCCTTCGAACCGGCCGTGCCACAACGTCTGGCCCGCCTCGCTCACGCCAGACCTGCCAATTCGCGCAACACCGCAGCGAGCGCCGGGCCCCCCGTGTCCTCATCGGCGACGCACAACAAGGTGTCGTCGCCGGCCACGGTGCCGATGATCGTCGGCAGGTTCGATCGGTCGAGCGCCGAGGCCACCACATGGGCGCATCCCGGCGGTGTGCGCAGCACGACCAGATGTCCGGCCGAGCGGACTTCTGCCACCCACTCCCCCATCACCCGCCGAAGATGGTCTTGCGGCACCAGCCGCGCTGGTTCGAACTCAGGGATCGCGTACACGGTGTCGCCACCGGGCACGCGCACCTTCACCGCGCCGAGATCGTCGAGGTCGCGTGACACGGTCGCCTGGGTGGCGGCGATCCCATCTGCTGCGAGCAGCTCGAGCAGCTGCGGCTGGTTCGTGATCGGGTTCATCGCGATCAGCTTGGCGATCGCCTGTTGTCGCTGGACCTTGGTGGTCATGGTCGCACTCCTTGGATGAAGGCCATCACACCTCGTGCGGTGTGCATCCGGTTGTGGCCTTGACGCCACACGAGCGAGCGCTGCCCCTCCATCACCTCGTCGGTGACCTCCAACCCGCGGTAGGCAGGCAGGCAGTGCATGAAGTACGCCTCGCCGTCGACTCCGCCCGCGGCTGCCAGCAATGAGGCGTTCACCTGATACCGGCCGAAGACCTCCATTCGCTCGGCCTTCTCCGACTCCTGGCCCATCGAGGTCCAGGTGTCGGTGTGCACGATCGCGGCACCGCGCACCGCTTCCATCGGATCACGGAACTGCTCGATCGAGCCCGGCCCCAGCGCGGCGATCCGGGCCAACTCGTCATCCGGCACGTCGTAGCCATCGGGACAGCCGAGCCGCATGTGCATGCCGAGCATCACCGCCGCTTCGGACAACGACCGCGAGACGTTGTTGTGGTCGCCGACGTAGGCAACGGTCCGACCGGACAGACCGCCGAGCGCTTGTCGCATCGTCAGCGCATCGGCCAGCGCCTGCAGCGGGTGACTGCGATCGCTGAGCATGTTGACCACCGGCACCGCTGCCGACGCAGCAAGACGGGTGACCACCTCGTGCGAGAACACGCGGGCTGCGAGCAAGGCGTGGTAGCCGGACATGATCCGGGCGATGTCTTCGACCGACTCGCGGACGTCGAAGCCGACCTCGTCCCCTCTCGTGTACACGGGGTGACCACCGAGGTGCACGACCGCCATCTCCATGCTCTGGCGGGTGCGGTTCGACGGCTTCTCGAAGATCAGCGCCACGCCCTGCCCGTCGAGGGGTCGGCCGAGCGAGGCGATGGGCGCCTCGGCCAGCGCGAGCACCTGATCGAGTTCCTCGATCGAGAGGTCGACGATGTCGAGGAAGTGCCTCATCCCGTTGCTCCTGCTGCCGGCACGAGCTCGCCGACGACTGCCGCGATCAGTTCGACAGCCTCATCGATCTGCTCCTCGGTGACGGTGATCGGTGGCGCCAGCCGCAACGCGGTCGCGGTGACCGGGTTGGTGACCAGCCCCCGGGCCAACAACTCGACGTAGACGGCCTTGGCATCGTGGCCCTCGCCCAACTCGGCGGCCAGAAGGAGTCCCTGGCCCCGGACCGACTGCACACCAGGGATGGCACCGAGCCGCTCCCTCAGGTAGTTCCCACGCTCCTGGGCAAGAGCAGGTGCATCGATGCGCCGCATCTCGGTGATCACGGCGCTGACGACGGCCGTCGCGATGGCCGTGCCGCTGTACGTGCTTCCGTGATCGCCAGGAACGAATGCGGCCGCGATGTCGTTGCGGGCCCACATCGCGCCGACGGGAAAGCCGTTGCCCATCGCTTTGGCCATCGTCACGACATCGGGAACCACCCCGGAGTGTTGGAATCCGAACCATTGCCCGGTCCGACCGAAGCCGGTCTGCACCTCGTCGATCATCATCAGCATCCCGCGCTCGTCGCACAGGGCGCGGATGCCTCGCAGGTACGAGGCATCTGCCGGCACCACGCCGCCTTCGCCCTGCACGGTCTCGATCAACACCGCCGCTACCGACGGATCGATGGCGGCTTCGAGCGCAGCGAGATCGCCATAGACGACGTGCCGGAAACCATCGGGCATGGGAGAGAACGGTTCGTGCTTGGCCGGTTGCCCCGTGGCCGCCAGCGTTGCGAGCGTGCGGCCATGGAAGCTGCCAAAGGCGCTCACCACCACATGTCTGCCGCGCCCTCCGAACTTCCGTGCGAGTTTGAGTGCCGCCTCGTTGGCTTCGGCACCCGAGTTGCAGAAGAACACCTGACCGGTCTCTCCGGTGGCCTCGGACAGCAGGTCGCGCACGGCGACCGCTGCGGTGGCGGCCGCATCGTTGGCGAAGAAATTGCTGACGTGCATCAGCCTCCCCGCCTGAGCCGTGATCGCCGCCGTGATCGCAGGATGCGAGTGACCGAGCGACGTGACCGCCAGACCGCACAGGAAGTCGAGGTAGCGCTTGCCGTTCACATCCCACAGCTCGGTTCCCTGGCCGCGGACGAACATCACCTGTGGCGGGCCGAACACCGGCATGAACGGGCACGCGGCGCCGGCCGGCGCGGTGTCGAACGGGTGTGACGTCATGGTCCCTCCGAAGAAGTGGTGGTCGTTGGAGCTCGGTCGGTTGGAGCTCGGTCGGTTGCTCGATGGGCCTCGAGCGAGTCGGACGACGATCTCACCATCGTGCCGATGCCCTCGTCGGTGAACACCTCGAGCAGCAGCACGTGAGGGATCCGACCGTCGAGGATGTGCGCGCGGCGGACACCGGAGCGCACGGCACGCACGCAGCTGTCGACCTTGGGGATCATCCCACCCGCGATCACGCCGTCGGCGATCAGGCGGTCGAGCTCGTCGGGGGTGGTCTGACGGATCAGGCTCGCCGGATCGTCGACCACTCGGCGCAGACCTTCGATGTCGGTGAGGTAGACCAGCTTCTCGGCGTGGAGCGCCTCGGCGATCGCGCCTGCGACGGTGTCGGCGTTGATGTTGTATGCCTGGCCGGTCGCGTCGGTGCCGATGGTGGCGACCACGGGTATGAAGCCATCGGCGAGCAGGCTCTCCAGGATCGTCGGGTTCACGGCGGTGACGTCGCCGACGAAGCCGAGCCGGGGGTCGCGAATCTGAGCCTTGATCAATCCTGCGTCTTCGCCCGACACACCGACGGCGATGGGACCGTGGATGTTGATGGCCGAGACCAGCTGGGGGTTCACCTGCCCGATGAGCACCATCCGGGCGATGTCGACCGTCTCGGCGTCGGTGACCCGCAATCCGTCGCGGAACTCGGTCACCTTGCCGAGCCGGGTCATCATCTCACTGATCTGGGGACCGCCGCCGTGCACCACCACCGGACGCATCCCGACGGCACGCATGAGCACGAGGTCCTCGGCGAACAACGCGAGCGCATCTGCCGGCGGCTGATCGGTGGACGCACCGGCCAGCGCGTTGCCTCCGTACTTGACGACGACCACCTGACCTGCGAATCGCTGGATGTAGGGCAGCGCCTCGACCAGCACTGCCGCCCGTTCCGCGGCCCGCACCGCGCTCACGGGTACAACCCCACGCGCTGGAGACCGGCCGTCTCGTCGAAGCCGAGCGCCACGTTGGCAGCTTGCACTGCTCCACCACTGGCTCCCTTGCACAGGTTGTCGATCGCACAGATCGCGATCACCGTGTTCGTGCGTTCGTCGTAGCGAGCGGTCAGGAACGCGGTGTTGGTGCCGAGCGCCGCCTTCGTGGACGGAGATGTGGGCCTCACGACCACGAACGGTTCACCGCGGTAGCGCCGCGCCATCGTGGCGAGCAGCGACTCCGTCGACACCTTCACCCCTTCAGCCGGCCGCGCATAACACGTCGCCAGGATCGCTCGATTGAGCGGCGCGAGATGGGGCGTGAACAGGACCTGACACGTCGGCTCGCCGGCGTCACTCCCGCCGCCGTTGCTCCGTGAAGCTCGTCCAGCCGACGGTTCGCTCGTCGAGCTGATCGCTTGTTCGATCTCGGGCGTGTGCCGATGGTCGAGCAGGCCGTATGCCTCGAGGTTCTCGTCGGCCGTGCAGAACATCGATGAGTTCTTGAGGGCCCGTCCCGCTCCGCTGAGGCCGGTCTTGGAGTCGACGATGATGCCGCGGCGCTCGATCGCTCCTGCCGCGACCAGCGGTTCGAGCGCGAGCGCTGCGGCGGTGACGTGACAACCGGGCGTCGCCACCAGCCCGGCGCCTGCCAACTTCGACCGGTCGAGCTCGGGCAGGCCATAGACAGCTGCGGCGAGATGGTCGGGTTGATCGTGCTCGAAGCCGTACCAGGTCGGATACAACGACGCGTCCTTCAGTCGGTACGCAGCCGACAGATCCACGATCGTGGCGACACGACCTGCGATCTGAGGCACGAGCTCGAGGCTCGCCTCGTGGGGAAGCCCCAGGAACACCACGTCGACGCCGTCGAGTCGATCGGCGTCGAACGCTTCGAACACCAAGTCGGGGTACGCCGCGGTCACGTTCGGGTACAGCGAACTGGCGAGCGTGCCGGCCTGGGTGTCGCCGGTGGCGTACACGAGGTCGAGGTGCGGGTGCTGCGCGCACAGCCGCATCAACTCTGCGCCGGTGAAGCCGGACGCACCGATGATCGCCGCTCGCTTGCGCATCGGGGAAGAGAAGGATGTCGTCGTCGACATGCGCATGATCATACACTATGATGCATGATCATGCCGCCTTTTTCCAGAACCGCTCAGGATTCGCGACCGTGCGCGCGTGCAATTCCACGCAGAGTCGACCACTTGTGAGAATCTTGCGCCAAACCATCGACTGCCTTCATTGTGTTCTCCCCCGTCCGTCTCTAAGGTCGCTCGGGTGGCAGGGATGGCGGAGCAGACGGTTCATGAACGACGCGGGTTGAAAGCGACGCTGCTCGCAGCCGACCTCGCGGTGCTGGTGGTGTGCTGGGTGCCCTTGCTGCTGGTGGCGTTCCCGCGAGCTGATCGGCGGCCGGCGGAGTCGCTGTTCGTCGCCATGGCTGCGATCTCGACCGCCCTGTGGATCATGAGGTACGAAGGCCTCTATCTCTCGCGCCTGTGCGCCGTGAGGGCGATCGAGGTCCGTCTCATCTTCCGGTCGAGCGTGTACACCGCGCTCGCCCTGGTACTCCTCGACAAGGCTGTGTTCGCGAGCCAGGACTCGACCTTGCTGCTGCCCGAGATCGTCATCGGCGCCGGGTCGATGCTCACGCTCCTCGTCGTCGAGCGTTCGGTGTTCCGCGCCGTGCTGCGCAGCACCCGACAGAGCGGCGGCCGCGCCCGCGAGGTGATCGTGCTCGGCTCCGGTTCACATGCAGCTCGGCTCGTGTCGGTGATCGGCGACCACCCCGACTACGGGATGCGCGTCGCGGGCGTGCTCGGCGACATCGACGACGCTCGCGTCAACGGTCTCGAGCACCTCTGGCTCGGCACCATCGATCAGGTCGAACGGATCGCCGTCGACACCAGCGTGACAGGTGTGGTCCTCAGCGCTTCTGCGAGCGAGCACCCCGACATCACGGTGCTCGTGAAGCGCCTGCAGGGCCGCGGCATCCACGTGCAGGTGTCGAACGGACTGGCCGGTTTCGATGTCCAGCGAATTCGACAGCTCCACATCGCACGCGAGCCGATGATCTATCTCGAACAGTCGAGTCCCCGACGGATCGACCACGTCGCCAAACGGGTCATCGATCTCGCGATCAGCGTGACGGTGCTCGCCCTGCTGGCCCCGGTGCTGGCAGTGATCGCGATCGCGATCAAGACCGATCGAGGCCCGGTGTTCTTCAAGCAGGTGCGCGTCGGCAAGAACGGCAAGCCGTTCAAGGTGCTCAAGTTCCGGACGATGGTCGTCGACGCCGAGAAGCGCCTCGCCGAGATCTCTGCCGCCAATGAGCGAAGTGGGCCGCTGTTCAAGATGGACGTCGACCCGCGGGTGACCAAGGTCGGTCGCATCTTGCGTCTCTCCAGCCTCGACGAGGTGCCGCAACTGTTCAACGTGCTGAGCGGAAAGATGAGCATCGTCGGCCCGCGCCCAGCGCTTCCCTCCGAGGTGCTCGAGTTCGATGACGACCTCCGCCGCCGCGAGCTGGTGAAACCCGGCATCACCGGCCTCTGGCAGGTGGAGGCTCGCGATTCCCCCTCGTTCGACGCCTACCGGCGGCTCGACCTGTTCTATGTCGACAACTGGACGATCATGGGCGATTTCGAGATCATGCTCGACACCTTCGAGCACCTCCTCGGGCGCGTCGTTCGCTCGGTTCGAGGGGAACCCACCCAGGTCGCGCCTGCTCATGCTCACGTGCCGGCCGAGGCCGTCGCCGCCACCATCGATTCCGACCGGGCCGGTTCGAAGCCGGTCACCTCGATCGGCGGGTCATCGGCGGCCGGCGCCACGTTGGCCGACCGGATCGACGTCTCGACCACCCGCGCGCCGAGCCGCGACGCTCACATGGCATCGGTCGCTCGACGTTCCGCGTAACCCGATGACCTGAGATCACGTCAGATCACGTCAGGTCACGTCCGGTCACGTCAGGTCACGTCAGATCACGTTGAGGAGCACGCGCATTCGTACGTCGGCACCGGAGCCACCGTCGTGCGGCTCGTCGAGCACGAAACGGCCGAGCTGTGGGTTCAGGTGCAGGTGCACCATGCTGCCGATCTCGTCATCGTCTCGAAGCTGATCCTGGGCACGGTCGTCGTGGGCATGTACGACGAGGTCGCGAACCACGTCGTGAGCGTGCTCCCGGTCGAGTCCCAACAGCTGGGCGTCGAGCACCAAGCGGCGCTGTTCGGCCGCCGACACCAATCCCACCACGACCATCAGGTGTTCGACGACCCGGCCGAGCTCGCGAGCGACGTCGGCGAGCGTGCCCCCGAAGTACCAGTCGTCGAAGCCGTTGGCGATCGACAGACGGGTCGCCGCGATCGCCACCCGGATCGCGTCGGCCAGATCGTCGGCTCGGCCCGACACCGACGCCTCGAGCCGAACGGCCGCTGCCTCGACGGTCTCGGGAGATGCGTCGTCGCTGCGATCGAGCAATGCGAACACCGAACGAACGGCCACCATCTGACCCACCTCGGACGAGAGCAGCCGCTCACACCGTTGGAGCGCTGTTGCGATCGCCGGCGTGGGTACCAGGGCTGCGACCGGCGGCGTGACCAGCGCAGGCTGCTCCGGTTCTTCCGATTCCTCTGGTGTTTCCGATTCCTCTGGTGTTTCCGATTCCTCCGGTGTTTCCGATTCCGCTGGCTGATCCGGCTGGTTCGATTCTTCGGGCTCCCCCGCCTCCGGCTCGTCCGCCACGGACACGCTCACCTGCAGCTCGTGCGGCACGAGGTCGCGAGAGGTCGACTCTGATTCGACGTCGTCTGGCGCCACGCGGTCTGGCGCCACGCCGTCCGGCGCCGAGCTGGCCGTCCACGACGCAATTGCTGGTCGGATCATCACGCGATCGTCCGGTGCCTCCGCCTCGACCAGGTGACGTTGCACTGCGAGCACATCGACCTCGGCGGGGCGCCAAGCCAAGGCCCACATGTGTTGCGGACCGACGGCGAACCTGGCGTCGACGCCCAGCTCGAACGTCACCGTGACCTCCGGTCGCCGGCGAACGCCGTCGCGGAGGTGGGCCGTTGCGAAGACGTGGTGCTCCGACGGCTCGTCCGACAGCAGCAATCCATCCTGTTCGTACAGGTCGAGGTACACCTCGCTCCCGTCTTCGGGGCCCAGATCGAACAGCTGCTCGTAGACAGACGGAACCGCGGCGCCTCGCTCCACCACGGGATGGACGAGCGGCGACCCAGCGCGATCGTCCATCAGCACGCCGATGCGCCGACCGAGACTCCCGGTGATCACCCATCCTCTGGGAGCACCAGACGCGTCGCCCTGCTCGTCGACAGGCGTCGAGACGACGTCGACCGACCCAGCGGCGGCCTCGGTCGCCACGGCCATCACCCGTCCACGCTCGAGCACCTCGAGGCCGCCCTCCGGGTCGGCGATGAACGCCGCGCCGCGGGCGACCGCCGAACGGCCGCTCACCATCGCGACCGGACATCCAGCCCAGGCCGTGATGTGGGCGAACATCGCCTGGACGACGTTGACCGGTCCGTCGCCGACGCACACGACACGTTCGACATCGGCGCATCCGAGCTCGATCGCCTGCCGAGAGAGCTCGGCCAGAGCTCGTTCGCGTTGCCGCGCGACCGGCACGATGCCGCGATCCACGTTCTCGCCGCGCACCTGTTGTGGCGACAATCCGACCGAGCACCACTCGTGGATGGACTCGATGCCGATCTCGACGATCGATGCCGAGAACCCCACGTCGAGGTCGATGCTGAGCACCAACTCGGCTCGCAACGGGGTCGCACCGGCAAGGCTCGTGCCCACCACGGCCGCAACGGTGGTGGTGCACGCCACGAGGCTGTGCCGGCGGCGCTGGTCGATCACATCGGCCAGGTCGGTCCGTTCGCGACGACCCAGCCACACGGGGGCCGCCGTGCCGACGACGACGCGTTCGAAACGAGACGATCGCTCCCGCTCGAGCAGGAACCCGATGAGGTCGCCGGCGATGCGCAAGGTCGGCCTCGCACCATCGAAGCTCCACTGTCCGAGGTGCGCCATCCGATTCGACAGCATCGACGACAGCCCGCGCTGAGCAACCTCCATCGCCATCCCGCCGACATCGAGGCCGATGACGTAGATCTGGGTGTCGGCTCTCGCCGCCGAGCGCAGCTCCACGGAGGAAGTGTACGCGACCGGTGTTGCGACACGATCGGCCCGGTCACCCGGCCATTGTCGAAGCCCTCTTCGTGCGGGTCGCGACGTTCCCTCGACGCCGGTGTCGGCGGACGGGTGAATCTGTTTCTGGCGACGATCTGGACCTGCCCGCTGATGGCCTCTTGGCCGCTGAAGGTAGTCGCCTGACTTGGTTGTTGGGGCGCCCCTACCGGCACTTTGTGGACACATACGACAGGACCGAACGTGTAACGAATAGCCCGCCCTGATCGAGAATCTTTGCGTACCACCTATGCGAGACACGCCACGCCAGACCGTGTGCATGTTCGGCGCTCGACTGGACCGTCCGATCGGCGTCCCCCTATCGGACGCGGAGCACCTGCTGGTGTGTACTGGCTCGATTTTGCTGTGACGAGGGTGCGCAGGGCGTGATTCCGTGCGAGGTCGGTCGGGCGGCTCGGGGAGGTTGGCGGTGACTGTGGGATACTCCGGCATGGACTCGGGTGGGGTGCGGCCGTCGGGGACGGTCACCTTCTTGTTCACCGATATCGAGGGTTCCACCAAACGCTGGGAGGCCGACCCGGACGGCATGCGCGTCGAGCTCGCTGCGCATGATGAGATGTTGAGGGCGGCGGTCGAGGCCGAGGGTGGGTGGTTGTTCAAGCACACTGGCGATGGTGTGTGCGCCGCGTTTCAAACAGCTCGGGCGGCGGTGGACGCTGCTGTGGCGGCTCAGCGGGGGTTGGGGTTGCCGGTGCGGATGGGTGTGGCGTCGGGTGAGGCCGAGCTGCGTGGTGATGACTACTTCGGGCCGGCGCTGAATCGTGCGGCGCGGGTGATGGCGGTGGGTCATGGCGGCCAGATCCTGTTGTCGAGCGTGGCGGCTGGTCTGGTGTCAGGTGTTGATCTGGTCGATTTGGGTGAGCATCAGCTCCGTGACCTCAGCGGCGTGGAGCATTTGTTCCAGGTGTGCGGTGACGGGTTGCGGTCGGAGTTCCCCCGGTTGACGACAGTGGACGCAGTGCCGGGGAATCTGCCGAGGCAGACCACCAGTTTCGTTGGTCGCGACACCGAGGTGAAGGAACTTGCCGAACTGGTCCGGACCCACGAGTTGGTGACCTTGACCGGTGTTGGTGGAGTCGGCAAGACCCGCCTGGCGATCCAGGTGGCAGCTGAGTTGGTGCCCGAGTTCCCGGAGGGGGTGTGGCTGGTCGAGTTGGCCCCGGTGGGTGATCCGGCTGCGGTGCCTGATGCGGTCGCGACAGCGTTGGGGATCACCCCGCAGGCGGGCCGGTCGGTGACCGCGAGTGTGGCCGAGACGTTGGCGGGGCGCCGGTTGTTGGTGGTGTTCGACAACTGCGAACACGTCCTCGACGCCGCGGCGGATCTGATCGAAGCGATCCTGGCCCGCTCGACCACGGTGTCGGCGATCGCGACCTCCCGTGAGGGGTTGCGAGTCGGTGCCGAACATTTGTGGGCGGTGCCGTCGTTGGATGTCCGTGACGGTGCCGGGTCGGCGGCGGTGGAGTTGTTCGTCGAACGTGCCCGGGCTGTCGTCGCCGGGTTCGGTCTCGACACCGATGCCGATACCGACGCGGTGACGGAGATCTGTCGGCGCCTGGATGGGATTGCGTTGGCGATCGAACTCGCAGCAGCGCGGATGGTGTCGATGACCCCGACCGAGGTGTCGGCACGCCTGAACGACCGGTTCCGGTTGCTGTCAGGGTCGCGACGCGGTCTGGAGCGCCATCAGACCCTGCGTCAGGCGGTGCAATGGTCCTACGACCTGCTCACCCCAGAGGAGCAGGTGGTGTTGGCGGCGTGTGCGGTGTTCGCTGGTGGGTTCGATGCGGTGTCGGTGACTGCGGTGTGTGACCGGTTCGACGAGTACGAGATGCTCGATGTGTTGGATTCGTTGGTCCGCAAGTCGTTGATCACCACCACCCGGGTAGATGGTCGGACCCGGTACGGGATGTTGGAAACGATCCGCCAGTTCAGCGAAGACCAACACGCCACCACCGGTGGTCTGGGTGGGCTGCGGGATCGTCATGCCCGCTGGTTCGCCGAC
>JANNQK010000326.1:0-1872 GCA_031400715.1 Actinomycetes bacterium | reverse complement strand
TGGATGTCGTACCGCTGCGACAGGACCACCTGGAAGATGTCGCCGGCGAGGATGTGCTCCTTGGCGACCTCGACCGCCCGCTGGTACATCCCGTTGGGCATCGAGCTGCGCACCTCGGGCAGCGCTTCACCCGCCTCGGGCGGCGGCACCGCCACGTAGCTGAGCGGTCTGGCCAGGTCGGCCACGGCGCGCTCGACGCGCCGGCATGCACCGTCGTACGCGGCATCGAGCGAGTCACCCGTGAGCTCGTGCACCGACACGCTCTCGATGAGGTACACGCGCTGGCGCCAGTGGTCGAACGCAGCGAGCGAGCCGATCACGCTCATGATCGCGTCGGGCAGGCCGCGATCGTCGTTCGGGGTGTCGGGCAGGCGTTCGATCTCACGCACCACGTCGTAGCCGAGAAACCCCATCACGCCGCTCTGCATCGGTGGCAGATCCGGCAGCAGCGGCGCCTTGTACACGTGCAACAGCTCGTCCAGCGCAGCGAGCATGCCCCGATCGGTCGGAACGCTCGCAGGCAGCGCGCCGTGCACCGTGATGGCGCCGTCGCGCAGGATCATCGTCGCCTGCGGGTCGCGACCGACGAAGCTGAACCGGGCCCATCGCTCGCCGTGCTCCACCGATTCGAGCAGGAATCCGGCGCCGTCGCCGACGAGCTTCGCGTAGGCAGCGACCGGCGTCTCGAGGTCGGCGAGCAGTTCGGTCCACACCGGCACGACGGTGTGCTCGCCGGCCAACCGACGGAACTCGTCCCGCGAGGGACGCATGGTGAGCTGGCTCATTGGCTCTGGTCCGCGCCGAACCGGCGGAAGAAGCACGACCGGGCGCCGGTGTGACACGCGCCTGCGCCGTCCTGGATCACCTTGAACAACAACACGTCGGCGTCGCAGTCGTAGAACGCCTCCTGCACCCACTGCACCTCGCCGCTGGTGTCGCCCTTGCGCCACACCTCCTGACGGCTGCGACTCCAGTAGACGGTGCGGCCCTCCTGCATGGTGAGGGCCAGCGTCTCGGGGCTCATCCACGCCATCATCAGGATCGTTCCGTCGCTCACGTCCTGGGCGATCGCAGGCACCAGACCGTTCGCGTCGTACTTCACCGCAGCGAGCTGCTCGAGGGTTGCATCGATCCGGACGCCGGCTGACATGGCCGTCACTCTACGAGGCGGTCATGTCGGCGCCCCACGCCATCGACTTGACCCACACCGGTTGGTTCGCTAATCTACAACCATATGGTTGTAGATCTGGACCGACAGTCGGCCGAGGAGATCGATCGTGTCTTCCATGCACTCGCCGACGCCACCCGCCGTGACATCGTCCAGCGGGTCCTCGACGGTGAATGGTCGGTGTCGGCCCTGGCCCGCGAGTACCCGATGAGCTTCGCCGCGGTGCAGAAGCACGTGGCCGTGCTGGAACGAGCCGAGCTGGTGACGAAGGAGCGCCGCGGCCGCGAGCAACTCGTCCACCCCAACCTCGCCACGGTGCGGCGCGCCGCTCGGGTGCTCGAAGGTCTGGAAGCGCTGTGGCGCGAACGCATCGTCCGGTTCCAGTCCGTCCTCGACGACGACCTCTGACCGACAGACCGACACACACCCCGCGCACCCTCTCACACCCCCGCACACATGCACCGACACAGGGAGAAGCACATGCCCGTCACCGATGTCCGCACGGACCCCCACGAGCTCACGCTCACCATGACCACGGAGTTCGACGCGTCCGTCGAACAGGTGTGGGAGTTGTGGGCCGATCCGCGCAAGCTCGAACGGTGGTGGGGGCCGCCCACCTACCCGGCCTCGGTGGATCACCACGACCTGTCCCCCGGCGGGCGGGTCACGTACGTGATGACCGGCCCGGAGGGCGACCAACACCG
>JANNQK010000325.1:0-1689 GCA_031400715.1 Actinomycetes bacterium | reverse complement strand
GCTTCATGTGATCGGCGTTGATCTCGGCGATCGTTCCGGCGAAGTCGGCGAACGGGCCTTCCTTCACGCGGACGCTCTCGCTCACTTCGTACTCGAGCTTGGGCTTCTTGCGCGTCGGCATGCCGCCGGTTCCGTCGCCCTTGGCGGCGAGGAACGTCTGCACCTCGCGGCGCGACAGTGGCGTGGGCTTCTGGCCGTGACGGCTCTGGCCGACGAAACCGGTGACGCCCGGGGTGTTGCGGATGCAGTACCAGCTCTCGTCGTCCATCTGACAGCGCACGAGGATGTACCCGGGGAAGACCTTCTTCTGAACGGTCTGCTTCCGGCCGTTCTTGAACTCCTCGACCTCTTCCATGGGGATGACCACTTCGTAGATGCGGTCTTCCATGTTCATGGACTGGATCCGAGCGCCGAGATTGGCCGTGACCTTCTTCTCGTACCCGCTCTGGGTGTGCACCACGTACCACGCGCCCGGACGCGTCCACGGATCGTCGACGACCTCGTCGTCGGCGGCCTCGTCGTCGGCCACCTCGTCATCGGCCGCCGCCTCATCGAAATCGCCGGTGAGGTCGAACGCGACATCCACGGTGTCGTCGGCATCGCCGGTGCTGCCGGCGTCGTCCGTCTCGACGTCGTCGATCGCGGTGTCGTCGGTCGTGTCGGTCATGTCGGTCATGTCGTTGGTCGCTGAGTTGGCATCGGTGAGATCGTCCTGGTCGTGCTGGTGGGGATCGGGCATCAGTCGTACAACCAGCTGGAGAGCACGCCGAACAGCGAGTCGAGGCCGCCGACGTAGGCCGTGTACAGGACCACGGTCACGAACACGATGATCGAGAACCGTCGCACTTCGGGCCACTTGGGCCAGGCGACCTTGCGCATCTCGTCGCGCACTTCGCGGAGGTACTGGACCGGGCCGACCCGCTGCTCTGCAGTGCGACGTGCCTGCGGCTGGGCGCGAGTCGGCATTCCCTGGTCGTTCAGGGCTCCCATCCGCTTCAGTGAGCGCTTCTGCTCACGATTCAGGTCGTCGAGTGACATCGAATGTGTGCCTTTCTGAGTATTGCCTGACGTCTGGTGGATACCTGAGTGTCCAGGCCGTTCCGGGCACGTCGGAACAACGCAGGGCAGGAGGGACTCGAACCCCCGACCGTCGGTTTTGGAGACCGATGCTCTACCAACTGAGCTACTGCCCTTTGAGGGCGAGCCAACGCTACCAGCCCGCTCCGAGGGAGCCTCCGCAGACCTCGACGCCGATTCGATCGGGCATCGACATCGGCGGACGAGCTACCGGGTCTCTTTGTGGGTGGTGTGCCGGCGGTCGTGCGAGCAGTACTTCTTCATCTCGAGTCGTTCGCGATCGTTGATCTTGGACTTCATCGTGATGTAGTTGCGCCGCTTGCACTCGGTGCACTCGAGGGTGATCTTCACCCGCTTGTCGTTTCTGGCCATGAGGCACTCCGTTGTTCGCTGAGAAGTTGTTTCTGGTGCCGGTCACCGCGTGACCGCCACCGTCGAGCACCGAGTGATCACTCGGTGCTCACGTGGTGATCACTTCGTGATCTTGGTGACGCGGCCGGCGCCCACGGTACGGCCACCCTCGCGGATCGCGAAACGCAAGCCCTCATCCATCGCGATCGGCTTGCCCAACTCCACCGTGATCGCCACGTTGTCACCAGGCATCACCATCTC
>JANNQK010000324.1:0-32441 GCA_031400715.1 Actinomycetes bacterium | reverse complement strand
ACGGCCGTTTCATCCAGATCATCGGTACCTACAACCCGCGCACCGAGCCGTCGTCGATCAACATCGACAGCGACAAGGCCGTGAAGTGGTTGATGGACGGTGCACAGCCGACCGACCGAGTGAAGAAGCTGCTCGAGGTCTCCGGCGCATGGGAGGCGTTCACCGCAGCCAAGGCTGCCCGGTGAGCGACGACATCTCGACGGGCGATATCTCGACGGGCGAGTACGTTCCGGCTGCGACCGCCACGGCGGTGCTCGAACACGTGGTGCGTTCCATCGTCGATGACCCCGAGGCCGTGCGCGTCGAGGGCGCCGAGGGTCGCAATCGCGTGCGTCTCGAAGTGAAGGTCGGCCCTGGCGATCTGGGTCGAGTCATCGGCCGGCGCGGCCGCACGGCGCAGAGCATCCGCACACTCGTGCGTGCCGCCGCCGTTCGCGATGGCGTCGAGGTCGACGTCGACTTCGCCGACTGATCGCTTGGCCTCGCCAATCGATCGCTCCGACCCGAAGCTCGAGGGTCTCCTCGAGATCGGCCGGATCGGTCGCGCGCATGGTGTGAAGGGTGGCCTGGTGGTCACGCTCACGTCCGATCGCCTCGAACGCCTGCAGCCCGGCGCTCGTCTGTTCGACGGTCAGCAGTGGCTCACTGTGGTGTCGTCGAGGCCGTTGCCTGCCGGCAACGGGTCCCAGCACAAGTCGATGGTGATGTTCGAAGGGCTGTCCGACCGCAACGATGCCGAGCGGCTCACGGGCCGGCCGTTGTGGGGCGAGCCGTTGGCCGACGCCGACGCGCTGTGGGTCCACGAGTTGATCGGCGCCCATGTCGTCGATCAGAGCGGCACCGACCGAGGCACCTGCATCGCCGTGATCGACAATCCCGCCAACGACCTGCTCGAGCTCGACACCGGTCACCTGGTGCCGGTCACCTTCGTCGTGTCGTCCACCCGCGAAGACGGCGTCGGGGTCATCACCGTCGACGCCCCCGACGGGTTGTTCGATCTCCTGGACTGACCGGCCTGGACCGACCGCCTGGGCGGAGCTCAGGCGATGAACGGGTCGGTCACGTCGACCACGGCTCCGACGTCGAGCGGGCCGTACAGATGGGGGAAGGGCTCCGGGGCGCCGTCGAGCTGCTCGAACACCAACGGAGCGGTCAGCTTCGTCTCGTCGACGTGCAGCAGCACCAGGTTCGGCACTCCCCGATAGAACCGCTCCACCACGCCGGACAGCTGATCGGCGGTGCTGAGGTGGATGAAGCCTTCGTCGGCCAGCTCCATGCCGATGGTGCTGGCCGTGTATTCACCGGTGGCAACCGATCGCCGCCAGCGATCACGGTCGGCGATGTGGAAGATCATCCGTCCATCATGCCGACTGGGGCTCGCCATAGGCTGATCCACCGTGCCGGCTCTGCGGATCGACGTGTTCACCATCTTCCCGGGCCTGGTCGAGGGCTTCTGCTCCGAGAGCCTGCTGGGCAAGTGCCGCATCAACGGTCTCCTCGATCTGCGCCTGCACGATCTGCGCGAGCACACCTCCGATGTCCATCGCACCGTCGACGACTCGCCGTTCGGTGGAGGCGCGGGCATGGTCATGAAGCCGGAGCCGATCTTCGCCTCGGTCGAAGCCGTTCGACCACCGCGTCCGTTGTTCCTGCTGGGCCCCGGAGGTCGGCGGTTCGACCAGGCGATGGCCCACGAACTGGCCGAGCGTGCGTCATCGCCCGACGAGCCCGGGTTCAGTCTGCTGTGTGGCCGCTACGAAGGTGTCGACCATCGCGTGCGCGAACACCTCGTCGACGACGAGTTGAGCGTGGGCGACGTGGTGTTGAGCGGGGGAGAGGTGGCCGCATGCCTGGTCATCGAGGCGGTGGCCCGCCTGCTGCCCGGTGCCATGGGCAATGCGGTCAGCCCCGTCACGGAGAGCTTCGGCGCCGCCGGCATGCTGGAGGAGCCCCAGTACACCCGGCCGGCAGAGTTCAGGGGCTGGGCGATCCCCGAGGTGCTGCGTGGTGGCGATCACGGCAAGGTCGAGCGGTGGCGGCATGCGCAGCGCCTGCACCGCACGCTGCGTCACCGACCGGATCTGATCGAGGCGCACGGTGGCCTGTCGGATGTCGAGCGACGCCTGTTGGAAGAGTTCCCCTCCGTCCCCTATCCTTAGCTGTTCCATTTCTCCAGGCCTGCAGGATGTTCGCGCCATGAAGTCCACCGATCTCGTCGACAACCAGTACCTCCGCACCGATGTGCCCGTGTTCGGGCCCGGCGACGAGGTCAAGGTCCACGTGAAGGTCGTGGAAGGCAACAAAGAGCGTGTGCAGGTCTTCCAGGGCAACGTCATCCGTCGCCAGGGCAGCGGCGTTGCCGAGACGTACACCGTTCGCAAGATCAGCTACGGCGTCGGCGTCGAGCGCACCTTTCCGGTGCACACGCCGACGGTCGCCAAGCTCGAGGTCGTCCGCCGTGGCGATGTGCGCCGCGCCAAGCTCTACTACCTGCGCGATCGCTCGGGCAAGGCCGCGAAGATCCGCGAAAAGCGCGACCGCTGATCTCGCGTTTCCCGTGAGCTCCGACGATCTCGAGAACTTCGAGGCCGAACGCGAACTGAAGCTCGCCCAGGAGTACCAGGATGTCGTGGGCATGTTCAAGTTCGCAGTCGAGACCGAGCGGCGGTTCTACCTCGCCAACGACGTCAAGCTCAACGTCACGGGCGACAGCGCGCGGCCGGTGATCGAGGTGGAGCTCGCCGATGCCTGGGTGTGGGACATGTACCGCAAGAGCCGGTTCGTGCCGAAGGTCAGAGTGCTGACGTTCAAAGATGTCAACGTCGAAGAACTGCCCGTGCCCGATCTCAGCATCTGAGCGGGTCTTCGAACGCCGAGTCAGCCCGAATGACCACCCACACCCACGCCCGTCGGTCGCCGCACCGCACGGCACTGCGTCGGATCATCGCCATGGAGATCGTCTCCGGCGTGGGCGATGGCGTGTTCTGGGTGGGTCTGGTCGCAATCCTGTTCCGTCTCGACGTCGGTCCAGCCGGATTCGCTGCGGCAGTCGTGGTCCGGCTCGGGCCCCGCGCTTTGTTCGGAGCGCCGGCGGGCGTCATCGTCGACGTGGTCGATCGGCGCCGGCTGCTCGTGGGCCTCGACATCGGTCGAGGGATCTGCATGATCGTGCTGGCCGTGCTCGCAGGCAACGATGTCGGAGCGTTCGGACTGCTCATCGTGGTGCTCGTCGCCTACGTGCTGGCCGCGCCCTACCGTCCGGCTGTCACCGCCGGCTTGGCCCTGCTCACCAGCGAAGAGTTTCTCTCCGCGGCGAACGCTCAGGTCAACACCGTGCGGCAGATCATGACCTTCGTCGGGCCGTTGATCGGTGCTGCCGTCGTGCAGTGGGGCACCCCGGAATCGGCGTTCTGGCTGAATGCGGTGACCTTCGCCCTCGCCGCTGCCCTGGTGGGATCGATTCGGGCTCTGTCGGTGCCTCGATCCCCTCGTCTCACCTCAGCCACATCGCTTCCCCGCCGATGGTCGCGCGTGTTGGCGACACCGGGACTGATCGTCGTGAGCGGCCTGGTCTGCGTCGTGTACTTCGTGCGTGGTAGCGAACTCGTGTTGTTCGCGTTGGCCGCAGATGAACGTCTCGACCTCGGACCTGCCGGCATTGGACTGCTCACGGGTGCGGTCGGTTTCGGAGCGCTGGCCGTGCTGCCGATGACCAAGCGGCTCGCAGGGTCGGCCAGGCCAGATGTGGTGCTGCTGGTGTCGCTCTCGCTGAATGCCGTGCCGATCGCGGCCCTCGGGTGGGTGCGGTCTCCTGTTGTTGCAGTCGTCGCTCTGATGCTCGTGGGAGCGGGGGTCGTGATCTTCGAGTCGGCGTCCGTCGTGATGCTCCTCCGAGCGGCTGACAGCGACGTCTTCGGTCGGGTCTTCGGGTTGGTCGCGTCGGCGAGCAACGGCGGCAAGTTGGCCGGCGCACTTGCGGCGCCCCTCCTCGTCGCCTGGATCGACCTGCGCGGTGCGCTGGTGGTGAGCGGAGCACTCGTCGCGGTCGCGGCTGTGATCGCGGCTCAGCCGCTGCGGGCCCTCGCTCGGTCGACGAACCTGGAGATGATGAGATTGCGTCCCACGGTCGATGCGCTTGCCTCACTGGCACTGTTCGAAGGCGCATCACGAACTGCGCTTCAGCGGCTTGCATCGACGGTGACCGAGGAACCGGTCGAAGCCGGTCACGCGGTCATCTGCGAGGGAGACGCCGCCGACGATCTCTTCATCGTGCGGGCCGGCACGTTGGAGGCAACGCTCGCGGGCCGACACCTCAACGACCTACAGCGCGACGAGTGGTTCGGCGAGATCGGACTGATGCGCCGGATCCCCCGTACTGCGACGGTGACCGCCCGAACCGATGCCACCGTGTGGCGAGTACCGGGTGAGGCGTTCCTTGCTGCGCTGGCTGATGTCGCTGCCGCGCCGAGTGCGCTGCTCGAAGAGATGTCCGTGAGGCTTCGTCGGGTCGGACGGTCCGATCTCGACGACGCTCCGATGGACTAGCGTCCCCGACGTGCAGGTGCATGTGTGCGGGGTACGCGGGTCGACCCCCGCACCAGGAGACCAGTTCGTCCGGGTCGGCGGGAACACGTCGTGCATTGCGATCGGCCATGATCCCGACGAACGACCCTCCCTGGTGCTCGACGCCGGCACGGGGCTCCGCCATTTGTCGAAGCTGCTCGGCGGCGAGGCGTTCGTCGGCACGGTGCTGCTCGGGCACCTGCATTGGGACCACATGATGGGCCTGCCGTTCTTCGCCGCCGGCGATCGTCCCGATTCGAGGGTCCGGCTGATGCTGCCCGAGCAAGGAGAGCCTGCCGAGACCTTGTTGATGAGAGCGATGTCGCCGCCGATGTTCCCGATCACGCCTCGCGACTTGCGGGGCGACTGGTCGTTCGAGACCTACGACGAGGGGGTGTTCGAAACAGAAGGCTTCACCGTTCTGGCGAGGGAGATCCCGCACAAGGGTGGCCGCACGATGGGCCTGCGAGTGTCCGACGGCCGCTCGTCGGTCGCGTATCTCTCCGACCACTCTCCCCACGACGTCGGCCCGGGCGACGATGGGCTGGGCGAACTGCATCCAGCAGCGATGGCGTTGGCCGACGGCGTCGACCTGTTGATCCACGATGCGCAGTACACCGCGAACGAACTGCCGGCGCGGCGCGACTGGGGCCACGCTGCCGCGAACTACGCGGTCACCCTGGGCCACGCCTGCAGTGTCGGCCGGGTGCTGTTGTTCCACCATGACCCGTCGCGGACCGACGACCAGGTGATGGCGATGGGTGATCTGCTTCGGGTGGAAGGCGGCCCGATCGTCGACATCGCCATCGAGAAGACGGTGATCGCCCTCGGCGGTCGCGCACAACCAGCCTGATCGATGCCGTCGGAGGA
Organism: Actinomycetes bacterium; assembly: GCA_031400715.1. Taxonomy (GTDB): domain Bacteria; phylum Actinomycetota; class Acidimicrobiia; order Acidimicrobiales; family Ilumatobacteraceae; genus VFMC01. The sequence continues at coordinate 27,008 of JANNQK010000324.1, read as the reverse complement.
ATCGATGTCGCTTCCCGGTTGACTACCGCCGCGCCCCTGATCGCTGACAGCTGCCCGCGCGGTGGCTTCGATGGTGAGGAGGTGCGCGATGGCTGCGAAGAACGGGGCGCCCGCGACGGCGAAGGGTGCGATCAACCAGGCGCGAGGTCGGTGGGGCGAGGCGCAGGCCGCCGTGTGGTACGAGCGCCGAGGCTGCGTGGTGCTCGATCGCAACTGGCGTTGTGATCGGGGTGAACTCGATCTGGTGGTGGCAGACAGCGAGGTTCTGGTCTTCGTCGAGGTGAAGGCCCGGGCCTCCGACACGTTCGGGACGGCGTCTGCTGCGGTGGGCGAGCGCAAGCAGCACACGTTGCGCATGCTCGCTGCTCGCTGGCTGGGCGACCATCCCGACCGGCGGGGTGACATCCGATTCGATGTCGTCGCGATCACCGGAACCCGTGTCGAGGTGATTCACCATGCATTCTGAACCCGCTTCGAACCGGCGGGGAGTCAGCCGAAGATGGTCCATCCCACGAGCGCGATCACTGCGGCGATCGCTGCTGCGACGAACACGATGTCGCTCCGACGGGCCACTCGCTTGCGGTTCGGGTTGAATCCCACGGCACCAGCCTTTGTCTCGACGTCGATCAGGCCGCGACGTCCGCAGGGCGGCGCGTCCGGCGAGCCAGCGCCCCGATCACTCCGAACATGCCGACGATGGCGATCAGGTTGATCGCGAGATTCCGTCGCGCGTCGGTGTGCACCAGTGTGCACGGCTCGCGCTCGAACGCGAGCGGCGGCAGGCCCTTCGGTTGCGGAGTCAGCTCGGGCAAGGGCTCATCGGGCCGGGCGTCACCCGAGAACAGCGTGTTGCAGGTCACCCGTTGCGACACGAGCTGCTGAGGCAGCGGGGGCACGGCCAGCGTCGGTGTCCAGTCGGTGCCCACCGGCACCGAGTCGTGCAGCGGGCGCGCGGCCCACACCCCCACGAGGATGCACGCGTACGCGGCGACCGCAAGTGCCGCCAGACCGAGTCGCTTGCCGGACAATGCCATGGTGACTCGCAGCCTAGTGGGCGGCGGCCGTGCACTCCTGGGCCGATGACGATGCGTCGACCGCCGCTCGGTAGCGTCGCCACTCGTGGAATCCATCGACGTTCAACGCACCGACGGCATCGTCACCATCACGCTTCAACGGCCCGAGAAGAAGAACGCGATCAACGGTGTCATGTGGGACGAGTTGCTGGCCACCTTCCGCGAGATCGCGGCGAGCACCTCCGACCGGGCTGTCGTGATCACGGGCGCCGGTGGGGCGTTCTGCTCCGGAGCCGATCTCACCGCTCGCGGCGACGGCCCGCAGCAACACCAACTGGCCGCGATGCGGCACGTGTCGGACGTGTGCCTGGCCCTCGCCCGGCTGCCACAGCCGGTGATCGCCAAAGTGCGCGGGGTCGCCGTGGGCGCGGGGTGCAACTTGGCGCTCGGGTGCGACCTCGTGGTGGCTTCCACCACGGCGCGGTTCTCCGAGATCTTCGCCAAGCGCGGGCTGTCCGTCGACTTCGGCGGTACCTGGGTGCTGCCGCGGCGGGTGGGCTTGCACCGGGCCAAGGAGCTCGCGTTCTTCGGCGACATCATCGATGCGGCAGAGGCCGAGCGCATCGGGCTGGTGAACCGGGTGGTCGACGACGGCGCCCTCGACGCGTTCGTCGACGAGTGGGCCCGACGTCTGGCGGCCGGTCCGCCTCTCGCCATCTCGATGACGAAGCGCATGCTCAACAACTCGATGAACGTCACCCTCGAAGAGGCCCTCGACGACGAGGGTGCCGCCCAGACGGTGAACTTCTCCACGCGCGACACGGTCGAGGCGATTCGGGCGTTCGTCGAGAAACGAACCCCCAAGTTCGAAGGTCGTTGAACCGCAAGCTGCCACCCGCGCCGGCGAGCAGGTCACTAGCGTCAGTGTCGTGACCATCCGCCCATCGCTTCGCCGTCGCCGTCTGGCGAGGGGCGCCGTGGTGTGCAGCGTCGTCGGAGGCTGGCTGGCGATGGGCATCAGCCCGATGGTGCTGGCGAGCGAGCTGCCCGATCCGATCCCCGTTCCCTCGCTGCCCCCGATCGACGATCAGGGTGCTGAGAGCTCGCGCCTCATCCCGGTGCCCGCCGGCTGTGTGGCACCGGCGGTCGAGCAGGTGGTGTTCATCGGCAAGCTGATCATCAGTGATGCGGTCACCGGCCGCTTCGAGGTGGAGCAGGTGCTGTCCGGCTCGATCGCCGGGTTCTCGGTGGCCGACAAGATCGATGTCCGCTACGGCGACGAGGTGCGCTTCCTCGACGTGGGGCAGCGCTACATCGTCGGTGCGGGGGTCGACCCCGAGATGCGTGTGCTTGCGTCGACCGTGAGAGCGCCCGCCCCGCTGTTCGGCGGCAACGAGATCGCCGGTGCCGACGATGGTGATGTGGACTGCCCGAAGGTCGACACTCCGGTGCGGACCCTGCTGCTCGACGGATCGAGCGTCGAGACGGGGGTGATCACACCGTTACGCGATGCCGACAAGCGCATCCTTCGGGCCATCCTTGCCCCGGTCGGCGCGGCGTTCCTGATCCTGCTCGGACTGGTGATCCTGAAGCACCTGTTCTTCGCCCTCGGTCGATCGCTGGGCGATCTCGGTGTGACCGACAGGCCGACACGACGGCAGCGCCGAAAGGCCGCGACGGCGGGACTCGACAAGATCAGCAGCTGAAGGCAGCCGATGCCGTCGCGCGCAGGTGGCTCACGGCGTGCTCGAGACCTTCCGGATCGCGGAACAGCGCGCTCCCGGCAACGAGGATGTTCGCGCCGGCGCCGGCCGCACCGGCGATGGTGGCAGGCCCGATGCCACCGTCGACCTCGACGTCGACACGATCGCCGAGGCCGGCGCGCTCGATCATGTCCCTCACCTCGCGGATCTTCGGCTCCATCGTCGCGATGTATGCCTGGCCACCGAAGCCGGGGTTCACGGTCATGACGAGCACCATGTCGACGAGGTCGAGGACGTGGGCCACCGCCGAGGCAGGGGTGGCCGGATTGAGCGCGACGGCCGCCGTGGCGCCGAGCGAGGCGATGTTCGCGAGCGTGCGGTGCAGGTGGGTGCAGGCCTCGGCATGCACGATCAGGCGTGAGCAACCGGCAGCGACGTAGTCAGCCGCCATGACGTCGGGGGTGTACACCATCAGGTGTGCCTCGAACGGGAGCGAGGTGTGCCTCCGTGCGGAGGCGATCACCGCGGGGCCGAACGTCAGATTGGGCACGAACTGGCCGTCCATCACGTCCCACTGGATCCGGTCGACCCCGGCCGCCTCGAGCGCGGCCACCTCGTCGCCGAGCCTGCTGAAGTCGACCGGCAGGACGCTCGGTGCGATCTCGATGCGTCTCGTGGGCGAGGAGGCGGCTGGTGCGGGCGAGGTGGCGGACACGCGAGCGAGGGTAGTCGTGCCTACGCTGCTTCGGTGGCTCCGGTTCCCCAGCACCACGTGCGCCTGCACATCGACCAAGTGGTCGCCGGGGGAGACGGGCTCGCACGCGAATCGAATGGGCGAGTGGTGTTCGTGCCCGGTGTGCTGCCCGACGAAGTGGTGCTGGTCCGCCTGCTGAGTGCCAAGCGCGACTTCGCCCGTGGTGAGGTGGTCGAGGTGCTCGAGCCATCGCCGGCGCGTGTGGAGCCACCGTGTCCGGCTCGACGACGAGGATGCGGCGGGTGCGACTGGCAACATGCCGATGCCGCCTCCCAGGCCCAACTGAAGCTCGACCTGGTGCGCGAGGCCTTGCGGCGCACCGCCCGAGTGTCGGACGTGCCGGTGTCGCATGGCGGCTCTGTGGCGCGATGGGGATATCGAACCTCGATGCGGGTGGCCGTCGATCGCCAGGGACGGGTGGCGCTCCGTCGGCCGCGGACCAACGAACCGGTCGCGCTCGATCGCTGTCAGGTCGCACATCCGTTGCTCGACGATCTGGTGCACGCGGCCCGCTTTCGCGGTGCGGCCGAGGTGTCGTTGCGGGTGAGCGCGGCGACCGGTGAACGAAGTGCGTGGTGGACCGTTGCGGACGCAGCCGACGAGGTCGTTCCCGAGGGTCTCCCCGATGACGTCGCACTCGGTTCGGACGCGCTGGTGCACGAGCGCGTGAAGGGTCACGTGTTCCGCGTGAGCGGCGAATCGTTCTTCCAATCAGGGCCCGACGCAGCCGAGCTGTTGGTGGATGCGGTCCGCGACATGGGCGGTGACGAGCTCCTCGCCGCACGTCGCATCGTCGATGCCTATGGCGGCGTGGGACTGTTCGCCAAGACACTCGCCGCTGACGAAGGAGTCGATCGATCGATCATCGTGATCGAGGGCTCGGCTGCGGCGTGCGATGATGCGAGGGTGAACCTCGATGGACGACACGCCACGGTGGTGTGCAGTCCCGTCGAGATGTGGACTCCTCGACCGGCCGACGTGGTCATCGCCGACCCGTCCCGCACCGGGCTCGGCAAGGCGGCGACCGAGGTGCTGGCAGCGACGGGAGCGCCGGTGCTGGTGCTGGTGGGGTGCGACCCGGTCGCGTTCGCTCGCGATGTCGGGCTGCTCGGCACGGCCGGCTACCACCTCAGCCGGGCGGTGACCCTCGACCTGTTCCCCCAGACCCACCATGTCGAAGTGGTCGGTCGGTTCGAACGGTCGACGAACGCGAGCGATCTCTCGGAGATCTGGTGATCCAGAACTCGGGTCGCTCCGTAGTCCCAGACGTGCGTGACGATCTGACCGCCGTTTCCGACTCGGGCCTCGTGCTCGCGTTGGCACGGTTCCAACAACATGAGCTCGGCGAGGTCTACCGCAGACACGCGGGTGCGGTGTTCGGCCTGGCCAAGCGCATCCTCTCCGACCAGGCCCGGGCCGAGGAAGTGGTGCAAGAGGTGTTCCTGCGCCTCTGGAACCATCCCGAGCGCTTCGATCCCGAACGTGGCAGCTTGCGCAGCTACCTGCTCGCGCAGGCGCACAGCCGGTCGGTCGATGTGCTTCGCTCCGAGGCATCGCGACGCAAGCGCGAGGAACGTGATGCCCGCGAGACCGCAGAGGGGGGGTACGACCTCGATCGAGCGGTGTGGGACCTGGCGCTCGCCGAACACGTCCGTACCGCCATGGAGAAGCTCCACCCAGGTGAACGAGCTGCAGTCGAGCTCGCCTACTTCGGTGGGCGCACGTACCGCGAGGTCGCCGACGAGTTGGGCGAGCCCGAAGGAACAGTCAAGAGTCGGATCAGGAACGGGTTGAAGCGCCTCCGCGGCGAACTCGCGTCCTCGGGCGTGTCGGTGGGTGACGCATGAGTGCTGAAGAGATCGAACTCGATGAATTGCTCGGCGCCTATGCGCTCGATGCGGTCAGCGACGACGAACGACGTGCGGTCGAACAGCACCTGCTGATCAGCCCGCGGGCCCGGCAGGAGGTGGCGGAACATCGCGAGGTGGCCACCATGCTCGCGTGGTCGGGCATGTCTGCGCCCGACGGTCTGTGGGATCGCATCGCCGCGAATCTCGACTCGTCGCTCGAAGCGCCGCTCCCCACTGGTCAACTCGCGTCGGTGTTGTCCTTCGACGACAACCGTCGGGCCGCTTCGCGCCGCTGGAGCAGCGCTGGTTCGTGGGTTGCTGCAACCGCCGCTGCCGCCGTGATCGCCGTGCTCGCAGTCACCGTGATCGGCGGCGACTCCACCGATCAGCAGCCGCTCGCTGCGGCGGTGTCCGATGCCCGGGCCGACCGTGACTCGCGTGTCGCCCGTCTGACCAACGCCGACGGTTCGTTCGGTGCCGACGTCGTGATCGACCAGGACGGTCATGGGTACCTGGTCGGCGAGGCCCTGCCCACGCTGCCGTCCGATCAGACCTACCAGCTGTGGGGCGTGATCGGCGATCAGGTGATCTCCCTCGGCGTGCTCGGCACCAACCCGGAGATCGAGCTGTTCAGCACCGGCGAGGAGACGATCTCGCAGGTTGTTGTGACGATCGAAGCCGAAGGCGGCGTGGTGTCGAACGGCAATGCCGAAGGCGCGTTCGCCGGCGACGTCGCCCCTGTCTAGGGCTGGTCTAGAGCTTCGACATTCGTTCCTCGACCCGATCGAGGAACGCGGCCCGATCCGACTGGTTCGATCGGTCGATCGTGTAGAAGGCAATCCAGCGGCTGCGGCACCGGATGCCGCATGCGGCGCGCAATGCCCTGGTGATGGTTCGCTTCCCGGATTCGCCTTCCAGCGCGTTCATCATCTTCGACGAACCGTGGCTCGTGACGGCGATCAGCGTCCGGACGTTGCGCAGGAGCGGCGTGGTGCGGTTCGTTCCATCCGGCCTGTCCCATGCGACACCCCTGACCCACACCCGGTCGAACCAGCCCTTCAACATCGCTGGTTGCCCTGACCACCAGGTGGGATACACCATGACCACGGTGTCGCACCACTGCAGGTTCTCGACGTACCGGCAGATGTCGGGGCGTTGCTCGGGATGTACCCGGTGATCGATGCGGTGCACCGCCAGGTCGTGCTGGTCGAGTTCGGGGCGGAACCCGTCGGCGTAGAGGTCGCTCACGCGAACCTCGTGTCCCGCCCGGCCGAGGCCCGCGAGCACTCGTTCGAGCGCCGCGCCGACGAACGACTCGTGCGTCGGGTGACAGAAGACGACATAGGTCCTCATGATCGAACCCTCACCGGATCCTCACAGCGACCGGGCCAGACGGTCGACCTTGACGAGGAACCGCTCGCGGTCGCTCGGGTCCAGCGAGTCCATGCCGTACAACGGCAGCCAGGTGGAACGTGTCCTCACGCTGGTGCTCAGGCGCAGGGCCCGCAGGATCGTTCGTCGGCCGTTGTCGTTGATCAGCTTGACCGAGCGCCACGACGAGCCGTACGTGGCGATACCGACGAGCCGCTTGACGTTGGTGAGCCCCGGCCGCACCTTGTGCCGCTCGTCGAACACGAACCCCACGCCCGGCACCATCACCCGTTCGAGCCAGCCCTTGAGCACCGCGGGCAGCGAGCTCCACCAGGTGGGGTAGACGAAGACCAGCGTGTGAGCATCTCGCAGGTCGGTGATGTGCTCGATCACCAGCGGGTCGATCACCGGCACGTCTCCGTGGTACGCCTCCCGCTCCTCGGCCGACATCGCGGCTCGGAAACCCTCGGCGTAGAGATCGTGCACGATCACGTCGTGTCCGGAGGCCTCGAGCCCTTCCCGCAATCGCGCCGCGATCGCATGGCTGAAGCTCGATGAGTTTGGATTGGCGACGATCACGACGGCCCGCATCTCCGTTCGAACCTACAGCGCCGCCGAACCGCCAGAGGCCATCGCTGCGTGACAGGGGTGTGAACGATGTGCCTGCTCGCCGGCGTCGAGTCGACTCAGCGACCGCCGCTCACGTCGATGAAGGCACCGGTGACGTAGCTCGCCGCAGGCGAGGCGAGCCACAGCACGCCTGCCGCGACTTCGTCGGGGCTTCCCGCTCGGGCCATCGGCACCGTGGGAGCCATTCGCTCGAGCCGACCAGGTGGGGCATGGTGGTGGAAGTCGCTCTCCACCAGGCCGGGGCGGACGCCGTTGACGCGGATCCCACGCAGGGCGAGCTCGCGTGCGAGCCCGCTGGTCATCGTGTCGATCGCACCCTTGGACGCCGCATAGTGGACCCACTCTCCCGAGCCGCCCAGCACGGCCGCCCGCGAGGAGATGTTGATGATCGAGCCGCCGGCACCGCCGCGGTCGGTCGCCATGCGGGCCACGGCCTCTCGAGCACAGATGAACGCTCCGGTGACGTTGACCGACCAGAGCGAGGCGAGCATCGTCGCGTCGACCGAGTCGACCGTGCCGTAGCCGCCGGCGATGCCCGCGTTGTTCACCAGCACGTCCAGCCGACCGAACCGCTCGTCGAGTGCACGGAACATCGCAACGACGGCTGCCTCGTCGGCCACGTCTGCCCGGTGCACGAGCACGTGGGCTCCGGCGGCGCGCAGTTCGTCGGCCAGCACGGGCACATGTTCGCCTGGCGTGAGGTGATTGATCACCAGGTCGTAGTCGACGGCGGCCGCTCTGGCGATCGCAGCACCGATGCCTCGTGCTGCACCGGTGATGATCATCACGGGTCGACCGTTCATCGCGCAGCCCGTGCGCACAGGCGATCACGGATCGACGGCCACTCGTCAGGGATGATCGAGTACGCGGCCGTGTCGCGGACGGTGCCCCGCGTCGACTGCTCGCCCGCCGCCGGCCGATGGTTGCGCAGGATGCCTTCGAACGTGGCGCCGAGGCGTTCGATCGCGGCTCGGCTGCGTTCGTTTCGAGCGTCGGTGCAGATGGCCACCCGCTGCACGGTCCACACGTCGAAGGCATGTTCGAGCAGCAACAGCTTGGCCTCGCTGTTCAGCGGCGTGCGCTGAGCATCGGACGCCAGCCAGGTGCCTCCGATCTCCACCTCGACGGGTGTCGCTCGACTCGCCCACCACGTGATGTTCAAGAAGCGCGTGCACCCCACGACGGCCCCGTCGGAGAGCCGCCGCTGGGCGAACGGCAGGGCCGTGTCGTTCGCCGCATCACCCAGCAACACTGCGATGTGCGAGCGCATCGAGTCGAGGTCGCCTGGCACGAAGGTGAACCCGAACGTGGCGCGATCGGCGGCTGCGGCGAGCAGTGCCGAGGCATGGTGCTCGGACAGCGGCTCCAGTTGAACGCGCGAACCGCGCAGGGTGAAAGGTTCGAGGCGCATCACCCACCAGCTTGGCAGTACCGTCGCCGGTCATGCGGGTGGTTTCATGCGACAGCTTCGGTCCTCTCACCGACCTCCAGGTCGTGGAGCGCGATCGGTTGCCGCTCGGACCGGACGAGATCCGCATCGCGGTCACTGCGGCCGGGGTCAACTTCGTCGACGCGCTGTTCGTGCAGGGGCTGTACCAGATCAAACCGCCGCTTCCGTTCGTGCCCGGCAACGAGGTGGCGGGTGTGGTCAGCGAGGTGGGTGCCGACGTCACGAGCCTGCAGGTGGGCCAGCGCGCGTTCACCAACGTCGGCCTCGGCGGGTATGCGAGCGAGGTCGTCGTGCCTGCCGAACGGGCTGCGTCGACGCCTGAATCGATGACCGACGGTCAGGCGGCGACCTTCACCCAGAGCTACTCAACGGCGTGGTTCGCGCTCGCCAAGCGGGCACGGGTGTCGGCTGGGCAGTCGATGCTGGTGCTCGGTGCGGGAAGTGGCGTGGGCCTCGCCGCGGTGGATGTCGGCCGGTCGCTCGGGATGACCGTCATCGCAGCTGCGTCGTCGGCCGACAAGCGCGCTGCCGCCTCGGATCGCGGCGCGGTGGCGGTGATCGACACTCGAGCGTCGAAGACGTCAAGGCGCGCGCCAAGGAACTCGCACTCGAGCTCACCGGTGATGGCACCGGCGTCGACGTGGTGTACGACCCCATCGGCGGGACCCAGGGTGAGCAGGCCCTTCGGGCGTTGCGTGAGGACGGACAGTTCTTGGTGATCGGTTTCGCGTCCGGTGCGATCCCGCAGTTGCCGGCCAACCAGGTCCTGCTGCGCAACCGTCGGGTCACGGGCGTCGACTGGGGTGCATGGGTGAGTCGCAACCAGCACGAGAACACCGCGATGCTCTCCGACATCGTCGCCGCGATCAGCGAAGGTCGCCTGTCGCCGGTGGAACCGAACGCGTATCCACTCGAGCAGGCCCGACGAGGTCGACGCACTTGCGCGCATCCCCGATCACGTTCGCTTCCCGGCGCCGGGTCGTCGCGGCGCAACACGGCGCACGCTCGGTGGAACAGCTCAGGATCGGCCTACGCGGCCGGGGTGACGAAGACCTGTCCTGCTTCGTACGGTGTCATCGAGATCTCCTCCAGAACCGGTCCTTCCACTCTGAGGACTTCGGACCGACGGTAGCGTCCGGGACGAGACGGTGGCGTCCCTTCGGCCGTGCGGTCCACACGCACGCGAGCCGGGGCGCGTCGGTGTGGGCCCTGCCGGGCCTGGTCCTCGGTCGGTCGAGGTCACGCTGGTTCAGTTGGGTGGGGCGATGCGGCTGCCGTCGGGCCGGAAGGTCGCGATGGTCCCGTCGGGGAGTCGCACGACGTTCACCTTGGCGAGGTATCGCCATCGGTTGTGGTGCCCGCAGGCGAGCGCGCCGTTGCCGACCGAGGTCTCACCACCCTGTGAGCTGGGATGCAGGTGATCGATCTGACACTTGGAACCGGCAACGATGCACCCGTCGTGTGTGCAGTGCGTCGCTGTCATCAACACGGCATCCCGGATGGCGCCGGTGAACAGCCTCGAAGCGGAGGACATGGCGGTAGGCAGCCCGTCGCCGCCACGCAGGACGATCCGGACCTTGCCGGCGATCCCTGCGAGGACGGCGTCGCGCAGTGCGATGGGGTCGCCGTCGAGGGTGTGGCAGAACGCTCTGCCGGGTCCGAACGGCGACCGCACCGGCGCCATCGTCGAGATCCCCAGCAATTGCTCCAGACCGTGCACCGCGGACTCGGCATCGATCACGATGTTGAGCACCGTGGTGACCGGCCCGTCCGGCTCAGGGCTCTCGTCTACGTCAGATGCCTCGCGGTCCTGCAGGTCGGGGTCGACGGGCTTCGGGAGCGTGACGTGGCGGAGCAACTCCTGGAACGCGTCGTACCGACGCTGACTCGCTGTGCGCAGCAACTTGTCCGCACTCACATCGTCGCCCCACTGGGCCTTTGCAGCGGTCCAGTCGCGGTGGAACTCGATCTCCTCGAAATGGGCCAGCATCAGCTTCAACCTGGCGTGATCCGACGCGGGACCTTCCACGTCGAACTTGCCGGTCAACCCCGTGTGCCCGAGCGATGCCTTGCGGTTGCGGTGGGCTCGGTCCGGATCGGGTCCGTCCTGGTCCATCAGGCATTTCCAGGCGATCACGTACTGCTCGAACGCCAGGTAGGAAAGCTTGGCAGCGTGATCGAGGAAGTCGTCGATCTGCTCCGCCACGTACATCCCGACGCGGGGTGCACGCGCAAGACGCGCCAACAAGAACACCTGCGCTGAGCCGACGCGCCCGATGGTGAGCGCTTGAAGCACCTGGGGGCAGGTGCGGCAGAGGCGTTCGAGATCACGGTGGGCTTTGGCGTCGCGGTCGGCCCACCGGAACTCTGCTCGCCCATAGCCGGCGAGGTCGCGGTGACCGTCGGCGTAGTAGAGCTTCCGCCGCTCCAGCTCCCGCAACAGAGTGATGTGCTCGGCGAGATCAGCGCGGCGGCGGGCCTCGATGTCGCGGCAGCGTTGCAGGATCTCTTCGTCGGAGATCTCGGGTGGATCCACCAAGGGATCGTCGACGACCGTGGACATACACGCTCCTTCCCCCGGCCCCACCCAGCACAGGTGGAGCCGATCAACCATTCGTGATGACGAGGAGACCCTTCGGTCTCGATCACGTCCCGGGGGAACACGGAACGACTGACTTCGATCCTATGAAACGGGTGTGACACGACCCCACCAGGAGGCCACACCGATCGGGCGGATGCCCTGGCCCTCGGCAGCCGGAGGTCCAGCGGCGCGGTCACGGGCCAGCGAGGCGACCGAGGACCCTCAGAACACCGCACTGTCGGCCGGGAGGCCGAACGTGAGCCGACCGAAGATGTCGGCGTGAGTTGGGGAGAGGATCATGTGTTGAGCGGCCGTCTGACCATCGCGGATCAATCGTTCGATGCGGTGAGCGGTGTAGACGGCCGATGAACTGGCGAGCAGTTGACACGTCGACAGTACCGACCGACTGACCGTGGCGGCGTGGCTCATCGCAGCTCGCAGTCTCGCCCGCAGCAGCTCCGTGATGGGCTGGCCTGCGCTGGCGGCAGCGTCGATCGCCGATGCGGCGTGGTCGAGGAGCAGGCGTGCCGCTTCGAGCCCTCGCTTCGTGCGATTGTCTGGATCATGAGTCCAGACTCATAGTCTGGACTATGCGTCGCAATGGGTTGTTACTCTGGCATCCATGGCATATGCGGCAGTTGGCAGACGGCGCGGCACGGACGCCTCGATCACGCGAGATCGCGTGCTCGAGGCTGCGGAGCTGCTCATCGTGAGTGGAGGCTTCGCGCAAGCATCGGTGGCCGAGTTGGCCGCTGCAGCAGACGTCTCGCGAGCCACGGTGTTCAGTCGGTTCGGTTCCAAACTGGGCGTGCTCGAGGCGCTGTCGGTCCGCTGCGCAGGCGGGCAGCAGATGCGCGCGATTCGAGACGCGCTGGTGATGGACGACCCCGCAGACGCAGTCCGCGCAACCATCACGGCCTGCTGCGACCATTGGGATGTGCAGGGACACATCCTCCTGACCCTGAAGGCAGTGTCCGAACTGGAGCCCGGCGCGCTCAGGCTCATCGATGAGCAGCGCGCCGACCAACGCGCGTCGATCGATCGACTGGTGCGCCGCCTCGACAAGGCCGGTCGCCTCAACGGCATGCCGCGCGCTCAAGCGACCTCGATGCTGCACCTCGTCACGAGTGTCGAGTCCTTCATGGAGTTGCGACGCAACGCCGGCCTCACCTTGCCGGTCACCAAGCGCGTGCTGATCACGATGGCCGCGGGAGCGCTGGACCTCGCGCCGGCTCCGTGAGTAGGTCCGCGGCACGACCCGTCATCCCACACCGCCCGACGACCACATCACCGCAGTCTGCCACCCACACCAAGAACAAGCCGTCCGAACACCTACAAGCCAAGCGGTGTGCCCGCGGCCACGCTCAACCCCCACGTGCCCTGGGCCCGCTCACGCATCGTCCCCATGTTCGACCCACCCTTTCGCGGCAGATTCGCGGCACGGACTGTAGCGTGGGAGGAACTCTGGTCTCAGAAAGTGCTCTTGACCAGGTACTTCGTGGTGCCCCCCCTCGGACTCGAACCGAGAACCTGCGGATTAAGAGTCCGTTGCTCTGCCATTGAGCTAGAGGGGCGAGTTGCTGGCGAGTGTGGCGGTCCGGCAGTGTAGAGATCCACACCGCCGGCCCACAACGTGCGGCCGTGAGGCCTCGGGTGACCGACGGGACTCGAACCCGCGACAGCCAGTACCACAAACTGGAGCTCTACCAACTGAGCTACGGCCACCATGAAGGGTGCCTAGTCTGCCAGACGCGGCACGCACTTCCACCAACGGTTCCGGGGAGCACGTCGACGGTTGGAGCCTGGTTCCGGAGCGTTCCGAAGCCAGCGAAAGCGGCACCGTCGAGCGACCGGGGGATCGCCGTGGGCGAGTTTCAGGAGCGTTGCGAAGCGTCGCCAATCGCGCTGTTCACGACGGATTCCGTGGTGAGCTAGGCTTGCGAGAACGTAATCCGAAAAGGAACCAACATGAGTGCAACGGAATCCATCCGCCACGACGAACTGGTCGCCCGGGCTCGGCAGATCACCACCCGCGAACTGCAGGTGTACATGAAGCGAACCGTCGGTTCGCAACGCGCCACCGAGCGCGCCCGGAAAGTGCTGCCGCTCGGCGTGCCGTCCAGCTTCCAGGCCTACGACCCCCATCCCATCGTCGTCAGCAGGGCGCAAGATGCCTGGATGGAAGACGTCGACGGCAACCGCTACGTCGACTACGACATGGGCTACGGCGCACTGTTCGCCGGCCACTGCCATCCGCTGGTCCGCCAAGCCGTCGAGCGCCAGCTCGACAACGGCACGCTGTTCGTCACGCCGTGTGAGATGAACGCCGACGTGGCCGAACTGCTCGCCGCGCGCTACGGCTTGCCGATGTGGCGGTTCACCAACTCCGGCACCGAAGCGACGATGGATGCCATCCGTGTCGCTCGCGGCATCACCGGTCGCGAGAAGCTGGTGAAGGTGGAAGGTGGCTATCACGGTCACCACGACGAGGTGATGATCTCGATGAAGCCCAAGATCGAGCTCGCCGGACCGGCAGACAACCCGACGCCCATCCCCGCGACCGCAGGCATCACCGCCGCGGTGCTCGCCGACACCCTGGTGATCCCCTACAACGATCCCGAAGCGCTCGAGCGCGTGCTCCGCAGCGGAGAAGTGGCAGCGTTCATCGTCGAGCCGGTGATGGAGAACATCGGGATCTGCATGCCGCAGCCCGGCTACCTCGAGGCAGTGCGCGAGATCACCCGCAAGTACGGCACGATGTTGATCTTCGACGAAGTGAAGACCGGCATCACCGCCGGGTGGAGCGGCGCCACGGGCGTCCTCGGCGTGAAGCCCGACCTCGTCTGCTTGGCCAAGAGCATCGGCGGCGGCTTGCCCATCGGCGCGTTCGGTGGCACGCAGGAGTGCATGGACCAGATCACCTCAGGCCGCGTGCTGCACCTGGGCACGTACAACGGCAACCCGTTGTGCATGGCCGCGACCAAGGCAGTTCTGCAGGACATCTGCACGCCCGAGGTGCAGCTCGCCGTCAACGCGCTGAACAGCAAGCTCGTCGCCGCGTGCCAGGGCACGATCGACGCCGCGGGTCTGCCGGCGCACACGGTGCAGTTCGGCGCGAAGGGATGCGTGACGTGGTCGGAGGAGCCGATCAAGAACTACCGCGACTACAAGGCAACCGATTTCGACCTCGCCTTTGCCCAGTGGATGCACGGGATCAACCGCGGCATCCTGCTGCCGCCCGGCCTCGACGAGCAATGGCTCATCTCGGTGCTGCACAGCGAGCACGACGCGATGCGCTACGAGGCGGTGTTCCAGGAGTTCGTCGACGAACTCATCGCCTGAGGGCGATCAACTCCAGCTGCGCTCTTCGCGGTAGCGGTAGGTGCTGACCGGCGTGCTCCAGCGCCGCGATCGGCCCATCCGGGTCGAGGCGGCGAACAACGCTGCCCCGGCGCCGGCGAGCACGAACGCCGCGAACAACGTGAGCCCGAGCCCGGCGTCGGCCATCAGCGCGGGCGTGCGGGCCCAGGCGCTCTCGTCGAGCAGCGGTGGGATGAACTTCGGCAGCACGTAGCTGAACACGATCGCGAGCGCGGCGAGCGCGATCAACCCGATGCCGAGCGTACGGAACAGCGCGGCGCGCTCGGGCCGCGCCAAGAAGCACAACACGAAGAAGATGATCGCGGCGATGCCGCTCACGGGGACGAGCCAACCGAGGATGCCGTCGATCACGTCGAGCGTTCCCAACGTGGGCACGACCACCTCGAGCGGCTGCAGCGCACCGGCGCGCTCGTCACGGGTGATCTGTATCAACTGCTCGGGCGAGACCACCACCGGGCCGGCGGCATCGCCGATCAGCACGGCCTGCACCCCGGTGAGCAACGAGCCGAACAGCGGCGCACCCGCCGGCGTGCTGGCGACGACGGCGATGTTGTCGCGCACGCGTGCGGCGCCCGTGGGGTCGCCGGGATACATCGCGTCGGCGGTTCCGTCGGAGAGCGCCTCGATGACTTCTCGCTGCACCTCTTCGTCCTGCATGATCGATTCGGCCTGGTCGGCGACGCGGTCGGGCGAGAATGCGGTGCGATGGAGCAGGAACCCACTGATGGCCAGACAGGCGAACGCAAAGGCGACACCGAACAACAGACCGGCGAATGATCGACGCACGAGCCCATTGTGACCCATCCGGCGCCCCGACCCAGCACGCGACCCTGCGCCGTCGGTGCCGCATCACCAGAAGTGCAGCCGCATGGGTGTCGCGGCGGACGTAACGTGACTCGTGATGCCCCCGTCTCGCCCTCGGTTCCTGCGCATGCTGTGCCGAGCTCTGTTGCTCGAGTGTCCATGGTGTGGATCGCGCCGCACCTTCATCCTGCGCTGGTTCAAGCGTCATGAGCGGTGTCGCACGTGCGGCATCGCCTGGCACCGCGAAGACGGCTTCGAGCTGGGCGCCGTCACGGTGAACACCATCGTCACCTTCGGGACGCTCGTCGTGGCGATGACCGTCGGCTTCATCATCACAGCCCCCGACATCCCGGTGCTGCCGTTCGTGCTGTTGCTGTTCGGGGTTGCGTTCGTGCTGCCGATCGCCATCTATCCGTTCACCTACACGGCGTGGTTGGCGTTCGACCTGGCGGTGCACCCACCCGAGCCGGCAGAGCTGGACGCGGCAGCGGCGGCGGTGAGATCCGGCGTGGTCGACGTCGAGACCGGCGCCCGCCCAGGCACCGCGTCACCGACGTGAGATCGGATCAGCGGCGCAGGCGCCCGATGTAGGCGTTGGCACTCGCTCGACCCTCCGGGTCGCGAAGGCCGGCGCCGAGGCCGTCTGCATCGGCCCAGCTCCGACCCGTCCCCACCATCGATTCGGTGACGGCATTGACGTGAGCCTTGGTCTCCAGCAGGGCGAGCTTGGGTTTGGCCAGCAGCGTCTGCACCAACGATTCCACCTCGCCGTCGAGCGAGTCGTCGTCGACCACCCGGTTGAGGAAGCCGCACCGGAGCGCTTCCTCGGCGTCGAAGGGCCGGCACGTCATCACCAGTTCCTTGGTGAGGGCGGGGCCGATCTCGCGCACGAGACGCGGGATGCCACCCCACGCCAACGGGATGCCGAGGTCGACCTCCGGGATCGAGAACCGCGCCGAGCGCGACGCGACGCGCAGGTCGCACCCTGCAGCGACGATCAGCCCGCCGCCGACGCACCACCCGTGCAGGCGGGCCACGGTGACGGCGCGCATCTCGTCGAGCGCGCGGCCCATGCGCCAGCCCTGCTGACGATCTTCGGGCGGGGCAGAGGTGCTGAACGCCGACAGATCGGCGCCCGCCGAGAACGCCCGACCGGCGCCACTCACGACGACGACCTTGAGATCGAGGTGCTCGTCGAACCATCGCGCGGCCAGTTCGATCTCGTGGAGCGTGTGCGTGCTGAGCGGGTTCAGCTTGTCGGGTCGGTTGAGCGTGAGGCTGCCGCGCGGCCCGTCGACGGCGATCGCGATGGTGTCGAAGCTCGGAGCCGGTGGCGTGCTCTGTGGCGTACTGGTCATGGTGCCGACGCTAGTGGCGCGTGTGCACCCGGTCGTCGGCCGCACCGGGCCCGATCAGACACGTCGGAGCGCTGTGCGAGAAATCTTGCACATTCGGCGTTCGATGCTTGATCGAACGTCCGTTCGTAACTACAGTCGTGTCGTTCGAGCAGTCAGCTCCGCACGAGAGCGAACCCACGGCGGCGGCGACCGCTCGTGTCACACCCTCTTCGTACGGTGCCCTCCACAACCACATCGGGTCGGCACGACCCCAGCCCCGAATCCTGGGGCACCACATCAACCAGTACTCAGCAGGCAGGAACGGAGCAGACGATGAGCAACAACAACGACCGCGAAAAGGCGCTCGACATGGCCCTCGCCCAGATCGACAAGCAGTTCGGCAAGGGATCGATCATGCGCATGGGCGAAAAGACGACGTTGGGTATCGACGTCATCTCCACCGGTGCGCTGTCGCTCGACCTCGCCCTCGGCGTCGGGGGCCTTCCCCGAGGTCGCGTCGTCGAGATCTACGGTCCGGAGTCCTCGGGTAAGTCCACCCTTGCGATGCACGTCGTGGCCGAGGCACAGCGCAACGGCGGCATCTGCGCCTACATCGACGCAGAGCATGCGATGGATCCGATCTACGCCAAGGCGATCGGTGTCGACATCGACCAGCTCCTCATCTCCCAGCCCGACACGGGAGAGCAGGCGCTCGAGATCGCAGACATGCTCGTGCGCTCCGGTGCGATCGACGTGCTGGTCATCGACTCGGTGGCCGCGCTCACACCTCGTGCCGAGATCGAAGGCGAGATGGGCGATACCCACGTGGGCCTGCAGGCCCGGCTGATGAGCCAGGCGTTGCGCAAGCTCACCGGCAACCTCAACAAGACCAACACCATCGCGATCTTCATCAACCAGTTGCGCGAAAAGATCGGCGTCATGTTCGGCTCGCCCGAGACCACCCCCGGTGGTCGCGCGCTGAAGTTCTACTCGTCGGTACGTCTCGACATCCGTCGCATCGAGTCGATCAAGGACGGCACCGAGGTCACCGGCTCGCGCACCCGTGTGAAGGTGGTCAAGAACAAGGTGGCCCCACCGTTCAAGCAGGCCGAGTTCGACATCATGTACGGCAAGGGCATCAGCCGTGAAGGCTCGCTGCTCGACATGGCCGTCGACATGAACATCATCAAGAAGTCGGGGGCCTGGTTCACCTACGACGGCGAGCAGCTGGGCCAAGGTCGCGAGAACGCGAAAAACTACCTGTTCGAGCATCCCGAGGTGATGATGGAGGTCTCCGACAAGGTGCGCCGTCAGGCCGGCATCGGCGAGGACGAGTTCACCGAGGCCGACGAAGCGCCCCTCGGTGTCGCGATCGACATCGAGAGCTGACGATCCACGTCTGACGAACCGATCGCCGGCCGGCTGGTCCCGGCCGGCGATCCGGGGTTGCCCTGCACCCGTCAGCCCGAGTGACGGGTAGGCGTCTGTAGCCTTCACCGACGTGACCAGCATCCCGCGCCGTTACGTCGTGCACACCTACGGGTGTCAGATGAACGAGCATGACTCCGAGCGCATCGCTGGCCTGTTCGATGCCGACGGCCTGGTCGCCGTCGACCACGACGACGATGCCGATGTCGTGGTCCTGAACACCTGCTGCATCCGCGAGAACGCCGACAACAAGCTCTACGGCAACCTCGGACACCTGAAGCGGTGGAAGGAAGCCAAGGAGGGGCGCCAGATCGTGGTGTCCGGATGCCTGGCACAGAAAGACCGCGATCTCGTCCAGAAGAAGGCGCCATGGACCGACGTGGTGCTCGGTACGCACAACGTGCACCGTGCCACCGAACTGCTGCACCATGCCACGGCGCACGGGCCGATCACGGAGATCCTCGACGAGGCGGTGATCGACGATCACGCCCTGTTCCCGTCGGCGCTGCCGGCGCGACGAGAGACGTCGTACAACGCGTGGGTCACCATCCAGATCGGTTGCGACAACTCGTGTGCGTTCTGCATCGTTCCGGCGGTGCGCGGCGTCGAGATCAGTCGGCCGTTCGACGACATCGTCGCCGAGGTGCGCGATCTGGTCGGCCACGGCGTCACCGAGGTCACGCTGCTCGGCCAGAACGTGAACAGCTACGGCCGCGACCTGCAGTTGGCACAGCGTCGTGACGGTGACGAGCAGGCACGTCTGCGGCCGCTGTTCGCCGACTTGATCACCTCGGTGGCGGCGGTGCCGGGCATGCGTCGGGTTCGCTTCACCAGTCCGCATCCGAAGGACATGAGGCCCGAGACGTTCGCGGCGATGGCGAGCTCGCCCGCGGTGTGCGAGCACCTGCACTACCCACTCCAGAGCGGATCCGATCGGGTGCTCGCGCTGATGCACCGCGGGTACTCGGCCGAGCGATACCTCGAGCGACTGGCGACGGGACGAGCGGTCGTCGACGACCTCGCGGTCAGCACCGACATCATCGTCGGCTTCCCCGGCGAGACCGACGACGACTTCGCCTGCACGCTCGAAGTGGCCGCAGCTGCCCAGTACGACTACGCCTACACCTTCATCTTCTCGCCTCGCGACGGCACCGAGGCAGCGACGATGGTCGAACACTTCGTCGATCCGGCGGTTGTCGCCGAGCGATTCGAGCGTCTGCGGATCGTGGTCGAACGGAGTGCGCTCATCAAGCATCGCGACCGCATCGGTCGGATCGAAGAGGTGCTCGTCGAGGGCCCCAGCCGCAAGGATCCGAGTGTCATCTCGGGTCGCACGCGTCAGAACAAGCTCGTCCACTTCACGCCACCACTGCCGGTGCGTATCGGTGCGTATGCCACGGTCGAAGTCACCGGAGCCGCCCCGCACCACCTCACGGGCGTCTTCCGTGAGTTGGTGGCCGAACCGTCGCACAAGCGCCGCATCGCCGTCGCCGCGTTCTGAGCGAGCGCCGGTGACCCTCGACCACCACGGGTCGGCGGTGGTGGTGCTGGGGCCGACAGCGAGCGGCAAGAGCGATGTCGCGATGGCGCTGGCTCGGTCGGCGGCGCAGGCTGGGAGATTCGAGATCGTCGCTGTCGATGCGATGCAGGTGTACCGGCGCATGGACATCGGCACGGCAAAGCCCACCGTCGCCGACCGTGCCGCAGTGCCGCACCATCTGCTCGATCTGGTCGATCCCGACCACGACTTCGCCGTCCCCGAGTTCTCGGCCGCGGCGTCATCGGCACTGGCCGACATCCACTCGCGAGGCAAGGTGCCGCTGCTGGTCGGCGGCACCGGGCTCTATCTGCGCGCCCTCACCGACCCGATGGAGATCCCCGGCACCTGGCCCGAGATCCGAGCGGTGCTCGAGCACCGCGCCCAAACCGGGTCGGTCGCGACGTTGCACGCCGAGTTGGCCGGACTCGACCCGATCGCCGCCGCGAAGATGGAACCGTCGAACGCCAGGCGGGTGGTTCGAGCGCTCGAGGTGTGTCTGGGATCTGGTCGGCGGTTCAGTTCCTTCGGCCCGGGTCTCGACACGTACCCGGCGGTGCCGTTCGTTCAGTTCGGCCTGCGGTGGGCACGGCCGGTGCTGGCGCGACGTATCGAGGATCGGGTGCATCGCATGGTCGCTGCTGGTCTTCCGGACGAGGTATCTCAACTGCTGCAGGAGTTCCCCGGGCTGTCGCGCACGGCGCGCCAAGCGCTCGGTTACAAGGAGGTCATCGAGCACCTCGATGGGCGCATCAGCCTCGACGAGGCGGTCGCTCAGGTGGTGCTGCGCACGCGACAGTTCGCGGTGCGTCAGGAGCGGTGGTTCCGCCGCGACCCGCGCATACGCTGGATCGACATCCACGACGATCCCGTCGCCGAGTCGGTGGGGGAGATCGAAGACCACCTCGCGCGACTGATCGGACCGCCGTCGTGACCTCCCTGCAGCTCACCAAGCACCATGGACTCGGCAACGACTTCCTCGTCGCGTTCCACCCTCCCGTCGACCCGGCCGAGCTGCCGGCGCTGGCGGTCAGGTTGTGCGATCGGCGTCGCGGCATCGGTGCGGACGGTCTGTTGATCGCCGAGAGCGACCCCGACCATTCGGCCCGCATGTGGCTCTACAACGCGGACGGCAGCAGAGCCGAGATGAGCGGCAACGGAATCCGTTGCTTCGCCCAAGCGTTGGCAGTTCGACGAGGCGACCTCGATCCGCTCACGATCGTCACCGATGCCGGTCTGCGGCGAGTGCACCTGTTCGCCACCGAGCGGCCCGACACGATCGAGGCCAGCGTCGACATGGGCGAGATCCTTCCCGGGGTCGAGCCCCACGGTTGGGCCGCCGTCGGTTGCCATCCCGATCGGCCGGTGATGCATCTGTCGACCGGCAACCCCCACACCGTCGTGGGGGTCGACGACGTGAGTGTCGTCGACCTTCGCCACCTCGGCGAGCAGATACCGACCACCAATCTCGAGATCGTCGAACCCGGCGACGGACCGAACGTCATCCGGATGCGAGTGCACGAACGTGGCGCCGGGATCACCGAGGCCTGCGGCACGGGAGCGTGCGCGAGTGCCTATGCGTCGAAGGCGTGGGGACTCGTGCCCGCCAGCGCTGCAGAAATCGTTGTGCAGATGGACGGTGGTCGCGCGAAGGTTCGTCTCGACGAACCTGCGCCGGGTCGGGTCACGCTCATCGGCCCCTCGGTCATGATCGCCACACTCGAGGTCGACCTCGACGGTCTCGACCTCGCCATCTCACCATCTCAGCACGAGTCAGACGACACAGACTCAGGTCACACAGAGTCGGACCACGAAGGGACCACGGCCTCAGCATGACGAATCCGTACCAGGAAGCACTCGGCGCAACGCTCATCGAGCGCACCAAACGAGAACGCATCATCCTGGTCGGAGTCACGCTGCCCGGTCACACCGATGCCGACACGGAGGCGGGCCTCGACGAACTGGCCCTCCTGATCGACACCGCAGGTGCCGACGAAGGCGGACGGCTCGTCCAAAAGCGTGACAAGCCCGATCACACCTGGTTCATCGGCAAGGGCAAGGTCGACGAGTTGCGACAGATGTGCCTCGCGGTCGACGCCGACACGGTCGTGTTCGACAACGACCTCAGTCCGGCGCAGCAGTTCAACCTCGAGAAGCTGCTGGGGCGTACCGCGCTCGACCGCACCGCCGTGATCCTCGACATCTTCGCTCAGAACGCGCACACCCTCGAGGGCAAGGCGCAGGTGGAGTTGGCGTTGCTTCGGTATCGGCTCCCTCGGCTGCGGCGCGGCAACAAGGCGAACCTCTCACAGCAGAGCGGCGGCGTGGGTACCCGAACCCGCGGCTCCGGCGAGACCAAGCTCGAGGTGGATCGCCGAACGCTGACCAAGCGCATCAGTCGACTCGAGCACGATCTCGCCGACCTGCGCGAGACCCGGCACCTGCAGCGCAAGAGCCGAGGGCGCAGCGGTCTCGCGTCGGTCACGATCGTCGGATACACCAACGCGGGCAAGAGCACCTTGCTGAACCGGCTCACCCAGGCCGGGGTGTTGGTCGAGGACCGCCTGTTCGCCACGCTCGACCCCACCACCAGGCGACTCTCCCTGCCGGGTGGTGAACCGGTGCTGCTCACCGACACCGTCGGATTCGTGCGCCGACTGCCCCACGGTCTGATCGAATCGTTCAAGAGCACGCTCGAGGTGGCCAGCGAGGCCGACTTCTTGGTGCACGTGGTCGACGCGGCGGCAGCTGATCCCGAGGGTCAGATCGCCGCAGTGCGGGTGGTGCTCGCCGAGATCGAGGCCGACTCGGTGCCGGAGTTGATCGTCTTCAACAAAGCCGACCTCGTGCCGGCCGCCATCCAACGACTGGTGGACGACCACGAGGGGTCGGTCGCCATCAGTGCTGCGACAGGAGAGGGCATCGATGACTTCCTCGCCACACTCGCCGACCGGTTGCGGACGATCACCGCGCCGGTGGAGTTGCTGATCCCGTACGAGCGAGGCGACGTGCTGGCGGCGGTGCACCGCGAAGGTGAAGTGGTGTCGAGCAGCCATGAAGAAGGTGGTGTGCGCGTGCGCGCCCGCCTGGCAGACGCGTCAGCCGGCCGTCTCGCCGAGTTCGTCGTGCCTGCCAGCTGAACCCGTCGCATTGGGTGCGCGGGTGCACAACTGACACGATGTTGCACATGGATCACGTGGATCGCATCGCCGAGGGGTTCGTGCCGCCGCCGTACCCGTACGACAAGCTCGATCGCCTGGCCGCGCTGTGCGCAGCCCACGCGGGCGGCATGGTCGACCTGTCGATCGGTACGCCGTGCGATCCTCCACCGGCGGCGGTGATCGACGCGCTCGCGTCGTCCGACAGCGAACGGGGCTACCCACCCAGCATCGGCACCGTCGCCCTTCGGAGCGCCATCCGTTCGTGGATCGAGCGTCGCTTCGGCCTCGACGTCACGCTCGATCAGATCGCTGCATGCGTGGGCACCAAGGAGTTCGTCGCCACGACCCCGCACTACCTTCGTCTCCGGACGCCATCTCGGGACACCGTCCTGTACCCGGCCGTCGCCTACCCGACCTACGAGATGGGTGCGATCCTGGCCAACTGTCGGCCGGTTGCGGTTCCCTCGCGACCCGACGGTGGCCTCGATCTCGCGGCGATCGACCCGACCGATGCCGCCCGTGCACTGATGTTGTGGGTGAACAGCCCATCGAATCCCACGGGCGCGCTCAGCGATCTCGACGTGGCGGCGGCATGGGGCAGGTCGAACGGTGTGCCGGTGTTCAGCGACGAGTGCTACGTGGAGTTCACCTGGGAGGGCCGGCCGCGCACGATTCTCGAGCAGGGCATCGAGGGCGTGGTGGCGGTGCACTCGCTGTCGAAGCGATCGAATCTCGCCGGCCTTCGCGTCGGCTTCTACGCCGGCGATGAAGCGCTCG
The DNA here is from genome assembly GCA_031400715.1 of Actinomycetes bacterium. GTDB lineage: Bacteria > Actinomycetota > Acidimicrobiia > Acidimicrobiales > Ilumatobacteraceae > VFMC01. The sequence goes on along the minus strand of JANNQK010000324.1, from coordinate 3,231 downwards.
TCACCTACCTCAAAGAAGTGCGCAAGCACGTCGGATTGCTGGTGCCCGGGCCGGCGCAGGCCGCAGGAGCGGTCGCGCTGGCCGACGACGTCCACGTGAACGTGCAGCGAGATCGATACCTGCGTCGCCTCGAACGTCTGGCGGGCGTGCTGTCGAGGTGGTCGGGACTGGAGGTGCCGCTGCCGGCAGGTGGCTTCTACCTGTGGTTCGACGCAGGAGACGGTTGGGGGTTCGCCGAGCAGCTCGCGCGGGCAGGCGGGGCATTGGTGAGCCCGGGTGACTTCTACGGCGGCGGCGGTGCCAACAACGTGCGCGTCGCCGTGGTACAACCTGATGACCGCATCGACCAGGTCGCTCGGCGACTGGGGGTATGAAAACATGTCGTATCAGCAGTTCCCGCCCGTCGGTGGCCCGAACGGACCAGGCGATCCGGGTGCGCCGCAGAGCCCTCTCGGGCAGCCACCTCTCGGGCTCCCGCCGCTGCAACAGCCGGCCATGCAACAGCCGGCCATGCAACAGCCCGGTGAACCGTTCGCTCCCACGTCTGCCGGTGGTCGTCGGGCCGGGCTGATCGGCGTCGGTGCCCTGCTCGCCGCATCCGGTCTGGTGGCGGGCACGGTGTTGTTCCTCGCCAGTTCATCGAACTACGACGAGGGAGTGCAGAACCTCGCTCGGGCGCCGATCGGATGCACGACCAGCCTCGAGTTCGATGAATCGGGCACGTACACGATCTACGTGGAAACTCGCGGGGAGATCGCCGACCTGCGCGGCGACTGCTCGAACGACGACGCCGACTACGACTTCGGAGACGTGAGTGACGCGTCCGATCTCCCCGATGTCGACATCGTGCTCGTCGACGACCGCGGTGACGAGCTCGACCTCGACAACGACGACTCGAAGGACTACGACGCGGCAGGATTCATCGGTCGATCGGTGTCATCGGTGGAGATCGCCGAGGCAGGCGACTACGAGATCACCGCCACGTCCGACGACGATGAGTTCGCGATCGCGATCGGTCGCAACCCGCGAGCAACCGCTGCGTCGATGAAGACGATGGCGATCATCGCGCTCGTCGTCGGTGTGGTGTTGGGAGGCCTGTGCATCGTGTTCGGGATGCGCCGCCGCCCCGCGGCCGGTGCCGATCTTCCCCCCGGGCCGGGGTCGGGCAGTGCCAACCCGGCGCCCGTGTACCAGGCGCCGCTGACGGCTGCGCCACCGATGCCGCCCGCGCCACCGGCACCGCCAGCCGGTGGTGCGAGTTGGCCGGCACCGCCGGGGGCGTGATCAGCCGCTGACCATCGTGAGTCCAGCGGGTCAGCCCAGCGGGTCAGCTCAATGGGTCGGCTCAGAGCCGGCGCATGACGGTGACGACCCGCCCGAAGATGTTGACCTCGTCGGGTTGGAACACCATCGGTTCGAGCCGCTGGTTCGCGGGCAGCAGCGTGATCGTGCGACCGGTGCGTTGGAAGGTCTTCACCGTCGCCTCGCCGCCGGGGATGCCGGCGACGATGATCTCGCCGTTGTTGGCGGTCGTCTGCGACCGGCAGACGACGAAGTCTCCGTCCATGATGCCGACCTCGATCATCGAGTCGCCGCGGACTCGAAGCATGAACAGCTCGCCGGTGCCGGTGAAGTCCTCGGGCAGGGGGAACAGCTCTTCGACGTTCTCCTGGGCCAACACGTCGGTGCCGGCGGCGACATCGCCCACCAACGGCACGTGCCGCACGGGACGTCGCTCGATGGCTGCTCCCGAGGTCGGGTCGTACCGCACCTCGAGGGCGCGGGGCTTGGTTGGATCGCGACGGAGGAACCCCATCTTCTCGAGCGACGCGAGGTGGCTGTGCACCGTGGACGGTGAGGTGAGTCCCACGGACTCGCCGATCTCACGAACGCTCGGCGGGTAGCCGCGCTCGCGCATGCTCGTCTCGATGACGTCGAGGATGCCCTTCTGACGTGCGGTGAGGGTGGTGGAGGTCGCTTCGGCCATGACCACGAGCGTACGCGTGTTCGTGGCTCAGGTCAAACATCTGTTCGTGCAACACATGTTCGATTTTCCTGCGATCGACCGTTGACGAACGAGTGTTCGCCCGCCATACTGACGAACGTTCGTTCGGGAACACCTGTTCGAACAGCCAGTCACAATCAGTCACAGCCAGTCACAGCCAGTCACAGCCAGTCACACACGAGAGGTCATCACAGGTCCCACCATGTCGGCAGTCACGGCTTCCCTCGCCCCCCGTTGCAGCGTCTCGCCCCGTCCGTCGGCCTCCACCGGCGTCCGTTCCGGGCTGCGTTCGACGGGCCCACTGCCCACCCGGTACACCGTCCCGTACAGCCTCCTCCCCAACGGATCCATGTTCGTCCGCCGCCGCGTCGGCGCGGTGGTGTTCGTCGTGGCGTTGGTGCTGTCCGTCGGCTCGGTGGCCCAGCGTGGTTTGGCCGACCGCGGAGGCGTACCTGCCTCCGGCTCCGCGGTCGGCCGCACCACCACCGGTGATGCCGGCTATGCACCCGCCTATGTCGTTCATCAGGGTGACACCTTGTGGGCGATCGCCGAGCGGCTGTATCCCGGCAGGAACATCTCGCAGATCGTCGATGCAATGGTCTCGCTCAACGGCGGAGCCTCCATCCAGGTGGGTCAAACGCTCAACCTCCCGTGATCGGGTCCGCTAGCGTGGCGTCGATGCGATGTCCGCGATGCCACCTCGATGACACCAAGGTGATCGACTCGCGTGAGTCGGACGAGGGTGTCGCGATCCGTCGCAGGCGGTCGTGCTCGGGGTGTTCACATCGTTTCACCACCTATGAGCGCCTCGAAGAGGTGCCGATGATCGTCGTGAAGTCCAACGGCATCCGCCAGCCCTTCGACCGGGCCAAGATCGTCCGTGGTGTCAGCGCTGCCGGCAAGGGTCGGCCGGTCACGATCGACCAGATCGAGCGATTGGCCGAAGGCGTGGAAGACGAACTGCGGTTCGCCGACGGCGAACTCACGAGTGAACGCGTCGGTCGAGCCGTGCTCGAACGGCTTCGGGTGCTCGACGAGGTGCTGTACCTGCGGTTCGCGAGCGTCTACAAGGGCTTCGACGCCGCGGCCGACTTCCAGCGTGAGCTGTCGCTCCTCAAGAAGCTCCAGAAGGCCTGAGGACGGCCCGTTCGGCGTGGACCCTGGCCGGTCCGCGTCGACGACGGGGGCGGGGGTACAGGAAGCCGTCGTACAACAAGGCGGGGGGC